>JASFRN010000134.1:0-6763 GCA_050114915.1 Gemmatimonadales bacterium | reverse complement strand
CGGGTAGCGGCGGTCTTGATGGAGGATGAGGGGCCATACCGGCTCCTGCCGCTCGCCCCGCGCCATGACCGGGTGCCGGGACGCTTCGCGCCGCGCCGCGACCTGCCCCCTGTCCCTCCGGGCGCGGAGCCGGAGAGCATCCCTTCCTTCGTGCCCAGGGACCAGGAACCGATACTTCGCAACCGCACCGAGCTGCTTCGGGAGCTCCAGGAGCGCTATCCCCCGGCCCTGCGTGAAGCGGGCATGGAGGGTACCGCCCAGCTCTACGTCTACGTAGCGGAATCGGGCTCGGTGACCAGGGCGCTGCTGAAGCGTTCGAGCGGACTCGTCCAATTGGACGAAGTGGCGGTCGAAGTAATGCGCCGGGCGCAGTTCACGCCCGCCGTTCTCGACGACGAGCCCGTCGGGGTGTGGATCGAGCTGCCGGTGAGCTTCGGCACGAGGTAGACGCGGGAGAAGGGATCGCCGAGGACGAGCGCAGCGACGACGAGCGTTCACGAGCACAGCGAGTGAACGTACCGCTTCCTCTATGTACTTCATGCCGGAGGCGGGGATCGTCGACGAAGCGCGCAGCGCTGAGGAGCGTTTCCGCGCGTAGCGAGGAAACGTACCGCTGCCTGTGCGCAGTTCATGCCGGAGGCGGGGATCGAACCCGCAAGGGATTGCTCCCACGAGATTTTGAGTCTCGCGCGTCTGCCAGTTCCGCCACTCCGGCCCGGGGCGCCAAACGTACACCGGAGACGCCGCGACGCAACGCCCCGCCCGGTCTATCCTTCCCTGACGATGCGGTAGCGGCGGGCGTAGGTCACGCCGAGCTCGTCTTCCCACACACCGTATAGATGGTCGGCCGTGACCCGGGTCGGCCGCAGCCCGGCCGGGATCGCCAGCCGCCCGAGATAGCGACCGCTGGTTTCGAACACGTCGAGCGCGTTGGGCTCCTCGAGCCGCAGCGGCCACGCCGCGTCCGTCACTCCGACCCACAACCGGTCGTCGTCCGAAGCCCACAAGCCCGCGGTGGCGGGCAATGAATCCGGGAACACGGCGTTCTCGAGCATGGCCAGCAACGCGGGGTTGTCGGCTTCGTCGGCGAGGCTCGACCGAAAGCGCTGCTTCACGTCCGCCGTGAGGGCGATGCGCGCTCCCGGACGCCGGAGCACCGACCGCAGCCGGCCCGCGGGGTCCACGCGGCGCACCTCGTAGCCGTCACCCCGAGTCCACCACGCGCCTCCGTCGGCGGCCGGCGTCCAGGACGCCGCCGGTCGCAGCAGGAGGAGCTCACCGCCGATGCCGCCGCGCATCGCCGGCGCCTCCCACTCCACGAGCTTCGTCGACACGCCCTCCGCGCTCACCCGGCCCAGGACGTCGTGTCGCCGTACGCCGTCGGCCGAAGCCTCGAGCGTCGTGGTCTGCAGAAACGGCGCCCCGTCAGTTCCGAACCGCCAGCTTCCCATGCTCGGTCCGGCCGGCGGCGCCTCGCCGGACCCGGCCACTTCGGCCGCCAGGACCTCGCGGTCGGCGTCGGGCGCCACGGAGATCCTCCCGAGCGGCCGGCCGGCCGTATCGAACTGATACAGCTCGACGGGCATCCGTCCCCCGATTCGCAGTCGGCCGTCGGGGAGCTCGCCGATCCGGCCGATCGAACGCAACTCGCCGGGCCCGTCGCCGGCTCCTCCGAAGGCGGCCACCTCCCTCCCCGCCTCGTCGAAGCCCCGTACGCGGCGGTCGTGGGCATCGGCGATCCAGACGCCTCCGATCCGGCGCGGGACCACGTCGACGATGCGCCCGAAGGACTCGGCCCCGTCGGCCGCGCCGATCTCCAGATCCAGCTCGAGTCGCCAGCCCGACTCCGGGCTCCAGCCCGGACCGAGTGCGGTGAGCAGGCGAACGCCGGCCGAGTCGGCGACGGCGACGGTACCTACCGCGGGTTCGTCGTGGCAGGCCGTCATGTCGATCGTGGAGGCGGCGATCAGCAGCAGTGTGAGCAGGCGGGAGTTCGGCATCGGGCCTTCCTTCGTCGGCGCCGTCGGGCGTACGTCGCCCGACAGCTCGTTCAGAAGGGGCGCTCTGATCGAACGGCGTAAGAACCGGTCTCCGCGGCTCCGGTCAGCGTCGGGCGCGGCGGGCGGCCGCGACGAGCCGGCGGGAGCGCTGCAGCTCCTCGCCGACGAGTCCGTTCGGCGGTCCGACCGGGTGCCCGTCCACCTGCACGACCTGCCCCGAGGGAGCGCCCGACGCGTCGTAGCCGAGCAGGAACCAGGTCGTGGAATCGCCGGCCCGGGCTCGCATCTCGCCGTCTACCAGGCTGGGTGCGGGTTCGGGTCCGCCGCGGCCCGCGAAGTAATACGTCGTCTCGCGAAGCACTTCGTCTCCCCGGGAGATACGGAACTCTATCATTCGCACGTCATCGCCCTCGAAATGCGCCGCGAACATCGCCGTCGTTCCGTCGCTCGTATCGAGAGAGCCGACGTAGCGCTCGAACCACGACTCCCGGGCCCGGATCTCACGCGCTCCCTCGACCGCCGTCCGCAGGCCGGCGGCCTCGACCGGATTCGTGGCCGCCGGACGGGACGGCCCGGCGCCAAGCTCGAACGCGCACCCCGTCAGCTCCCGATCCTCCAGCAGCACCCGAGAGGTGAACTCGTAGCGCCGATCGCTCATCCCGTCGCTACAGGCGCCCCGGGTGATCGTGACCTCGATCGCGCGCCCGTCCGCTTCGCCGCTGACCACGTCGTTGCCCGCCCAGCGGCGCACCTTCGTGACCCGAAAGCGCAACGGATCGCTCTCGGGGGTTGTGTAGACCAGGCTGTCGGCGGTGACCTCGATCCCCCAGAACGGCTCCGTGCCGAGGGCCCGGTAATGGAAGCCGAGCAGGTCCGGGCCGACCGCCTCCTCGCTGGTCGTCGGCGACTCCTCCTCGGGCGGCCGAGCGGGCGTGGCGGCTTCCGCCGGCGGCTCCGCAGCGACGTCCGGACCGCCGGCGGAAGCCGTGCCCGGATCCGAAGCTGGACCGGGACGGCATGCCTCGAGCAGGCAGGCGGCGACGAGGACGAAGAGCGGGACGCGGGGCGTGTGGCGGCATCTGATCGGCATCGAATACCTCCGGTCGTGGGTGCCCTGCCGCCTCAATCCCCTCCCCGCACCACCAGATAGCGGTACGCGACTGGAATCGCCACCAGAACGAACAGCGTGCTCGAGATCAGCCCGCCGATCGTCGCCAGCGCCAGCGAATTCCAGATGTTCTCATCCGTGCTGCGCGCGAACAGGACCAGGGGAAGCAGCCCGAAGATCGTCGTGAACGTGGTCATGAGGATCGGCCGGACACGTTCCAGCGTGCCCTGAAGAATCGCCTCGCGGGACGGCAATCGCTGCCGCAGCTCGCCGATGTGGTAGACGATGAGGATCGCGTTGTTCACGACGATCCCGGCCATCATGATCGTTCCGATGTAAGCCGTGCGGCTGAACGCGCTGCCCGTGTAGAAGAAGATCAGGAACACCCCGATGAGCGCCAGCGGCAGCGTCAGCAGCACGACGAACGGCGCCGCGAGCGATTCGAACAGCGCCGCGGTCACCATGTAGATGAGCAGCACCGCGAATCCGAGCGCGAAGTAGACCTGCGTCGCCTCTTCCGGATCCCAGCGGAAGGTGTCGTCCTCCTCGACCTTGTAGCCCGGCGGAAGCGTCGTCGCGTCGAGCACCACGTCGCGTACCAGGTCACCCAGCTTTCGGGGTCCCCGGAACTCCCACGCCACCGTGCGCTGGTACTGCTGGTCCTCTCGGATGATGCGGGCCAGCACGTCGCGGCGCTGGATGCTCGCGACGTCGGCCAGCCGCACCTCGCCGTCGTCGGTCGGCACCCGCAGATCCTGGAGCGCGAGAAGATCGAAGTCGTCGTAACCCGCCAGCTTCACGGAGAAGGTCAACTCCTCGCCGCCGACCCGCATCCGGGTGCGCCCGAGCCCTCCCTGACCGGGAATGTTGGCCGTCACGAAATTGAGCAGCTGCTCGATCGTAAGATTATGTGCTCCAATGGCCTGTCTATCTACATCCAGAAAGTACTCGAACTCCTTGTCCCGCTCGTACCAGGCCCCGGAGGCGTTCGGATCGACGTCCTCGATCCGGCTGAACCGCTCGAGCCGGCGGGCGAGCTCGTCGGCGATCTGCTGAACCTCGAGGTAGTTGTAGCCGAGGATCTTCAGCCGGTAGTTGGGCGGGCTGCCGCCGCCCCCGTAGAAGCTCGGACCGTAGCCGTACACGCGCACCTCGGCGCCCGTGAACTGATAACTGTAGGCGACCATCTGCTCCTTGATCGCCACCGGCACCTGGGTGCTCTCCAGCTCCTTCGGGAACTCGATGCGGATCGAGGCGAACTGGGGCAGCACCTGCGTCTCGAACCGCTTCACCTCGGGCATCGACGCGATCCGTCCCTCGAACGAGCGCGTCAGCTCGTCGGTACGCTCGAGGCCCGCTCCGCGCGGAAACTCGATGTACACGGTGATGTAGGTGTCCTGGCCCCACAGGCCGCGCCACACCGTGCCCCGGGTGACGTGGTTGTCGAACAGCCACCAGCTCCCCCCGAGGGCCGCCACGCACAGGACCGTCACGACGAACGGATGGTCGAGCGACAGGTCGAGCAGCGTTCGATAGGCGACCAGGTACCAGGGACGCTTCCCCGTCTCCGCCGCATCGGCGCCGTCGGCCGTCTTCGCCCGTTTCGCATACAGCCGACTCGTCATCGTCGGCACGAACGTGAACGCCACGAACAGGCTCGCGATGATCGAGA
This sequence comes from Gemmatimonadales bacterium, assembly GCA_050114915.1. Taxonomy (GTDB): domain Bacteria; phylum Gemmatimonadota; class Gemmatimonadetes; order Palauibacterales; family Palauibacteraceae; genus JARFPW01. The sequence goes on along the minus strand of JASFRN010000134.1, from coordinate 1,983 downwards.
ACCCCACCGCGAAACCCAGCGGCAGATAGTAGATCCGCAGATCGCCCTGCATGAACAGGAAGGGCACGAGGACGATCGCGGTCGTCGCCGTGGCCGCGATCACCGGGAGCACGACCTGGCGCGCGCCCCGGCGCGCCGCCTCCTGCGGAGGTTCCCCCTCCCCGCTGTGCCGCTCGACGTTCTCGAGCACCACGATCCCGTTGTCGACGATGAGGCCGAACCCCCATGCCAGACCGGCGAGCGTCAGTACGTTGAGGGAGAAGCCGCCGAGGAACAGCAGGTTGATCGCGATCAGGGTGCTGAAGCCGATCGTCGCGAACACGATGAGCACGGCGCCGAGCGACCGAAGGAACAACATCAGCACCAGGAAGATGACCACCGCGGCGGCGACGGCGCGCAGTCGAAGATCGGTGAGCTGCTTTCCGATCTCGCGGCTCTCGTCGGCGTCGAGTTCCAGGGCCGCCGTCGGGGGCAGCCGGTCTCCGAGTTGGGCGACGACCTGCTTCACGTCGTCGGCCACCCGGACGGCGTTCGTCCCGGCCTCCCGCCGGACTTCGATGAAGATCGTAGGCTGGCCGTTGATCCGGAAATACTGGGTCGGATCGGCGATTCGCTCGCGGACCTTACCCACGTCGCGCAGCAGCACGGGGTTCCCGTTGCGCGTCGCCACGACCATCGTCTCGAGCTCCGACACCGCGTCGACCCGCGTGCGGACCGAGAGCGCATACTGGCGGCCCTCGAGCAGGAGCGATCCGGGCGCCCGGACCTGCGAGAGCTCCCGGACACGGGCGCTGACTTCCTGGGGACGGATCCCCAGTGCATCGAGCTTTTCGCGATCGAGCTCGATCGCGACTTCGCGCTCGCGCGAGCCTCGTACGAACACCGCCGACACGCCGTCCACCGCCTCGATCGCCGGCTTGATCTCCTCCTCGGCCACCTCGGCGAGACGCGCCTCCGTATACGAGCCCCGCATCATGTAGGAGAGGAAGCGCTGGTCTTCCTCCGAAAACTCGTCCGGCGTGTAGGGCTCGACCTGCGGCTCGACGTTCGGGGGCAGCTCGTCCCGCATCGAGTTGATTCGCTCGCTCAGCTCGAGATGCGCGAAGTCCATTCGCGTATCCCGCTCGAATTCGATGTCGATGTTCGCGGTGGAGCCGGTGCCCCGGGAATCCGCTCGCGAGGTCGAGGTGATCTTTCGGACCCCGCCGACCTGTTGGGCCGCTGCTTCGAGCTGCGACGTGACGAACGCCTCCATCGTCTCCGGCGATGCGCCGCTCCAGCTCGCGGTAACGCTCAGCCGCGGATAATCGACGTCCGGCAGCAACTCGACCGGGATGAGGCGGAACGAGTAGATGCCGAGCGCCACGAGCGCGATGTAGATCGCGGCCGTCGCGATCGGTCGCCGAATCGAGAGATCGATCACGAAGCGGTCTCCGGGCTGGCGTCGGTCGGCACGGCACGGGCAGCCCTGCGGACGGCCTGGAGGGAAACCGGCTCACCCGGGGCCACGACCAGCGAATAGATGACCGGGACCACGATCAGGGTGAGCAGCGTGGCGGAGGTCAGCCCGCCGATTACCGCGATCGCCAGCGGCGCTCGCAGATCGGCGCCCGCCCCCCAGCCGAGCGCCATGGGCAGAAGGCCGAGCACGGTGGTCACCGTGGTCATGATGATCGGGCGCAGGCGCAGCCGGCCCGCCTCGAGGATCGCGTGCCGCTTCGTCGCCCCGGCGGCCCGCTGCTGGTTGATGAAGTCCACCTTGATGATCGCGTCGTTCACCACGATCCCGATCAGGATCACCATTCCGATTCCGCTCATCGCGTTGATCCCGCCGCGGGCCAGGAACAGGGCGAGCACCGCCCCGATCACCGCCAGCGGCACGGCGGCCAGCACCACCAGCGGCTGGATGAGGGACTCGAACTGCGCCGCCAGGATCAGGAACACCAGAAACAGGGCGAGGGCGAACGCGAAGCCGAGCGAGCG
>JASFRN010000133.1:0-6908 GCA_050114915.1 Gemmatimonadales bacterium | reverse complement strand
GCTCCAGCGCCTTGGCGGAGAGGAAGTCCGTGTAGTTCCCCGGGTACAGCGTCACCGTCTCGTAATCGACGTCGAGGATGTGCGTCGCGACGTTGTCGAGGAACCGGTGGTCGTGGGAGATCACGACCACGGGACCGGCGAACTCTCGCAGGAACTTCTCGAGCCAGCGGATCGAGAGGATGTCCAGGTGGTTCGTCGGCTCGTCCAGCAACAGGGCGTCCGGCGATCCGGCGAGGGTCTGCGCGAGCAGCACGCGGAGCTTGAAACCACCGGAGAGCGTGGACATCGGTCGTCGGTGCACCTCCGCCGGCAGGCCGAGCCCCTCGAGGATGCTCGAGGCTCGTGCTTCGGCCGCATACCCGTCGTGTCGCTGGACCGTCTCTTCGAGCCGGGCGAAGCGCTCCACGTCGAACTCCCCGTTCTCGTCGGCGAGGAGCGCCTCTTTTTCCTCCAGCGCCTCCCAGAGCTCGGCGTTGCCCATCATCGCCACCTGCAGGATGGCCTCGTCCTCGTAGGCGTACTGGTCCTGCTCGAGCACGCCGAGCTCCAGGCGCCGGGGCATCGACACCGTGCCGGCGCTCGGATCCTGTCGGCCCGCGAGGACTTCGAGCAGCGTCGTCTTGCCGGATCCGTTCGCGCCGACCAGGCCGTAGCGCTCGCCCGGGTTCAGCTGGAACGCGACGTCGGCGAACAGCGTGCGGTCGCCGAATGACTTTTCGAGATCGGAGACGGAGATCATGGGGCGAACATGATACGGGCGGCTGGTATGGCCAGCATCCCATAGAATGGGGGCATGTCATCCACGAAACAGAGCCTGTACGATCCCGCCGTCGCCGCTTCCGTCCGCGAGCGGCTCGAACGGTTGACGCCGACGAGTACAGCACGATGGGGCGAGATGTCGATCGGCCAGATGCTGGCACACTGCGCCGATGCGCAGGATGTCCTCAATGGAAAGCCACTCACGGGCACGCCCTGGTGGATCCGGATGGCCGCTCCCCTGATCAAGCCTGTCGTGCTTAGCAAGCGGCCTTTTCCTCGCGGCCTGCGGACGCATCCGCAGTACGAGGTAAGGGACGAGCGTCCGTTCGCCGCAGAGAAGCAACGCCTGCTGCGCACCCTGGACGACTTCGAGGCGACCGGAGGCGGCCTCGAGCACGACCTGTTCGGCCACCTGTCCGCGAACGAGGTGGGCTGGCTGGCCTACAAGCACCTGGACCATCACCTGCGCCAGTTCGGCGTCTGACCGGGGCCACATGGATTCGCGGTCGCGAAGCGACCCTCCGAGGAGCCGCGCAGCGGCCCGCAGGAGCACCGGTGAGAATCCTGTCGGCGTACGCCGACGAGCGAAGCGAGGAGAAGTGCGCCCGACAGGATTCGAACCTGTGACCTTCGGCTCCGGAGGCCGACGCTCTATCCAGACTGAGCTACGGGCGCGCGCCGGCCAGTACCGATGCCGGATCGTGCGGTGCTGCGATGCGCCGCGAAGGAATCGAACCTTCAACCTACTGGTTAAGAGCCAGTTGCTCTGCCGATTGAGCTAGCGGCGCGCGTTACTGCCTGTTCCTGCGAGTGGAGCCGAGGGGAGTCGAACCCCTGACCTCCTGAATGCCATTCAGGCGCTCTCCCAGCTGAGCTACGGCCCCGCAACTGCTTACTTCGCCCGTCAGCGTCGTGCGTGCTCCATACCCCCAAGGGGAATCGAACCCCTATCTCCACCTTGAAAGAGTGGTGTCCTAGCCGTTAGACGATGGGGGCGTCAACCACCTTTCGTCACGCACTGACGCGCCCGGCAGGACTCGAACCTGCGACCCTCGGCTTAGAAGGCCGATGCTCTTTCCAGCTGAGCTACGGGCGCCCGTCCTGCCGGCCCTCCATCCTGCTTCGCTCCACGCGCCGGCCCTCCGGCCGGTGTCTAGAGCTCGCGGCGGGGATTGAACCCGCGACCTCATCCTTACCAAGGATGCGCTCTACCACTGAGCTACGCGAGCCCGGCTCGCTGTACCGCCGCAGCAGGGGCGGAGGGACTCGAACCCCCAACCGCCGGTTTTGGAGACCGGTGCTCTGCCAGGTTGAGCTACGCCCCTGAGCGTTTTCCAGGCATGGCTGGGGACGGATTTGAACCGCCGACACCCGCATTTTCAGTGCGGTGCTCTACCAACTGAGCTACCCAGCCTCCAGCCCGCCGGTCCATGGCCGGCCGGGCAACTCCGGGGGAGGGATTCGAACCCTCGACCTAGTGGTTAACAGCCACCCGCTCTGGCCTCTGAGCTACCCCGGACCGTCCCGCTCAGCCCCTGTGGTCGCTGAGCCGGGCCAAGCAAAATGCCCCGCCTGCCGTCGCCAGCGCACGGGGCATGACCCGACCGATAGTAGCGGGGGCAGGATTCGAACCTGCGACCTTCGGGTTATGAGCCCGACGAGCTACCAGACTGCTCCACCCCGCGATGGGCCAACGATGGTACGCCGCACCCCCCGTGTTGTCAACCCGAAAACGACCCCTCTATCTTGCACCCTCTGGCATCCGCAGACCCCCGCTTTCGGAGGCATGATCCTGCCGCGCCACGTACTCGTTCTTTCGGCCGTTCTGACGCTGTGCGCGCCCGCTTCGCTGGCGGCGCAGTCCGTCGTGCCTCCGGGCGTCGCATACGTCGAATCTCCCGAAGACGCGGGCACCGCGGCCGCGGCGCGCTGGCGTATCGAGCCGGGCAGCCACCGCACGCTTCGCGTGGCGTTCGGGCAACCCCCGGGCGGGCGCGAGGCGTTCTGGAACGCCGCCCGCCACGCGCTCGACGTCTGGGCCGCCGTACCCGGCCTTCCGATTCGGTTCGAGGTCACCGACACAACCGGGAACGCGGACATCGAGTTCCGCTGGATCGACCGCTTCCCGACCTCCCAGGCCGGCGCCGCCCACCGACGGTTGAACGACGGCGGGTACATCCGACGGGTCGTCGTCGTGCTCGCCCTCGACCACGCGGACGGGTCGCCGATGAGCGACGAGTTCCGCCGGCTCGTGGCCCTGCACGAAGTCGGCCACGCACTCGGCCTTCCCCACAGCGAGGACCCCGGCGACGTCATGCACCCGGGAAACCGCAACTTCGCGATCTCGTCGCGCGACCTGCGATCCCTCGACACCCTGTACGGCCTCCCACCTGACGACGAACCGCGGGCTGGACGTTGAAGATCTACACGAAGACCGGGGACCGCGGCGAGACGTCGCTGTACGGAGGACGCAAGGTTCCCAAGCACGATGCACGAGTCGAGGCGTACGGCACGGTCGACGAGCTGAACGCCTGGCTCGGGCTGGTGCTCGCGCTGGATCGCGACCGGGCGCTCGGCACGGGGGACCTGGAGGCGGTCCAGTCGGACCTGTTCGCGGTGGGAGCCGCCCTCGCGGCCGCCGAGCCGGAGAAGGCGAAGGCCAGCGGCTCGATCCCCGAGCTCTCGCCCGGCCGGATCGAAGCGCTGGAAGCGTGGATCGACCGTCTCGACGCCACATTGGAGCCCCTCGACTCGTTCATTCTGCCCGGCGGCTGCCTCGCCGGCGCCCATCTGCACGTTGCTCGCACCGTGTGCCGGCGCGCCGAGCGCGCGGCGACGCTGATCCTGCCCGATCGGCCCGACCTGGCCGAAGCCATCATCCCGTACCTGAACCGGTTGTCCGATCTGTTGTTCACGCTGGCACGATCCGTGAACAGTACTGCCGGCACGAGCGAGGCCCGCTGGGAGCCGATGCGGCGGCGCCAGAACTCGGAGTAGCCGGGGGCGGAGAACCGTTCCGCCCGGGGGTCACTCCGGAATTCAAGCGGACACGAGGATGGATGAGTCTCAGAGCCTGACCCTGCCGACCGAGTCGGCGGACGCCGGCGCGTCCGCCGACGTGGACCTCGAGACGGCCGGCCAGATCGAAGAATTCGTAACGACCTTGCTGAAGGAGCTCAAGGCGAGGCAGGCGTACGTCTCCGGCAACCCCCTGATCGACAGGTTCCATCGGGCCGTCCGCGAACAGGCGCTCGAGCTGTGGGACGAACTTCCGCACCTCACCCTCCGCTTCGACGAAAGCCGCCTGCTGTGGCGGGATCACCCTGTCTACGACCACCCGCTCGGCCACGACAATTTCTCTTTCATGTTCTTCCGCGACGGCCTCCGCTCGATCGCGTTCCTGCCCGGATGTGAGCAGATCGAGCTGCGCGAGTTCCTCGAAATCGTCGCCGCCGTGCGCCAGGGCCGGCAGGCCGACCTCCTCGCCACGTTGTGGCATCGCGACTTCTCGCTCATCCGCATCGAGTACGTCGACGTTTCCGAGGACGAGGCGATGGATCTTCCGCGCGCGGATCGTCACGCGGGGGCGGGCGAGAAGGTGCCGACGGGCGAGATCGAGAAGGTGCTCGAGGCGGGCCCCGTGCCGCCCGAAGTCGACGACGGGTTCAACGCCCTGTGCCTCAACGAGGCGGACCGACAGTATCTGCAGCGGGAGATGGAGCTCGAGGTCAACCGCCCGCTCGCCCACGACGTGACCCTCGCGCTGCTCGATCAATTCGAGATGCGGGACCAGGAGCGGAGGCGGCAGGTCGTCGACATCCTGCGCGAGCTTCTGCCGCGGCTCATCCGTGACGCGGACTTCGCCACCGTCGCCCTCATCGTCAACGAGCTCCAGCTGCTGGCCAACAAGACCGGCGAGCGTGATACGCAGGAGCTCGTGGCTTCGCTCCTCCGCGACATGAGCGAGGCGATGGCCGAGCTCGTGAGCGCGAGCGACGGCATCGAGGACGGTCCGGCCGAAGAGGAGCTGGACGCCCTCCTCGGCGCCCTGCAGGCCGAGGCGATTCCGACCCTCGTCCGCGCGCTCCCGGCCATGACCGACCGGATCCTCCGGCGCCAGGTCGAGGATGCCCTGGATCGGCTCATCCTGCGCTTCCCGCGCCAGGTCACACGGCTGTTGGAGGCGGAAGACCCGATGCTCTCCGCGGAAGCCGCGGCGATCGTCGCCCGCCTCGGAGTCGAGGACGCCGTGGGGGGGCTGGTGGAAGCGGCTCGACGGCCGGAAGCGGTGGCGCGCCGCGCGGCGATCAGCGCGCTGGGACAGACCGACTCGGAGCTCGCCCGACAGGTGGTGTTCGGCGCGCTCGAGGACGAAGAAGCGACGGTGCGCGTCGCGGCCGTCCAGGCGCTGACCAGCCTCGGCGGGACGGAGGCGGAGCGCGCGATCGGTGACGCGGTGTCGGCCCGTGGATTCGAATCGCGGGACACGGCCGAGCAGATGGCCTATCTGAAAGGGCTCGTCGCCGTCAGCGGCGACGATGCCGTCGGACCCCTCGGCGAACTTCTCAACGGCCGCCGCTGGTGGGGTGGTCGGCACGGCGCGGCGTTGCGCGCCAGCGCCGCCCGGGCCCTCGCGTTGATCGGAACTCCGGACGCGGTCGCGGAGCTGCGCAAGGCGGCCGACGACCGAACGTCCACCGTCGCCCATGCCGTGCGGGTGTCCCTGCGACACGTCGAATCGGAACCGGACTCGACCCCGCCGGTCGAAGGAGAGGAAGCATGACGACGGTCCAGGATCACGGGATCAGCACCGGCGTCCTCACGGCGATGTACAACGCCCAGAAGACGCTGCAGCTGTATCCGATCGAGAACGAGATCGTCGGGCGCTCACTCGGCGACCTGCAGGAACAGGTGGACCGGGTCTGCGACCGCGAGGGTGGCCTCGCCGTCTGGGTGGCCGGCAACTACATGTTCGTCAACGACGTCCAGGTGCGGCTCGACCTCGCCGACTACGCGGTCCTCTCCGCCCTCCGCGAGTCGCTGCGCAGGCACGGCATCGGACGGATCGAATTCGCCCCGCGGGTGCGCCGCGATGAATGGATCACCTTCCTGACCGGCCTCGCCGAGACCCCGCGGCCCGGGGCCGAGCCCCTCGAGAATTTCCAGCGGAGGCTGCGGGACGCCGACGTGGCGAGCATCCAGGTGGGAGCTCCCACGGCCCTGTTCACGGGCGAGGAGAATGTGGAGGCGGTCGAAGCCGCGCGCCGGACGTACGCCTACTCGGTGAAGGCCGCCCGCGAAGTGATGAACGGCGTGGTGCTCGGGAAGGCGATCGGGGCGCGCCGGGCCGAGCGCGCGGTGCTGCGCGTGGTCGACCAGGTCATGCAGGACCGGGCCTCGATGCTCGGGATGCTCACGCTTCGCGACTACGACGACCACTCACTCCTGCACGCCGTCAACGTCGCGATCCTCTCGGTGGCGCTGGGCGAGCACCTCGGCTTCGGCCGGAAGCACCTGTTCGAACTCGGATTCGCGGCCCTGTTCCACGACATCGGAAAGGTCCTGATCCCGACGTCGGTGCTGAACAAGCAGAGCTGGTTGAACGAGGAGGAGTGGCGGATGGTCAGCCAGCATCCCGACTTCGGGCTGCTGATGCTGTTCGAGGTCGAAGGGTTCGAGGAACCTCCGTACCGGGCGATGCTGGCGACCTACGAGCACCACATGAAGATCGACCTCACCGGCTACCCTCGTGTCATCAGGCGGCGACGGCAGGGACTGTTCGCCCGCATCATCGCGATCACCGAGAGCTACGACACCGCGATCTCGCGCCACAACAAGCGCTACAAGGCCTGTCCGCCCGACGAGGCGATCCGGCAGCTGCGCGAGAGCGAAACGAGCTCGTACGACCAGGTGCTGGTTCGCGCGTTCGTCAACATGATGGGTATCTTCCCGGTGTCGACGCTCGTGATCCTCGATACCGGCGAACTCGGAGTCGTCGTGGCGCCGAACCCGAATCCGGAGGCGATCGGCCGGCCGATGGTGCGCATCGTGGCCTCGCCGGACGGTACGCGTATCGGTGACGGGCCGATCCGCGACCTGACCGAGACCGATCCGGAAGGCGGACGCTACGTTCGCTCGATCGCCCGGTC
>JASFRN010000132.1:0-7026 GCA_050114915.1 Gemmatimonadales bacterium | reverse complement strand
CGGAGGAAACCGGAGCCATGCGCGGTGTTTCGACGACGTTCCCACAGGTCTATGCCGATCTCGACACGAAGTCCTTGCTCACGGCCTACGAGAGCGGCCCCCGGCGGCTCCGGGAGGCGTTGCGCGACCTCTCCGACGCCTCACTCCGGGCGGAGGCCCAACCCGGCAGGTGGAGCATCATGAACGTCGCGCTCCACCTGGCCGACTCCGAGCTCGTCGGCGCCGTCCGCATCCGACAGGTGCTCGGTGGCGACGACCCGCTCATGCCCGCCTACGACCAGGATCGGTGGAGCGTGGACCTCTCGTACGAAGAAGCGGACGACTCTTGTATCGCGCGGGCCCTCGACCTGTTCGAGCTCCTTCGCGCTACGACGTTCCCGCTCCTGCGGGCGGCCACCCCGCAAGACTGGAGTCGACCGGGCGAGCATCCCGAGCACGGCCGCATCACCCTGCGCAATCTGCTGGAGCTCTACGCCGACCATTCCGAGCGCCACGTCGAGCAGATCGTCGAGCGGCGCCGGATCCTCGGGTCGCCGATCGAGCTGCCGCCCCTCCTCCCCCGGCGATTGTACTGACACGTCCAATGGAGCCCGAAGCATGGACATCGACACGAAAGACCTGAAGCTCGTCGCGGCCGTCGTGGCCGAAGGCACCCTGACCGCGGCGGCCCGGCGCATGGGCGTCTCGCAGTCGGCCGCGAGCCATCACCTCGCCCGGCTCGAGGAGCGGCTCGGAACGACCGTCTTCCATCGCTCGGGGACCGGGATGACGCCCACGACGGCCGGACGACGGATCCTCCGTTCGGCGGACGCGATCCTGGCCGAGCTGGACGACCTCGACCAGGAGCTGCACGGAATCGCGCGTGGATCGATCGGCCAGGTTCGGCTCACGGCGCAGTGCTACACGGGCTACCACTGGCTGCCGCGACTGCTCGCCGAGTACCGCCGCTCGGACCCGGGGGTCGAGATCGGCATCGTGCCGGAAGCGGCGAGCGACCCGGTGAGCGCCGTGCTGCTCGGAGACGTCGAGATCGCCCTCGCCTATGATTTCAGTCCGGCAAATCGCCTCGCCGCGATTCCCCTGTTCGACGACGAGCTCGTGCTGGTGGCCGCTCCCGAACACCGGCTGGCGGAGGGGACGCGGATTCGTCCCGAGGACCTGGAAGACGAGCATCTCCTGGCGTACAACCGGGAGCCCGTCGAGAACCTCTTCCTCCGGCGCGTCCTGCTGCCGTCCGGGGTGAGGCCGCGGCGGATTTCCGAGATCCGACTGACGGAAGGCATCCTCGCCCTCGTCGAGGCGGGTGTCGGCGTCGCCGTGATGACCCGCTGGACCGCGGCGCCTCGGATCGCCGCCGGTAAGGTCCGCGCCCTGCCGCTCGGAGAACGCGGCCTCCACCGGAAGTGGCACGCTCTCGCGCTGCGCGAGGTGACCGAGCAGCCCCACGTCCGCCGCCTCCTCACCCTGCTCGCGGACGGCCCGGCCCGCCTGTTCGGCGAGGCCGACGAGAAGATCCGACGTGCCAGCGGACTCCGCATCGAGCGTGACTGACGGGGGCAGGCGGAGGCTCCGCCTCGCGATCTTCGGCGACCGGCTGCCGGACTACCCGAAGCACGACCGATTGGAGCCCGCTCTGTGCCGGGCAGCGGTGGCCGCGAAGGTCGACCTCGAGGTCCGCTGGATGTCGACGACCGCGCTCGTCCCCACGACCGGAGGCGTACCGACGACGCTCGATGCCGTCGTCGTGGCCCCGCAGAGTTCCGAATACTGCCGGAACGAAGAGGCGCTGAAACGGGCCCTGCGAGCGGTGCGCGAGACGGACGTCCCGTGCCTCGCGGTCTGCGGCGGCACGCGGTACGTGTTGTGGGCGGCGGTGGAAGCCGGCGCCCCCGCACCCTGCACGGGAAACATCCCGACCGATCGATGCACGATCGGGGGCGGGGACTTCCGGGGGCGACACACCGTGCAGCTGCGGTCGGGCGCGCTCGCCGCTCGCGTCTACGGCCGGACGCGGGTCGAAGAGAGGTTCTCCTGCACTCGATCGCTCGACCCCGCCGTCCTTCCGGCGCTTCGCGCGGCCGGGATCGTCGACTGCGGCCACACTCCGCGCATGGGTGCCACGCTGTTCGAGGACGCGCACTGCCGCTTCCACCTGGCCGCCCTGTTCCTGCCGCACTGGAACGCCGGGCCGCCTCACCCCCTGTTCGTGGCGCTGCTGCGCGAGGCGGTCGACCGACCACCTGATCGCGTGTAGCCCGCCGCCCCGGGCCTCGCGATTCCATTGCGCCCCGCCCACAGACTACATACTGTATACAATATGAACGCACGACGAACGCGCCCGCGGCGCCCGAATCTCAGTGAGGAGCTGGCCAACCAGGTCCGCGACATGATCTTCGACGGGAATCTTCGGGCCGGGCAGCGCATCAACGAGGTGCACCTGGCGGAGCGTCTCGGCGTCAGCCGCACGCCGGTGCGCGAGGCGCTCACCATGCTCGTGGCCGAAGAAGCCCTCGTCAGCATCCCGCGCCGCGGCTGTTTCGTTCGCGAGCTCACGCGGGCGGAGTTCGAGGACGTCTACCAGATGCGGCCGATCCTCGAGCCCGAGGCCCTGCGCCTGGCGGGCATCCCCTCCGCCGCCGACCTCGACCGCCTCGAGCGCCTCAATGCGAAGATCCGCGGCGCCCCGGACATGAAGACGCGGGTGACGCTCGACGAGGCCTGGCACCTCGAGCTCGTCGGCGGGTGCGGGAACGAGGTGCTGATGGGGCTCGTGCGCCACTTCATGCACCGCTTCCGGCGCTACGGACTCGCCTTCGCCCGCGAGCGCACGGTGATCGAGACGGCCAATCGCGAGCACGTCGAGATCCTGCGCTCGTTGCGCGCCGGCGACCTGCCGGGCGCGTGCGACTGGCTGCGCAAGAACCTGAGCAGCAACAAGCAGCCGATTCTCGATTGGCTGGACGAGCGGGCCGACGAAGCGACGCCGGAGGTCAGAAAGCGTGCGTAGGTCGGTAGCCGGCGCGTTCGGAGTCGTCGGCGTCGTCGCGCTACTCGGCGTCGGAGGGCGATCGACGGTCCCCGCCGCCATGCCCGGACCCGAGCTCGCCGGATTGTGGGCTGCGCATCGGCAGTTCGGTCCCCAGGTCGATGGGCCCCTCGAGCTCGTGCGTACGACCAATGGCTGGCGGGCGACGGTCGGCGGATTCTCGGCGCCGGTCGAGGTCGAGGGCGACACGGTTCGCTTCTCCCTCCCCGGCGAACGGGGCGAGTTCCGCGGGAGGTTCGAGAACCGGGACGCCGCACGGCCCGTCGTTCGCGGCCACTGGATCCAGCCGCGCAACGTCCGGAGCTTCGCGCGGATGGCGACGCCGGTGACGCTCGAGCCGGCCGACCCAGGCCGGTGGACGGGCGTCGTGACGTCTCTGCCCGACGAGTTGCACCTCTACCTCGTATTCGAGCAGCGGGACGACGGCTCGCTGACCGCGTTCCTGCGGAACCCCGAGGCGAACATCGGCCGCTTCTATCCGATCGACCGCGTCGTCATGGCCGGCGACACGGTCGAGTTTCGCGACGCGGACGGGCAGACGCTGCTGCAAGGCCGGTACGACCCCAACTTCGATCGACTCTCCGTCTACTTCCCCTGGAACGGCGGCACGTACGACTTCGAGCGAGCCGACGGCGCGTCGCGCTTCTACCCACGCCCGGTCGACGATCCGCCCTACGAGTATCGGTCACCGCCGCCGGGCGACGGCTGGGACGTGGCGCGGCCCGAGGACGTGGGAATGGACACCGCTCCGCTCGTGGAGATGGTGCGGATGATCGCCACGACGCCGATCGACGCGATCGGCGCGCCGGACATCCACGGCATCCTGGTAGCCCGCCACGGAAAGCTGGTGCTCGAGGAGTACTTCCACGACTACACGCGGCACGAGCTGCACGGCACGCGTTCCGCCTCGAAATCCGTGACCACGACGCTCGTGGGCATCGCCGCCCACGAGGGCACACTGACCCTCGACGCGCCGGTCTACGAGACGATGTACGGCGGCGCGCCGCCGCCGGACCTCGATCCGCGGGCCCGCCGGATGACGCTCGAGGACCTGGTCACGATGACGCCCGGGCTCGCGTGCGACGACTCCGACCCCGATTCACCGGGTGGCGAGGACCGGATGCAGAACCAGGAGGAACAGTCGGACTGGTTCCGCTACACGCTCGAGCTCCCGATGGCGCACGAGCCGGGCGAGCACGCGGCCTACTGCAGCGCCTCGCAGAACCTGGCGGGCGGGATGTTGTCGAGACTCTCGGGGGAGTGGCTGCCCGACTTCTACCGCGATCACTTCGCCGGGCCGCTGGGCGCCGAGCACTACGCGATGAACCTGGCGCCCGACGGGGAGGGCTACGGCGGAGGCGGGCTCTACGTCCTGCCGCGCGACTTTCTGAAGCTCGGCCAGCTGTACCTGAACGACGGCACGTGGAGAGGCCGCCGGCTGCTCGATCGCGGCTGGGCGGCGACCGCGACGCGCACCCACTTCCAGATACGGGACGAAGGGTACGGATACGGATGGTGGGTATTCTCGTATCCGTGGCGGGGCCGCGAGCTACCGGCGTTCTACGCGGGCGGGAACGGCGGCCAGTACGTGATCGTCGTGCCCGAGCTCGACCTGGCCGTCGCGATCTTCGGCGGCAACTACAACCAGCGCGTGATGCACGTGCCGAAGTACGAGTACGTGCGGGACTACGTGGTGTCCGCGGTGCGGCCGGGAACCTAGCCCGGGCGCAGGCGGCCTCCGGTCAGCGCCGGGCCCGCAGCGCCCTTCCCCGCCCGTCGCCCGCCACCGGCTCGCCGTCCAGCAGGGCCGCCTCCCCATCCACCCACACGCCGCGCATCCCCGCGGCCAGCAGGTGCGGCTGCTCGAAGGTCGCCTGGTCCTCGACCTCGGCCGGGTCGAAGGCGAGCAGGTCGGCCGCCCAGCCGGTGCGCACCCGGCCACGCGGCACCTCCACGACGGCCGGGTCGTCGAGCCGGAAGATCGAGGCGGTGAACCCGGACATCTTCCGCACGGCCTCCTCGATCGTGAGCAGCGAATCGCCGACCACGTAGCGCCGGATCACGCGGGCGAACGCCCCGTGCCCGCGCGGGTGCAGCATCGTCGGGCTCCCGTCGGAGGAGATCGCCACGTGGCGGTCGACCAGCAGGCGCTTCATCACGTCCTCGTCCATCACGAAGTAGGCGGCGGAGGCGCCGTCGGGGCCGAGGTCGATGAGCACGTCCTCGTAGGGCCGGCTTTCTCCGGCGGCCACCTCGGCCAGGGTGCGCCCCGCGTACTCGCCATTGCCGAACCGCGTCGCCCCGGGGCCGTTGCGGCTCTCCACCCGCTGGCGAAGGTGCGCGGCCAGGTCGTCGCGGCGCGACGCGACGACCGAATCGTAGTCGGCGGGCGGCAGAGCCCAGTCGGGAAACAGGATGCTGAGGCCGGTATAGCTGGCGGTGTAGGGGTAGATGTCCGCCGTGACGTCCATGCCGCTGTCCCGGGCCGCGGCCATCCGCGCGAGCAGCGCCGTGGCCGCCGCCGTGTCGTCCTCGAGCACGATCTTGATGTGGGAGACGTGGACGCGCGCCCCCGACTCGCGGCCCTGCGTCAGCAGCTCGTCGAGCGCCCCTTCCACCTCGCCGGCGTTCTCGCTCCGCAGGTGACTCGCCACGACCCCGTCGACGGCGGCCACGGGCTCGGCCACCCGCACGAGCTCGGGCATCTCGGCCAGCGAGCCCGGATTGTACTCGAGACCGGTGGAGAGGCCGAAGGCGCCCTCGCGGAGCCCCGCGGTGACGAGGCCCGCCATCCGCACGAGGCCCTCGCGATCGGGTTGGCCGTACTCGACGCCGGCTTCCCGGCGGATCGTGGCGTGACCGAGCAGGTAAGCGACGTTCACGCCGGGGTGCGCGGCGTCCACCGCGTCGAGATGGGCCGCCATGTCCTCCGCCCGGGGACTGCCGCCGTCCTGGCCGAGGACGATCGTCGTCACGCCCATGGCGAGGAAGTTGTCCAGCGTCGGCTGCTCGACCGGATCGGCATGGGCGTGGGCGTCGATGAAGCCCGGCGTGACGACCAGGCCGGCGGCGTCGAACCGGTGCGTCGCGTCGATCGCGTCGGCCGCCTCTTCGTCGAGCGGCCCGACGTAGGCGATGCGACCGTCGCGCACCAGCACGTCGGCCGCGCGGCCGGGTGCTCCCGTGCCGTCGATCACGGTCCCCCCTGCGATCCACCAGTCGTAGACGCCGGACGGGGCGGGGCCGGCCGTTGAGTCGAGGGTCTCGCGGCCGGCGTCGGAAGAACAGGCGAATAGCGCCAGGGCCGACAACACGACGCACGTGCTGCTCGCCGGCGCGCCCGGAAGACGAAGTCGAGCGATGCGTTCTGTCATGACTCCAAGTTCGCCGCCGCGGACGGGCCACGCCACGTGTCGACCTCACACATGGTCGCGGCCGCGGAACAAGAGCCGGCAGCGGGAGTTGATATCTCGGGACCGGTGAACGACGACGAGGAGAAGACGACGATGACGTGGCACCGAATCACCCTGGCCCTGGCGGCCCTCACCGCCCTCGGCGCCCTGCCGGCGGACCTGCGGGCCCAACAGAAGTGCGCCGACGACCCGGCTTATGCGGTCCTCGATTTCTGGGTCGGCGAGTGGGACGTGATGGCGGGCGACCGACAGGTCGGACACAATCGAATCGAGAAGATCCTGGACGGGTGCGCGATCACGGAGCTGTGGACGAACGCCGGTGGCGGCGAGGGAAGAAGTCTGTTCTACCGGGTTCCGTCGGAAGACGCGTGGAAGCAGGTCTGGGTGACGGCCAACCCCTATCGTCCAGGGGGCGTGAAGGAGAAGCGGTTGATCGAGCGGCTCGACGGCGGCGGCGTCCTGTTCCGCGGCGAGATCGCCGCATCGGACGGGCGCGCGGTGCTCGACCAGACCCGGTTGATTCCCGTCGGCGACGGCACGGTGCGACAGATCATCGAGATGTCGACC
>JASFRN010000131.1:0-7059 GCA_050114915.1 Gemmatimonadales bacterium | reverse complement strand
GTCGTGTACGATCTTGACGACCTGGTCGCCGGGACGGATCGACTCCAGCACGTTCTCGCCCAGCGCCCGCTCTTCGACCCGCTGCAGGAAGCCCTTCGCGACCTGGAAGTTCACGTCGGCTTCCAGGAGGGCCCGCCGCACTTCGCGCAGGCCCTCGTTCAGCATGGGCGCAGTGATGACCCCCCGGCTCTTCAGCCGGCTGAATACGCCGTCGAGTCTTTCACCCAGCTGTTCGAACATCACGGACTCCATCAAACAAAAGACGCGACGCCCGGAGGCAATTCGCGTCTTCCGGTTCCGCCGCCTTCGGCGGGCCGGCCAAAGAGCCGTTTATTATAGAGGGGAGAACGGAATCAGGCAACGACGCCGGGGGCCACCGGCACGATCTGGCTGCGCGAGGATCCGACGCTCACGTAGCGGATCGGAACCCCCGAGACCTGCTGGACCCGCAGGAGATAGTCGCGTGCGGCTCCCGGGAGCGATTCCCAGGTCCGGCACTCTTCGGTGCTGGTGCGCCATCCGGGCAGGGTCTCGTACACGGGGCGCACCCGGTCGAGATCCTCGGTGCGCGGCGGGAAGGACGGCTGCCGGACCCCGTCCAGCTCGTAGCCGATCCCGAGCTCGATCGACTCGAACGTGTCGAGCACGTCGAGCTTGGTCACGGCGAGGGCGGTGAGCCCGTTCACGGCGGCGGCGTGTCGCACGACGACGCCGTCGAACCAGCCGGGCCGGCGTGGACGGCCGGTCGTGGCTCCGAACTCGCCGCCGAGCTGGCGCAGGTGCTCGGCGGCCGCGCCTTCGAGCTCCGTGGGCAACGGGCCGTTGCCGACGCGGGTGGTATACGCCTTCACGACGCCCAGCACCTCGTCGATCAGAGTCGGACCGATGCCTACGCCGACGGCGGCCCCGCCGGCCGTCGTGTTGGACGACGTGACGTAGGGATACGTGCCGTGGTCGACGTCGAGCAGCGATCCCTGGGCCCCTTCGAGGAGCACCCGCCCGCCGTCGGCGAGGTCGGAGCGGATCTCGTCGCCGGTCTCGGTCGCCAGGGCGAGGAGTCCCGGCGTGACCTCCTCGAGCCGGGCCATGACCTCGTCCGCGTCGGCCCGCTTCTCGGATCCGTAGTGGGCGAGGCGCGCGTTCGCGGTCGCGCAGCGCTCCTCGACCATGCCGCGCACCGCGCGCAGGTCGACGAGGTCGCACACCCGCACGCCGGACCGTTCCACCTTGTCGCGGTACGCGGGGCCGATGCCGCGGCGGGTCGTGCCGATCTCGCTGCCTCCGCGGCTCGCTTCGGCGGCGCCGTCGAGCAGCCGGTGGTAGGGCAGGACCAGGTGGGCCCGCCACGAGACGCCGAGCCGTTCACGGATCGCGATGCCGCGCGACTCGAGCTTCTCGATCTCTTCGTCCAGCGTCCACGGATCGACGACGACCCCGTTGCCGAGCAGGCAACGCACGCTCGGGTAGAGGGCGCCGGACGGAATCAGGTGGAGGATGAACTCCTCGCCCCCGGTGAGGACCGTGTGGCCGGCGTTCGCGCCGCCCTGGTAGCGGGCGACGATGCTCGCCTGCTCGGCCAGGACGTCCGTGATCTTGCCCTTCCCCTCGTCGCCCCACTGGGCGCCGACCAGCACGAGGCAGTGCGTGTTCTCTCCGAACATGGCTCAGCTCCCTCCCGTCTCGGCGGCCTGCAGGAGCCCCGCCGCCTGGAGCGCCCGGCGCACGGCGGTCCGGCCCGCCTCGTCGGGCGGAAGCAGCGGCGGACGGGGCGGACCGCCGATGAAGCCGAGCTCGTCGAGCCCGTATTTCACGCCCGGTACGCCGGTACCGGCGACGACCGCCCGATGCAGCGGCCCGATCCGCTCCTGGAGGCGGCCCGCCTCGACGGCCCGGCCGGCCCGGAAGGCGTCGTACAGCTCGGTGGCGGCCCCGGCCGCCAGCAGCCCGACGGCGATGATCCCGCCTCGCGCCCCGATCTCGAGGCCCGAGTACAGGTGGGTGCCGGCACCGACGAGCACGTCGGCGTCGTCGCCGCACACCTCGCACAGCGCCCCGAGGTTCTGCATGTCGCCGGAGGAATCCTTGATGCCGACGATGTTGCCGTGCCGCATCAGCTCGCCGACGAGGTCGGGCGCGAGATCGACGGGGACGAACTTCGGCACGTGGTAGAGGAGGACCGGAACGGGCGAGGCGTCGGCCACCTCCCAGAAATGGAGGCGCAACGCTTCGGGCGTCATCTGGCCACGGAAGTAGTAAGGCGGATAGACGAGCACCGCCCCGGCGCCCGCCGCGGCGGCGGCGCGGGCGGCGCGGATCGCCGCTCGAGTCGACTGGCGGCCGGTGCCGGCGATCAGCGTCCGGTCGGCCGGCAGGGCCTCCCGCGCCACTCGCACGGCCTCGAGCGCCTCGGCGTCGTCCAGCAGCGCGGCTTCGCCGGTGGAGCCCGCCACGAGCACCCCCGCGATCCGCGTCTCGCTCCAGCGGCGCACGTTGGCGGTCAACGCCGACGCATCGAGCTCCCCGTCCGAACCGAACGGTGTCGTGATCGGCAGGTACACGCCCTCGAACCTCATCGTCCCTGCTCTCCCGGCCTCTCCATATCGTGCGTTCCCCTGCCTCGTCGTCGGATGGTGGTGGTGCGTGCGGCGCCGCCGGAACGCGGCGGCTCTTCTAGTATGTGGGCGCGGACGCCCCGCGTCACGTCAGTAGCCCCGTCGGCGGTCGACGAGGTTGAGGAGCGGCTCGCCGCGCAGGTAGCGGGCCAGGTTGTCGGCCATCAGGTCCGACTGCCGTTCCCAGAAGCGCGGCGACACGGAGCCGGCGTGCGGGGTCGCCAGCACGTTCGAGAGCTGCAGCAAGGGGCTGTCGGCGGGCAGCGGCTCGGTGGAGAACACGTCGAGCGCCGCGCCCCGCAGACGGCCTTCCCGCAGGGCCGAGATCAATGCCTCCTCGTCGACGATGCTCCCCCGCGCCAGGTTGAGGAGCACCGCGCCCGGCCGCATCCCCGCCAGGGCACCGGCGTCGATCAGCCCCGCGCTCTCCTCCGTCTCGGCGAGGGCCAACACGACGTAGTGTGCGTCGGCCAGGGCGTCGTACAGCCCCTCCGGCCCCTCGACGCGATCGACCTCCTCGCCGGACGGCCGATCGGGATGCGCCCTCACGGCCGTCACCTTCATGCCGAGCGCCCGGGCCCGCCGGCCGATCTCCGCCCCGATTCCGCCATATCCGACGACGGCGACGCGGCTTCCCGCGAGCTCCCGGAGCGGGTGCCCCGAGGCCGCGAACGCGTCGTACGGCCACGGATCCGCTGGCGTCATCGCCCGGTCGAAGCCGCGCGCGAAGTATAGCATCGCCCCGATCGCCCACTCGGCGAGCGGCGGGCCGTAGATCCCGGCGGAGTTCGTGAACTGGATGTCGGACTCGCCGAGCGGACCGGCCAGCGAGGTGCGAACGCCCGCCGCCGCCGAGTGCACCCAGCGGAGCTGCCGTCCCCGGCGTACCACCTCGTCCGGGATGCCGAACCCCATGTAGATCTCCGCGTCGTCCACCGCATCGAGGACCGCCTCCGGCACCGAGCTCACCCCGTCGCCCGAGGCCAGGGCTTCGATGTCGATCGATGTCACTTCCCACCCCGGGCCGGCGATGTCTCGCAGCCGCTGCAGGGTATCGGCCGGGATGGACCAGGTCGGATAGCGCGGGGCGTGGATCCAGACGACGAGACGACGCGTCATGGCTCGCGTGGGGCTCAAGAACGCCGTCCGAGACCCATGCGGGCCCGGACTTCCGTCATCGTCTCGCCCGCCACGCGGCGCGCCGTCGCGCCCCCGTCGCCCAGCACGTCCCACACCCGGTCCGGGTGGGCGCGCAGCTCCGCGGCCCGCTCGCGGATCGGCGCCAGCTCGTCGGCCAGGTTGTCGGCCAGGCGGCCCTTGCAGGCGACGCAGCCGATCTGCGCAGTCTGGCAGAGGATCTCGATCTCGCGGCGCTCGTCCTCGGGCGACATGAATCCGTGCAGCGCGAACACGTTGCAGACGTGCGGGTTGCCGGGATCGTCCTTCCGAACGCGGGCCGGGTCGGTGACCGCCGTCCGGACGCGGGCGCGAATCTCGTCGGGCTCCGCGAGGAGCGGGATCACGTTGTCCATCGACTTCGACATCTTCGCCACCCCGTCGAGCCCGAGGATCCGCTTCGCCTTCGTGTACAGGGGCTGCGGTTCCGGGAAGTACTCGCCGAACCGGTGATTCCAGCGGCGGGCGAGCTCGCGGGTCAGCTCGAGATGCTGCTGCTGGTCGGCCCCGACGGGCACCCGGTCGGCGCGGTAGAGCAGGATGTCGGCCGCCTGCAAGACCGGGTAGTTGAGGAGCCCGGCCAGCTGGCCCTGCCGGTCCGCCTTGTCCTTGAACTGCGTCATCCGCTCGAGCTCGCCGAGCGGCGTGATGGCGTTCAGCAGCCACTGCAGCTCCGCGTGCTGCGGGACGTCGGACTGGACGAACAGCGTGCAGCGGTCTGGATCCAGCCCGCTCGCCATCAGGCCGACGGCGAGGTCGAACACGCGCGACGGCATCTCGGCCGGCTCGTACGGCTGGGTGACCGCGTGCAGGTCCACCACGCAGTAGAAGCAGTCGTAGTCGTCGATGAGACGCACCCAGTTCTGCACGGCGCCCAGGTAATTTCCCAGGTGGAGCGAGCCGGAAGGCTGAATGCCGCTCAGAATGCGGGGTTTGCGCTGACTCATCCGGAGTTAGGTTGCGGTGGTCGGAGCCGGCGATCGAATGCCGGTCCCGGGCTTCGCGGCTGGCGGCCCCAAGCTAGCCGCGGTACGACACCCGGGCAACAACGGAATTGCGACGAAAGCACGGAATGACGCCATCCACCGAGAAGCCGCGCGACGCGACCCCGGGGTCGCCTGTCACGGCGCCTTCGCAACTGCTCGCTACGGCCCGCCGGGCCGCGGAAGCGGCCGCCGCCGTGCACCGCCGCGCGGCCGGGCAGCTGGACCCCTCGCAGTGGGGGGAGAAGGGCCGCTCCGACTTCGTCACCGAGGTGGACATCGAGTCCGAGCGGAGGATCCTCGAGATCGTCCGCGAGGAATGGCCCGACCACGAGGTGATGGCCGAAGAGAGCGCCGGCGCGGGGGCCGGCTCGGAGGGGCCGCGGGGATCGGGCGTTCGCTGGATCATCGACCCGCTCGACGGCACGACGAACTGGCTGCACGGCTATCCCGAATACGCGGTGTCGATCGCGGCCCAGGACCGGAACGGCCTCGCCGCCGCCGTGGTGCTGAATTCCGCGGTCGGCGAGTGCTTCGAGGCCGCCCGAGGCGAAGGCGCGCGCCGGGACGGAGCACCGATCAGGGTCTCGGGGCTCGAAGAGCTGCGACTGGCGCTCGTCGGTACCGGGTTCCCGTTCAAGCGGCTTCACGTCCTGCCGCTCTACGTCGAGACGTTCACGGCCGTGATGAAGACGACGGCGGGAATTCGGCGGGCGGGCGCCGCCGCGCTCGACCTGTGCGACGTGGCGTGCGGCCGGCTGGACGCGTTCTTCGAATTCCACCTGATGCCCTGGGACGTCGCGGCGGGCGGGCTGATCGTGCGCGAAGCGGGCGGACGGTTCGAACCTCTGCCGGTCCCGGGGATCGAGAGCGAAGGTACGGGCGAGCTGCCGGTGGGCGGCTACGTGGCCGGCTGCCCGGGCGTATGGGAGGCGTTCCGCGATCTGATGCCGGACTGATTCCGGACTGACGCCGGACCAGGTCGGGAGAAGACCCCGCCCGGTCCACCGCGAGGCTCAAGGGCATCCCCTCAGGCCGAGTCGGCCTCCTCGCCGTCTTCTTCCGCCGGCGTCTCCTCGACCTCTTCGATCTCGGCGTCGACCACGCGCAGCCCGGAGTTGTTCTCCAGCGCTTTGGGCGCTTCCTCTTCGGGCGGCGCGAGCAGGCCCATGTCCCGCTTCAGCGCCAGGAGACGGTCCTCGACGTCGGCGTCGCTGTCGGACTCGAGCATCAGGAACTCGCGGCTCAGATCGTCGCCCTCGAGCTCCTCGGTGACCTCGGCCGCGGCGAGCGCGTGGCGCTCGGTCTCCTCGATCTTCTCCACCATCTGATCGAAGGCGCGGAAGGCGCTCTTGTCCTGCAGCCCGGCCATCGTGTCGTGAATCCGGCGCTGGGCCTGCGCGCGCTTCTGCTTGGCGATCAGGAGGTTCTTCTTCCGCTTCGCCTCCTCGATCTTCGAGTTCAGCTGGCGGAGCGAGTCCTTCAGGCGCTCGGTCTCCTCGCGGTGGCGGGACCACTGCTCCTCGAGCTCGGCGGCGTTCGTGGCGTGCTCCTGGCCGCGAACCAGCGCCTGCTTGGCCAGGTCGTCGCGCCCTTCGCGCACGGCGAGCCGCGCGCGGCGCTCCCACTCCTGCGCCTGTTTCCGCTCGTCCTCGACCTGCATCCGCAGCTTCCGCTCGTCGGCGATCGCGACGGCCACTTCCTGCTTGGCCTGCGCGAGCTGCTTGCGCATGTCCTCGATGACCTGCACGAGCATCTTCTCGGGGTTCTCGGCCTTCGCGATCAGGTCGTTGATGTTCGACCGGAGAAGGCGGGATAGTCTATCGAACAGTCCCATGATGAATCAGCCCGGTATGAGTTGGTCTTTGTGCGACGAGAGAGCCAGCGAGAGGCTCTCCAGCGAGGCCTGGAACTCGGAGAAGTCGAGATTCTCGCACTCCAGGGCGTCGCTGAGCACGATCTCTCCGTCCTCGAGCCCGTACGCGCCGTGCACGAGGTCGGTGGCGTTCAGCTCGAGCAACCGTGTGAACAGCGTCAGCCGGTCGGCGTCGTTGTCCGGCTCCTCGCGCACGGCGGAGCGCAGCACGACGAGCGGCGGCGAGTAGCTCACCACGATGGACGAGCGGCCGCTGCGGTCGGGGTCCACGATCCACAGGTTCTCGCCGATCTCCTCGAAATCGAGATCCATGCGGATCATGTAACTTTCGAAGTCTTCGCGACTGATCATCCCGTGTCATCCTCGATTTCGGCGGGTCGCGAGGCCCCGGGCGCCCGCTCCAGCAGGCGCG
>JASFRN010000130.1:0-7083 GCA_050114915.1 Gemmatimonadales bacterium | reverse complement strand
GACCCGCGAACAGCTGCGCACCCTGCGCCAGGTCGGATGCCGGCATGGCGAGGGGTACGTGTTCTCCGGGCCGGTGAGCCCGGCGAAGACCCTGGAGCTGATTCGCGACGGCTATCCGCTCGAGCTCGAATCGACCGGCGACCGCTGACGGGGCTCAGCCGAAGCTGATGCCCTGGGCCAGCGGCAGGTCGGTGCCCCAGTTCACGGTGTTCGTCTGGCGCCGCATGTAGGCCTTCCAGGCGTCGGAGCCCGACTCGCGCCCGCCCCCGGTCTCCTTCTCGCCGCCGAACGCCCCACCGATCTCGGCCCCGCTCGTCCCGATGTTCACGTTGGCGATTCCGCAGTCGCTGCCCCGCTGCGACAGGAAGTACTCCGCCTCGCGCACGTTCTCGGTGAAGATCGCGGAGGAGAGCCCCTGCGGAACGTCGTTGTGGATCGCGACGGCTTCGGCGATCTCGTCCACCGCCTCGCGCGGACTCGCATCGGCGCTCCCGTATTCGATGATGTAGAGGAGCGGGGCGAACGTCTCCTCCTGCACAATCTCGAAGTCGTTATCTGCCAGAGCTATGCATGGCTTCACATAATGTCCTCCGGGATATGCGTCGCCGGCGAGCGGCTCGCCGCCACACAGGACCTCGCCACCCGCCTCGCGCACCCTGTCGATCGCGCGCTGCATGTCCTCGACCGCCCCGTGGCTGACGACCGGCCCGACCAGGGTCTCCTCGTCCAGGGGATCTCCGATCCGGACGTCGCCGTAGGCGCGCGTCAGGCGCTCGACGAGCTCCTCGCGGATCGAGGCGTGCACGATGATCCGCCGGGTCGACGTGCAGCGCTGCCCCGCCGTGCCGCAGGCGCCGAACAGGATCGCCGGCAGCACGAGGTCGAGGTTGGCGCTCGGGGTCACCACGATCGCGTTGTTGCCGCCCAGCTCGAGGATCGTCCGGCCGAGGCGCTTCGCCACCGTCTCGGACACGTGCCGGCCCATCTTCGTGCTGCCGGTGAACGAGATCAGCGGCAGGCGCGGATCGTTGATCATCCGCTCGCCGATCTTCGAGCCGGGGCCGGCCGCCAGCGAGAAGACCGCGGGATCGACGTCGTTTTCGCGGCACACCTGCTCGGCGATCTTCGTGACCGCGATTCCGCACAGGTTCACGTTGCCGGACGGCTTCCACAGGGTCGCGTCGCCGCACACGGCGGCGATCGCCGCGTTCCAGCTCCAGACGGCCACCGGGAAGTTGAACGCCGTGATCACGCCCACGACACCGAGCGGGTGCCACTGTTCGAACATCCGGTGGTCCGGGCGCTCGGAGTGCATCGTCTTGCCGTACAGCATCCGCGACTGCCCGACGGCGAAGTCGCAGATGTCGATCATCTCCTGCACCTCCCCCTCGCCCTCGGCGCGGATCTTTCCCATCTCGAGGGTGACCAGCTGGCCGAGCTCCGACTTGAGCTCCCGCAGGCGGTTGCCGAGCCGGCGAACCACCTCGCCGCGTCGGGGAGCCGGGACCTTCCGCCACTCGAGGAACGCCTCGTGGGCCCGGTCCGCGATCCGGTCGTATTCCTCCGGCGTCACCTCCCGGACCGCCGCGATCACCTGTCCGTCGATCGGGGAGACCGATTCGACGAGCTCGCCGGAGCCGATCCACTCGCCGTCGAACCCGCCCGGGTTCTCCTCCTCGATACCTAGGGCCTGCAAGAAGTCACGCATGTCGTTTCACCTGGAGCTTCGGGGTCGTGTCGTCGATGTCGGTCCGCCGGCCATACGGGGACTGCCGGACGCGGCCAAACTACGCGCCCGGGCCGCCGAAGCGAATCATGGTCATGGCGGGAAACAGATCGATGAGCGCGTGGACCAGGATCGGCGCGATCAGGTTGCCCCGCGCGCCGATGAAGACCCCGCCGGTCACGAGGCCCCCGAGCATTCCGTCCACCATCGCGTACTGCACCGCGAGACCGACGTCACCGTGGCTCGGCCAGTTCGGACTCAGGTAGGCATACGGCAGGTGATAGACGGCGAAGGCGAGCGACGCCGCGAGCAGCGAGAGGAAGACGGCGCCGCGGCCGACGGGTGCGCCCCCACCACCGAGCCACGCTTCGGTCTTTCGCTGCAGGATGCCACGAAAGAAAAACTCCTCGGTGGACGCGGCGGCGAGTAGCAGGAACACCAACGTGACGGGTGCGACCCAGAGAACCCGTGTCGAGGTGACGAGCGCGAGGAATTCGGCCGAATTCCTGGAGAGCACGAGTTGCAGGGCCGAGAGGCCGAGCCCGAGCGGCACGGCCCAACGGAGTCCCACCGTCCAGGTATCGCGAGACAGGCCGACGCCGCGCAGTGCGGTTCCGAGACCGGCTGCTCCCCCGGTCCACCTGGCCAGCCCCGCGATTCCGAGCAGCGGAATCGCGACCAGCGTCAGCCAGTGTCGCCCCTCGCCCTCGGGACCGACCGCGAACTGCAGGGCGAGATAGAGGCAGAAGTAGCTCCAGGCGAAGAGCATCTCGGCTCGTCGCGTCCTGCGACCCCGGTCCCCACCGCCTTCGTGTGCCACGCCGTCCATACGCGTTCGAAGAGCCCGAGGATTCGTCCGTCAGCCGTCGAGGCGCACGACCTCGGTGAAGCCCTCGCGGGGGTTGTGGCGGCAGCCGAGCGCGTTGCGCAGCTCGTCGTCGTTCACGACGAAGCGCGCTTCCCAGTAGCCGGGACTGACCTCGCGCACGTCGGTCACCTCGATCACCTCGTAGCCCTCGGCCTCGGCGGCCGAGCGGCAGGCGGCGGCCGGCGAGCTCAACTCCGGCGGCTGCTGTTCGAACGCCACCGACTTCGTGTTCAGGCAGCCCGCCAGGACCATCGGAACCAGCACCGCCATCGCCATTCGTGCCTGGACTCGCACCATCAACCTCGTTTCGGGGAGAGGACGACCGCCCGCTCTACACCGGTTTGATCATAGGTGATCCCGGCGGCGAAGTCCCGGCCGCCAGGCCGTTCCGGCCGTGGGTCGCCGGACTGCCGTCCCCGTTGCGACGCTGCAGGCGCGCACCCCATGCTGGAGTGGAAAGTCGGTCCGACCCGGCCCGACCCGGCCCGCCGCGAGGAGGCCCGATGCGCGCGATGATCCTCAAACAGACCGGCTCGCTCGGCGAGCGTCCCGAGCCGCTCGAGCTCGTGGAGCTTCGGCGCCCCGAGCCCGGACCCGGCGAGGTGCTGATCGAGGTGGCCGCGTGCGGCGTGTGCCATACCGAGCTCGACGAGATCGAGGGACGCACGGCGCCGCCCGAGCTTCCCGTCGTCCCGGGTCACGAGATCGTGGGCGTCGTCGTCGAACGGGGTCCCGGCGCGGAGCGCCACTCGATCGGTGGGCGAGTCGGCGTCGGCTGGATCCATTCGTCCGACGGGAGCGAAACGGAGAACCTGAGCGACGCGTTCGTCGCCACGGGCCGTGACGTGAACGGCGGGTACGCGGAATACGTGACCGTTCCGGAAGGCTACGCCTATGAGATTCCGGAGCGGTTCGGCGACGCGGAGGCGGCGCCGTTGCTGTGCGCGGGGGCGATCGGTTACCGGTCGTTGCGCCTGGCCGGCCTCGAGAACGGGCAGGCCGTCGGCCTCACCGGCTTCGGCGCATCGGGGCACCTGGTTCTCCAGCTCGCCCGGCACCTCTACCCGGCCAGCGAGGTGTACGTGTTCGCCCGGGACCCCGACGCGCGGGAGTTCGCCCGCGAGCTCGGGGCCGCCTGGGCGGGCGCCACGGAGGACCGGGCGCCCGAGCGGCTGCAGGCCGTGATCGACACGACGCCTGCCTGGAAGCCGGTCGTAGAGGCTCTCGCCAACCTGGCCCCCGGCGGTCGGCTGGTGATCAACGCGATCCGCAAGGAGGCCGGCGACCAGGACTACCTGCAGCGTCTCGTCTACCACGAGCACCTGTGGATGGAGCGGGAGATCAAGTCGGTGGCGAACATCACGGGCCGCGACATCCGCGAGTTCCTGCCGATCGCGGCCGAGATCCCGATCGAGACCACCGTGGAGACGTATCCGCTGGAGGAGGCGAACCGGGCGCTGCGGGAGCTGCGTGCCGGCGGAGCGCGCGGCGCGAAGGTGCTCCTCCCTTAGCGGAACGAGACCGCGAAGCCCGTCTTCAGCGAGTAATCGTCCGCCTCGACGCTGGCCGGCGGCCGGCTGTCGTGGCGCCACACGTTCTGAATCGTCAGGTCCAGGTTCTCCGTCAGCGAGATCCGCAGCGACAGATCCACCAGGGTCCGGAAGTCGCCGAAATCCGAAAGCCGGGGCTGAATGTAGGAGACGCCGATCAGGGTGACCGACTCCGTGAGCGGCCGGGTGAGCACGACCAGGTTCGCCATCCGCCACACGCGGGCTTCCGCCGGGTGGTCGCCCAGGTCTTCGTCCGGATCGAGACTCTCGCTCTCGTACATCAGGCCCGTCCCCGCGTCGAGCGTCGTCCGCCCGTCGATCAGGCGGCGCCGCAGACCGCCGCCCACCAGGAAACGGCGTCGCAGCAGGCTGGCGTAGCGGGACTGGAGCTGGACGAAGCTGAAAGTCTGCCAGCGCTCCGAGAGGCGATGGTTGAAGCGAACGTGCAGGTAGCGGTCGTTGTCCACCTTGTCGCCGTCTTCGGACAGGTAATCGAGGCGGCCGAACACGCGCAGCCAGTCGGACGGCCAGCGGTAGCCCACGATCGCGCCGACCCCCACGTCCACCTTGTCCGTGTTGCCGCGCGCCAGGCTGATCCCCCCCTCGACGCCCCAATGCCAGCCCGACACGTCGCTCGGCTGCAGGCGCTCGACGTTGAGGATCGTCTGCGCGGACGCGGGGGCGGCGACCCCGAGCAGGAGCGCGCCGACGAGCAGACGGCCGAGGGGAAGCGGCACGCGCACCGAAGGCCTCATTCCCGCAGCGCCGCCACGGGGTCCAGTCGCAGCGCGCGCCGGGTAGCGGCGAAGACGGCCCCGAGCCCGATCACGGCTACGACCAGGGCGAAGCCTGCGATCGACGGCCCGGAGAGCGGCGCGAGGTCGTCGACCACGAGGGGAATGCCACGGTTGGCGCTCCACCCGACGGCGAGACCGACGAGAACGCCGGCGGCGATCAGACGCGCCCCGTCCACGATCACGAGCCGAACCACGGAGCCGCGTCGTGCGCCGAGCGCCCGACGAAGCCCGATCTCCCATGTTCGCTCGCGGACGCGTTCGCTCACCGCGTCGCTGGCTCCGAACAGGGCCAGCAGGAAGGCGACGGAGGCCATGAGCAGTGTGAGCCGGCCGAGCCGACGAACCGCAGCCACCCTGGCTCCCACGAGGTCCGACAACCGGCCGAGCACCTCGATCTGCGCTCCGGGGAGCGCCGCGCGTGCGGCGGCGGCGATCTGCGTGTCGGCAACGGGATCGGCGTCGCCGCGCCGCGCCGGCGACGGCTCGGCCAGGCGCACCGCCAGGTCGGCCACGAGCGGCGGATACGCCTCCAGGGGCGCGTAGACGGTCGGAATCGCGTGCCGACGCAGGCTGAAACCAATGGGTGGAGGCGCCGACACGACCCGCGTCACCGCGTCGCCGGGCGTGAGGAGCGGAAGCGAGCCGCGCAGCCAGACACGACGCCCGCCGAATGGCTGCCCCTGGAGAAGTCGGCCGTGGAACGTCTCGTCGATCGCGACGCCCGCTGGAGCGTCGTCCGCCTCGGCGCCACCCGCACTCGAGGCCGGCGACGTCTGGAGGCCGAGGAGCCCGAAGAACTCCCCGTCCACGCCGAGATGGCGGGCGAGCCCGACGGTGATCGGGGCCCCCAGTCCTCCCCCGCCGCACCCCGCGCAGTCCGTGCCGACGCGATCGATGCTCCCCAGGCCGAGCAACGCCCCCGGGGTGGACACCGAGGCGACCTCCACGCGAGGCAGCTTCATCGCGGCCTCGCGAGCCGCCGCCCAGCGCTCGCCTCGCGGCGTGTCGTCCGGCAACCGGACGCGCAGCACCAGCGTGTCGCGGGCATACGGGTAGGCGGCCGCGGTACTCTCCGCCTTCGGTGCGCCGCGAACCAGGAAGGTCGTGCACACCACGATCGCGATACAGGCGCCCACCTGGCCTGCCGCGAGCCACCACGCGACGTCTCCGATCCAGGCGATGCGGGCGTCGGGTCGACCCCGCGCGTCGGAACGACGCCCGATACCGAGGTGGGCGGCAGGCCGCCGCAGGTCGTGGGGACGTGGCATCAGGAACAGTGGAAAGCCCACCGTCGCGACCAGCGTCACGACGAGTACGAAGGGCACGAGCGGCGACGACGCGAGCATCCGGGGGCCAGCGGGTCCCGCGAGGTCGAGGGACGCCGGGAGTAGTGCGGGCAAGCCGGCGCAGACGAGCGCCGCGCCGGCGACCCCGATCGCCATGGCCAGCCCCGCCGCCCGGAGCCGATCGGCAACCACGCCGCGCCGCAGCTGACGGCGGGTCGCGCCCACCGCCGAACGCACGGCCCAGCCGTGCCGGTCGCCGGCCATCGAGCGCAGCGTGCCGAGAACGATGTCGGCCAGGGCCGCCAGCCAGACCAGGAGGGCCAGCCCGGCGAGCAGCGCCAGCGCTCCGCCCAGCGCGTCCGCCTCCTGGGCCGAGGCGGTCACGAGCGCCGGGCTCCAGGACCCCGGCCAGCCGGCGTCTGGCAACGCCGCCGGGCCCAGCGCCCAGAGCAGCCCTCCCGCCGGGTCGACCCGCGCCAGGCTCGCGACCGGCAGCGTCAACGCCAGCGCCGCCCCGAGTCCGAGAACCCGGCGGGCCCGTGCGAGCAGCCGCCGGTCGTCCAGGAACGGGCTCTCGATCCATCGCATGGGCTGGACGTCCTTTGCAGGTCCCCGGGTTCGTGTCCTCACCGCGATGCGCAGCGTGACGAGAAAAGTCGAAGGGCGGCGGTGTCTACGCCAGCATCGCGGCGGAGGACGGACCGCGAGCAGCTACGGGACCGGGGACGTCGGATCCGGCGACGTGGGAACCGAATCGAGGGGCGGGCGAAGACCCGGCGGCAGCGAGTCGGGACGGCCGAACATGTCGGGGACCGGCCAGTAGAACGGTGCGCTCCCCTGCGGCAGCCGTATCACC
>JASFRN010000129.1:0-7123 GCA_050114915.1 Gemmatimonadales bacterium | reverse complement strand
GAGGAACTCGGGCCGGAAATGGCCACGCAGCGCCTCGAGCACGCGGGTCTCGACCAGCTCCCACGGCTCGTCCTTCATGTCGAGGATCGAGGTGCTCCCGATGTTGCTCGTCATGATCACGACGGTGTTGCGGAAGTCGACCGTGCGCCCCTGGCCGTCGGTCAGGCGGCCGTCGTCGAGGATCTGGAGCAGCGCGTTGAATACGTCGGGATGCGCCTTCTCGACCTCGTCGAGCAGCACGACGCTGTACGGACGGCGCCGCACCTGCTCGGTGAGCTGCCCCCCCTCCTCGTACCCGACGTAGCCGGGGGGCGCCCCGATCAGCCGCGACACGGCATGGCGCTCCATGTACTCCGACATGTCGAGCCGGATCATCGCGTCCTCGTCGTCGAACAGGAACTCCGCCAGGGCGCGGGCGGTCTCGGTCTTCCCCACCCCGGTCGGACCGAGGAAGATGAAGCTCCCGATCGGCCGGTCGGGATCCTGCAACCCGGCACGGCTGCGGCGCACGGCGTTCGCGACCGCCGTGATCGGCTCGTCCTGGCTGACCACCCGCTCGTGCAGGTGCTCCTCGAGATGCGTCAGGCGTTCCCGTTCGCTCTCGAGCATGCGGGCGACCGGGATTCCGGTCCACGACGCCACGACCTCGGCGATGTCCTCGGGCCCGACCTCCTCCTTCAGCAGCGCGCCCTCGGCCTGCTGCTTCTGCAGGTCCTGTTCGGCCCGCGTCAGCTCCTCGCGGGCCTTCGGCACGCGGCCGTAGCTGATCTCGGCGGCCTCCTGCAGGTTGCCGCTGCGCGTCGCCTGCTCGGCGGCCAGGGTGAGCTCCTCCACCTCCCGCTTGATCTCGCGGACCCGTTCGATGGCGTTCTTCTCGTTCATCCACATCGACTTCAAGCCCGCGAGCTCCTCCCTGACGTCGGCCAGGTCGGCTTCGAGGTCCTTCCGCCGGTCGGCCGACTTCGGGTCTTCCTCTCCCTTCAGCGCCTCGCGCTCGATCTCGAGCTGCGTCATCCGCCGCTCGAGCGTGTCGATCTCCTCCGGCATCGAGTCGATCTCGATCCGCAGGCGACTGGCCGCCTCGTCGACGAGGTCGATCGCCTTGTCCGGAAGGAAGCGGTCGCCGATATATCGGTCGCTGAGCCGCGCGGCCGCGACGAGCGCCGGGTCGGTGATCCGCACCCCGTGGTGCACTTCGTACTTCTCCTTCAGGCCGCGCAGGATGGCGATCGTCTCGGTGAGACCGGGCTCGCCGACGAGCACGGGCTGGAAGCGGCGCTCGAGGGCCGGGTCCTTTTCGATGTGCTGCCGGTATTCGTCGAGGGTCGTCGCGCCGACCAGCCGCAGCTGCCCGCGGGCCAGCGGCGGCTTCAGCATGTTGCCCGCGTCGACCGCGCCCTCGGCGGCGCCGGCGCCGACCAGCGTGTGGAGCTCGTCGAGGAACAGCACGTAGCGGCCGCCGCTCTCGGTGATCTCCTTGAGCGCACCCTTCAGGCGCTCCTCGAACTCGCCGCGGAACTTCGCGCCGGCGAGCATGGCCCCGATGTCGAGCTGGATGAGCCGCTTGTCCTTCAGGCTCTCCGGGACGTCGCCCTCGACGATCCGCTGGGCGAGGCCCTCGACGATCGCGGTCTTACCCACCCCGGGCTCGCCGATGAGCACGGGATTGTTCTTCGTCCGCCGCGACAGGACCTGCATGACCCGCCGGATTTCCTGGTCGCGGCCGATCACCGGGTCGAGATCGCCCCGTCGCGCCTGCTCCGTGAGGTCGATGCCGTACTTCTCGAGCGCCTGGTACTTCTCCTCGGCTTCCGGATCGGTCACGCGGTGCGGGCCCCGCACCTCCGCGAGGGCGGTCTCGAGGGCGTCGGTCGTGATCCCGGCCGCCCTGAGGATGCGGCTCGTGGTGCTCGCGGACTTCCCGGCCAGGGCGAGCAGCAGGTGCTCGGTGGAGACGTATTGATCGTCGAGCCGCCGCGCCCACGCGGCGGCGTCGTCGATCACCTTTCCGAGCTCGCGGCTCGCCGCGGGTTGCGCCCCCGACTGCGTCGCCAGCCGTCCGAGGGCCGTCGTCGTCTCGGCCCGCACGGCGCCCGGATCGGCCCCCGCCTTCGCGAGGATCGGGCCGACGACTCCCTCGTCCTGGTCGAGGAGCGCCGCGAGCAGGTGCACGTCCTCGACCGCCGGGTTACCGCTCCGGCGGGCGAGGTCGATGGCGTCCTGGAGCGCGCGGGCGGCGCGCACCGTGAAGCGTTCGGCCGGAATCATGCTTCGATGTCGACCTTTCTGCCGCTGGCTTCCGTTCGGCGCGGCAGCGTCACCGTGAGGATCCCGTCCTCGAGCCGCGCCCGGATGTCGTCGATGCGCACGTCGGCGGGCATGCGCAGCGAGCGTCGAAATCCACCGAAGGGGCGCTCCGACCGCCGCACCGTCACGTCCTCTCCCCACTCGGGGGCGTTGCGCTCGCCGGTCAGGACCACGTCTTCACCTTCGGTGGTCACGGAGATCGCGTCGCGGTCCACGCCCGGCAGGTCGAAGACGAGCAGATACGCGTCGGCCGTCTCGACGAAGTCGAACCGGGGATACCGCACGCTCGCCACCGGCGTGAAGTTGCGGACTCCCTCGAGGATATCGTCCATCAGGCCCTGGATGTTCTCGGTGAACGGACGCTCCGCGCCCGACTTCGCGCCGGCATCCGCCCCGCCCGTGGCCTCCTCCGTACCGGCGTCGGCGCCGGCCTGTCCACCCTCACCCATCGTGTCCGTCGTCATGTCTGCTTCCTGGTCTGGAGAAATCGACGCTTGTCGTTCGTTTGAAGGGGCAAGGGACGTGCCCGAAATACCTGCCGAATAGGCAGAAAGACGGCGTCGATTCCCGCCTCAGCGTCAGTCGCCGGGCAAATCGGCCGAACACGGTGCGGACGGGCCTCCTCCGACCGCTGCCAATCGATCTTGCACGGTCGACAACGGCCTCTCTCCCGATCTCTCTCCGTTGCCCGATTCCCGCCCGGAACGTAGGCTTTGCCGGATGATCCCCGTTTCGATATCCGACGTCCCGAGGACGCTCGTCATCGTCGCTTCGGTCGGCCTCGCCGGGGCCGGCGCTCAGGGCTGCGAACCGGCCCCGCCGGAGCCGGACGGCCCGGTCGGCGCCGATACGTACGTCGAGGTGATGAGCGAGCTCGCGGACTTGAAGCGCTTCCCACCCCCCGGCCCCGACTACGTGACCCGCTCCGCCCGCGCGGACTCGGTCCGGCAGGCGATTCTCGATCGCCACGGCGTCACCGTCGACGAGCTCCTGAGCTATGCCGAGCAGGTCGGCGCCGAGCCGGGCCGGATGCTCGAGCTGACCGATCGTATCAGCACGATCACCGATTCGCTGGCGCGCGAACATCGCACGGCGGGCGGAGACTCCCTCGTCGCCCCGAGCGCCGATTCGACGGACGCCTCCGGCGCCGCGGCCCGTGCGTACGGTTCCGGGAACGCCGGTGCCGGCGCGGCGCCGCCGCAATCTCCATCCGCGGATACGGCCCTCGCCCGTGAGAAGCTGGAGCGGCTGCGTGAGCGGTTCGACGAGCCGCCGGAGAAGCGATGACCGATTCTCGCGTCGGATCCGCGATCCGCGCGCTGGGCCGGAAAGGCCTCGCGGCCACCGGCCACCTCGGTCGGGCCGGCGTGCTCGCGGGCGCTACCGCTCAGGCCCTCGTTCGCCCCTGGGAGTGGTACCGCCTGGCCGTGAAGCAGGCGAAGGCGATCGGCATCGACAGCCTTCCCCTGGTGCTGTTCGTGGCCTGCCTCAGCGGCTCGATCCTCGCCCAGCAGAGCGGCTACCAGTTCACCGACCTTCCGATGTGGATCGTCGGCCAGGCGGTGACGGCCGGGATGCTCACCGAGCTCGCCCCCCTGCTCTCGGCGATCATCCTCGCCGGGCGGGTCGGGGCCGGGATCGGGGCCGAGCTCGGAACCATGAAGGTGACGGACCAGATCGACGCTCTTCGCACCCTGGGCCGCGACCCCGTGGTCGAGCTCGTGGTGCCGCGAGTCGTCGCGGGAGCCGTGATGATGATCCCGATCGTCATTTTCGCGAACATCGTCGGGATCTGGGCCGGATGGCTGACCGCGATCGGCCTGCTGCCGATGACGACCCAGGAGTACATCTACGGCGTCCAGGCCTACAACTATGCGCCCGCCGTCATCTTCACCCTGATCAAGGCCGTGTTCTTCGGAATGACGATCACCTTCACCGGCTGCTACGTCGGCTTCCAGGCCGAGGGCGGCGCGGCGGGCGTGGGCAAGACCGCCACGAACACGGTGGTCGCGATCATCGTCGCGCTCATGGTTCTCGACGTCGTGCTCGCCCCGATCTACAAGGCCGTCTCGTGATCGAGATCATCGGGCTCAAGAAGAACCTCAACGGCAAGCAGGTGCTGGACGGGGTCGACCTCGAGATCGAGGAAGGCTCCACCCTCGTGATCATGGGCCCCTCGGGCACCGGGAAGAGCGTCCTGCTCAAACACATCGTCGGCCTGTTCGACCCGGACGAAGGCGATATCCTGGTCGAGGGCATGTCGGTGCCGAAGGCGGACGGCAGGCAGATCCAGGAGATCCGCTCGAAGATCAGTTACGTGTTCCAGAACGCGGCGCTGTTCGATTCGATGACCGCCGCCGAGAACATCCAGCTCGGACTCCCGGCGGAGCACGGGCGGAAGGTCTACGCGCTCGAGGACCCCGCCGTGATCGAAGCCATCCGCCTCGTCAACATGGATGAGAACGTGCTGCCGCTCCTGCCGTCGGAGCTGTCGGGCGGGATGCAGAAGCGCGTCGCAATCGCCCGCGCGATCGTCGGACGACAGAAATACATCCTGTACGACGAGCCCACGACCGGCCTCGATCCCCTGAACGCCAACGTGATCAACAAACTGATCGCCCGCGTCTCGGACGAGACGAACTCGACCGCGGTGATCGTGACCCACGACGTGGAATCGGCCTTCTTCCTCGGGGACCGCATCGTCCTGCTGGCCGACGGCCGGGTCCAGGCCGCGGGGACCCCGGCGGAGATGCGGACCTCCACCGATCCCGTCGTGCAGAACTTCCTCCACCCGAAGCTCGAACCAGAGACCGTCGCATGAGAGACCCCGGACTCCGCTCCCACCGCCGCACCGAGCTGCAAGTCGGCATCCTGATGATCCTCGCGTTCCTCGGCCTCGTGGCCGGGATCTTCTGGATCAGCGGCGCCCGGTTCGGTGGCAACGAGATCACCCTGTTCGTCAAAGCCGAGAGCGCCGGCTCGATCGCCGAGGGCGCGACGGTCAGCCTGCGCGGCGTGCCCGTCGGCACCGTCCAGCAGATCCGGCTCGTCCAGGACGGCGTCGTCCTGCGGCTCGAGGCCTCGCCGAAGGGCGACCTCCCCACCGATACGAAGGCCGCGATCGGCTCGGCCGGCTTCCTCGGCCAGGCCGGGGTGGCGCTGAGGCCGGGGAGCGCCGCGACGAGCCTCGTCTCCGGCGACACGATCTTCGCCGAGTCCGCCCCGGGTCTGACCGACCTCGCCGGCGAGCTCGGAGGCCAGGCGGCCGACGTGCTGAATCGCACGCAGCGCATGCTGTCGGACAGCGTGATCGCCAGCGTCCAGGTCGGGGCGGAAGGCTTCGCCGGCACGATGACGGAGCTCGATTCCATGCTCGAACGGCAGTCCGCGACCCTCGAGCAGTTGATCGAGAACCTCGAATCCGCGACCGCCTCGCTGGACCAGGCGGCCGACGGCCCCGAGCTCGAGCGCACGGTGCAGAACCTCGACAGCCTGACGGCCCGTCTCGCCGCGGCGAGCGAGCAGTTCGACTCGACGTCGAAGTCGCTCGACTCGATCCTGCGGAAGATCGACGACGGCCAGGGCTCCATGGGCAAGCTGGTCAACGACCCGGCGCTGCACGACCAGATGGTCGCCACGATGGAGAACCTGCAGTCGGCCTCCGAGGAGGTCGCGCTGATGATGAAGAGCTTCCGCGAAGACCCCGAGAAGTACACGAAGGGCCTGAAGATCTCGCTGTTCTGAGAGCCTCGACCACTCACCCGGAGGCGGCGATGCGCCTGCGCTCGATGGTACTGCTGTTCGGCCTCACCCTCGCGCCCCTGGCGGCCTGCGCCCGCGGCGACGACCTCGTCGGTACCTGGTCGGACGACCACGGCGTCGTTTCCTACGAGTTCGCTCCCGACGGCAAGGTGACGATCACCGGGCCGTTCGGCGGGGGGGTCGAGCTCGACTACGAGCGGGACGGCGACCGGGTGCTCGTAGGCCCCGAGGGCACCCGCCAGGTGCTGACGTTCACCGAGGACGGCGACCTCGACATCGGGATGGCGGTGCTGCACAAGCAGGACTGAGGCGCGCCTACATCCCCGTCGGGTAGTCGATGAAGGTCCACTCCACCCCGAACCGGTCGTTCAACGCCTTGCCGATCGCCTTCACGCCGAACGTCTCCGTCGCGTAGTGGCCGGCGTAGATCACGTTCACGCCGTACTCCATCGCGTCGTGGTAGGTGTGGTGGTTCCCCTCTCCGGTCAGGAGCGTGTCGAACCCGGCGGCGTGCACCTGCTCGATCATCGACCCCGCCCCTCCCGTGACGATCGCGGCCCGCCGCACGTGCGGCGGCCCCCCGCGCAGCACCTTCGCCTTCGATCCGCACACCTCCTCGACCCGGTCGACGAAGTCGTTGAGCGGTCGGTCCACCACCGCCCACACGCCGACGCCGTCCAGGTCCTTGAACCGTCCGAACCGGCCTTCGATGTGGAGGTCGAGCTGCCGGGCGAGAATCGCGTTGTTCCCGTACATCGGGTGGACGTCGAGCGGCAGGTGAGCGCTGTACAGGGCGACGTCGTTGTCGATGAGGGCGCGCACCCGGCGGTAGAGGCGGCCCGTGAGCGGGAGGGGATCCCCCCAGAACAGCCCGTGATGCACGAACAGCAGATTCGCCCCGGCTTCCACCGTCCGCTCGATCGTCTCCAGGCAGGCGTCGGTAGCCACGCACACGGCGTCGATCGGCGATCGGCATTCGACCTGGAGCCCGTTCCACGCGCCCGGATAGTCCTCCACCTCGTCGATGTGGAGCGCGGAATCGAGATACTCGACG
>JASFRN010000128.1:0-7128 GCA_050114915.1 Gemmatimonadales bacterium | reverse complement strand
CCCACCACGATGACCACGAACGAGCGCCCGAGGGAGTGGAGCTGGCTGGCGCCCTGCAGCGACAGGTGGATCTCGTCGTCGCCCGCGTCCTGCAGCGCCTCGAGGCAGGCGGCGGCGGCGATTTCCATCCGGCTGCGCTCGAAGTCGGGGCCCTCGGCTTCGCCGACGTGAACCTCGTCCTCGCGTTCGAGCTCCACCCGGCACGAGAACTCCCGGCCCGCCATGCGCTCCATGTGCACGTCTTTGAGCACCGTGCGCAGGGGGCGGGCGGCCTCGACGGCGGCGGCGATCGCCTCTTCGGCCTCTTCCTCCGCCTCCTCTTCCTTCGCCTCGATCACCTGCTGGGCCTTCAGCACCTGCGTGGGGGAGATCTCGGGGGCGCGGGTGCGCGCGATCGAGATCTTCCGGTGGTCGATCTGCAGCCCGAACTCGGCCAGCAGGGCCGATTCGATGTTCCGCACGATCTGCTTGGGGCTCAGCGACGAGCTGCTCAGCACGTGCACCTCGTCGATTCCTCCATGGCCGTCGGGCACGATCTTCAGCGATCCGACGCCTTCCAGCTCGACGAGCAGCTTCTCGATCCTCCGGAGACCCCAGGGATCGAGTCCGGCGACGGATTCGTGCTCCATGCCCTCAGTGCTCATCTGACGAGTTCGCCTCCAACCGTGGGGTGCACCGTGTTGCCACCCTGCGCCTTGGCGACGTAGAGGGCCGCGTCCGCCTCGGCCATCAGCTCTTCGCCGGTCAGGTTCGTCTGGGTGATGCCCGAATGATATGCGACGCCTATGCTTGCCGTAACCCCGGCCTGCTTGCCGTCCGGCGTCGGCACGCTGAACTCCGCGATCCCCGTCCGGATGAGCTCCGCGACGCGATCGGCGCCCTCGCGGTCCGGGTTCACGAGCACGACTACGAACTCGTCGCCGCCGTAGCGGCACACGAGGTCGGTGCTCCGGGTCACGTCCTTCAGAACCGACGCGACGCCGCGCAGCACCTGGTTGCCGACCGCGTGTCCGTACGTGTCGTTCACCGGCTTGAACTTGTCGAGGTCGACGAACAGCACGGCCAGCGACGTGCCCGTCCGGCTGGCGCGCGACAGCTCCTCGCGCAGGCGTTCGTCGAGCACGCGGTACGAGAACACGCCGGTCAGCCCGTCGTGGATCGCGTCGCGAACGGCCTGCTCGTACTGCCGCGCCAGGTAGATCGGGCACAGCGACAGCGACGAGCGCCCCCGCGCGACGGCGGTGGCGAACTCGATGCAGGTGCCGTGGCCGCACGACCCGGTGTTCCAGTGCTTTCCGTCCGGCGTCGTGCCGATCTTCTCGAGCACCCGGCCCACTTCGTCCGGGTCGGCGTCGGCCAGCACGTCGCCGCTCGGCTTGTAGTGGGCCGACAGGTCGACGCCGATCGGCTCGACCACCGACTCCTCGGAGCGGCTCGGTTCGACCAGGTCCGCGATCGTGCGACGCCAGAACAGGTCCTCGGGCGGGCCGTAGGCGGGGTGCCCGAGGCCGCCCTCGAACGGCAGCACGTCGACGAACCCGAGCGGCGTCTCCTCGCCGATCAGCGCCCGGGCGACGGCCGGCAGGCCCAGCAGCCCTCGCACCCGCTTGAATTTCCGCGAGCTCTGGCGCTGCTCGTCCAGCATCGGCAGGGGAAGTCCGCCGGGCAGCGACAGGTGGCGGCGGCGCTCGGGCGGCATGCGGCGCAGCGTGAGCGGCTGCTCCAGCGGCGCGGCGTCGGCGTCGTGCAGGAGGTGCTCGAGCTCCATCAGCGACACGCACATGTCGATGGCCGAGGAGTCGCCGTTCACCCCCGGGGCGCCGACGCCGGCATAGACGATCTGCAGCTCGGGCTCAGCCGCGCGGGACTCCGGTTCCTTCTCCGGCAGCATGGGCGCGAGCCGGGGGCCGGCCGGGATCGCGGCCCGCTCGAGCGCCCGGATGTAGCGCGCCAGGGCTACGGCGGGTGTCACCACGGGCGCCAGAAAAGGGAGCAGCTCCGGTAGCTTCGTGCGGCAGTAGTTGACGACGATCGGGCTCGTCGAGCGCACCCACGAGCCCCCCTCGCTTTCGCGCCACAGCTGGAGGTACTCGCCGGCCACCAGCTCGTCGCCGACCGACTCGAAGTAGATCCGTTCGAACCCGGCCGCGAAACAGGCGTTGATCAGCTGCTCGGGCGTTGCGGGATAGAAGAAGACGGTGGCTTCGGTGGGAAGGATGAGCGCGGTGCGGCCCTCGTCGAGCGCGGCGACGCAGCGGTCGACGTCGCCCACGACGTCTATCGCGTCGTGGTAACAGGCGGGGACGCACAGGCCGCACTCGATACAGGTGTCCTCGACGATGTGGAGCTCGGAGCCCGAGATCGACACCGCCTCTACGGGACACACCCGTACGCAGGCCATGCAGGCCGTGCAGTTGTCGTTGATGGAAAACTTGAGGCCCACGGTCTCCGTTTCCGTCGCTGTGCTGATCCGTCCGGTCCAGGCCGCTTCCCTTCGGCCGCCCCGGTGCAGTCCGGTCAGGAAGGTACAAGAAACATACCGGCTCCGAGACGGGACGGGAACTGCGGGGCTCCAGACGGTGTCGTGTTTTGCGACACCGTAAGTCGTTGACGCACAGTCTGTTGTGCGATCATGTGGCGGGAAGTGGCGCGGACGGGCGCTGGAGGACGCGTCGGCGAAGCCCGACGAGGTGTGGCGAGCCATCAACGCTTTGACGGGCGATCCGGTGGATCCATGCCCGGCGCGAGGCCCCCAACCAGGCGGGCCCGCGAGGCGCTCGTCGTCGTAGCCGTCGACGACTCGGTCGTGCGTTTGCGGCACCTCGGCTCGGGCCGCATCGGATTGCTGGGCCTGAGCGGCGAGGACCGTTTTCGCGTCCGATTCGTCGTGGGTCCTGTTCACCCGCGACTCGGCGGGGGCCGTGGTCCAGGCCCACTGGTCGCTGGGCGGCGGAGACGTGACCGGAACCGGC
Source organism: Gemmatimonadales bacterium (assembly GCA_050114915.1). GTDB lineage: Bacteria > Gemmatimonadota > Gemmatimonadetes > Palauibacterales > Palauibacteraceae > JARFPW01. Next base: position 4,156 of record JASFRN010000128.1, on the reverse strand, counting down.
GCCAGGCAGTCCGCCTCAGCTCAGCCCCGCCTCGACGGCGCGGAAGTACACCGCATCCGGGATGTCGCGCTCGCGCTTCCAACACGCGGAGGCGGTCCAGGCATCGGGTTCGGCGCCGCGCTCGCGGTTCCGCGCGGCCAGTGTCGCGGCCGGGCTCGCGCCGGAATCCGTCTCGACGGAGAGCTCGGGCGCACGTGGCGCCCGCCCCTCGACGTGCGTCTGCCCGCGCGGATCGGTGAAGGCCGCCCGGCGGCCGGCGCCGCGCTCGTTCCACCAGCGCATCGTCCAGCCCCCGTTGTGGACGAGGCGGTGGTGATGGCGGCAGAGCAGGATTCCGTTCTGAACGCTGGTGGGGCCGCCGTCGATCCAGTGGTCCACGTGGTGCCCCTCGGTGTAGCGCGAGCCGCAGCCCGGGAAGCGGCAGCCTCGGTCGCGCGCCTCGAGCGCGCGCCGGATCGCGGGAGGAAAAGTGCGCGATCGGCGGCCCACGTCCAGGATCGAGCCGCCGGCCCCGCGGGTCACCGGGACGATCCCGGCGTCGCAGGCCACCCGGCGCGCAGTTTCACATGAGATTCGCGTCCCGTCCTCCAGCTCGCTCATTCCGGGCTCGGCCTCGGCGGCAAGGGTCTCGGGCTCCACGAACAGCACGACCTGGTGGCGGTCGGCGTGGGCGCCGCTGACGGGGGCGCCCTCGTCGTCGGCCGCGGGAGCCGCGATCCCGCGCTCGATCAGCTCGACCAGCGCATCGGCCCGGCGCCGCGCTGCCGCGGCCCGCGTGTCTTCGACCTCGAGCTCGCCCGCCGCCCGCGCGATGCGGTACAGCTCGTCGGACGTTTCGTCGACGGCCCGCATGACCGACATCCCGTCGACGGCCGGGAGCCGGGCGACGACGACGAACATGCCGCCTTCGGGATAGATGGCGCACGTGCGCGAGCGGTGGCGCTGGCGCTCGAGCTCTTCCTCTTCGAGCCGCGAGTTCACGCGCCAGGCGCGTACCATCCGTTCGACCTGGGCCGTGGTGGCGCCCTCGGCGAGGGGGAGGAGGTCGGCTTCCGTCTCCGGCTTCGCGACTCGGGTCAGCGCGCGGGCCTTGCAGAAGGAGAGCGCGCCGCGGGCCATCGAACCGCGGAGCTTCGGGAGTTCACGCAGGGCGAGGGCGACCCGTACGTGCTCCCGTGCGGTTCCGAGGCTCATGCCGGTGCGGAAGCTGAGCCAGTGGGCGCAGTCGCAGTGGCCGCCGGGCTCCCAGCCGCGCGCCTCGTCGAACTCCACGATCAGCTCCAGGAGCTCCTGCTTGGACGCGTTCATGTGGGCGGCGAGATGAGCGATACGGTCGCCTATGGTCTCGATCGCGTCGAAGTCGAGGGTGGAGCGCATTCGATTGGCGTCGTAAACCGACGTCGAGTCCTCCCGCACGCGGCGAACTTCGCGCCGTGACGCTTCCCGTCCGAGTGCGTACCCCATCGATCTCCCTCACCTGTTCGGTAGCCCGGTCGTCTACCGGACAATACGCGGGAAGATCAACACAGGATCAACGAGCGACGCGGGGCCGAACAGCGGGCGAGCCCCACCGCGCCATGCCGGACATCGCCTCGAGGACTACCATGGAATCGATGGAATCGTGCCGGAATCACGCGATACGACTCGCATCGGATCCTCGACCGCGGAGCATGACCCGATGAAGCGCCCGCTCGCCGCCATCTGTGTTCTCGCGATCGCCATGGCAGCTCCCCCCGCCGGCCACTGCCAGGACATCGAGCGGGCGCGACTTCTTCCGGTCGACGAGGCGTCGCGAGACCCGGCGTTCTTCGCCTTCCGGGCCCGCCTGCAGCAGGCCGTGGCGGCCCGCGACACGGCGGCCGTCATCGCCGTGCTCGACCCGCAGGTGTGCCTCAGCTTCGGCGGTGACGTCGGCGTGCAGCGATTCCGGGACCTGTGGCTGGGCGACCGCGAAGAGAGTCTGTGGGTCGAGCTCGGAACCGTGCTGGCGCTGGGCGGACGCTTCTACGGCGACACGATCTTCATGGCGCCGTATACGTTCGGCGCTTACCGGGGAGACGAGCCGCCCGGCTTCGATCCCTTCGGCTCGCTGTTCGCGCTCGGCGACGCGGTGCCCGTATACGCCAGGCCCGACGAGGGCGCCTCCCCGATCGACGAGCTTTCCTTCGAGATGGTCGACGAGGAGTGGAGGCGGGAGGAAGCCGATACGCCCGAGGGCTGGACGGCGCTGCGCATGGAAGACGGGACGCTCGGCTACGTGCGCTCCAGCTTCGTCCGCAGTCCGATCGACTACCGGGCGATCTTCGCGCGCCGTGACGGCGAGTGGCGGCTGACCGCGTTCGTCGCCGGCGACTGAGCGCGCCGCCGACCGGAAGCGCCGCCCGCCGTCGTCATTCGCCCCGGCACACCTCCGCGAACCGCCGCGTGCCCGCCGGGGGCGGGGCCTCGGGCTCCACCGACCCGAAGGCGCCCTCCTGCACCGCCCGTCCCAGGAGCGCGAAGCGCGTGTCGAGGGCGACGTCGAGCGCCAGGAGGAAATCACCGTCGTCTGCGCGCCGGTAGCCGACCGTCATCCCCAGCGTGTAGGGCGTCGAGGCCCCTTCCGTCAGGAGCACCGCCGTGGGTCCCCCATCGACATCGAGCCAGGCGATGGCGTCGATCGGCGGCGGGCCCGCCCGCGCGGCCTCCTCGGCCTCGCGGCGATACCGGCCGATGGCGTCGGGGTCGCTCAGCAGAGCGCGGGCGGTCGGTCGGGCGCGCGGCATCCAGCCCGCCACGGCGCGGTCGACGGCGCCGTCGAGCAGGGCGGCCCATTGCGAGGCGAGAGCGTCGACCGGGGTCGCCCGGCCCGCGTCGACGGGTCGCAGCGGCAGCGGCGGCTCGAATCGACGTCCGGGCAGCTCGATGCGTACCACCGACGCTCCATCCACGGCGCAGCCGGCCTGCGCGAGGAGAGGACCGACGAGGGGCGCGCGCGTCGGCACGTCGAAGAACAGGAGGGTCGCGGGAGGGCCTTCGAGGGCGCGGGCGTCCACCGCCCGGGTCGCGGCGTCCGGTCCGCCGGCCGCCTGCGCGAGGAGCGCCCCCGGCGCCAGGGTCGCGGCGGCGATACCGATCAGCATCGCCGCCGCCCTCTCCACGATCAGGGCACCTTTGCGAACACGATCGAGACGGGCGCTCCGTCGATCGAGCCCGTGAAGGTCATCGTCGTGCCCGAGACCGTGTAGTCGAACGCCACGGCGTCGGCGGTGCCCGGATCGAACGTCACCTGCGACGACGTGCCCGACAGGTCGCCGGAGGAGGTGCAGTCGCTGGTGCCGGCGGCGTCGCAGATGCCGACCTGGTCGTTCGTCACGGTCAGCAGGTAGGTCGAGGTCGAAAACTCGGCCTGGAGCTCCATGCCCAGGTCGATCGCGTCCATCCCGAAGGCCGAGAAGCTCGTGGCGTTCCAGACCCCGACGTAGGCGGGATCGCTGCTCGGCCCGGTGCCGGTGCCGTTGTCGTTGTTGTCGCTTCCCGAGCATGCCGGGAGGGCGGCCACGAGGCCGACGAGGGCGAGCAGAAGCGGGAAACGGGCGATGCGACTCGGCTGCATGGATGGCCTCCTTGCGGGATTCGTCATACGAACCGACGACCCACCTTACGGCCGGCGCCTTCGCTCGTCATCCTTTCAACCCCCCGCGGCCGCTCGCTCAGCCCCCGGCCGCGGCGTCCACCTCGTGCGCCGCTCGTAGGCCGGAGCGCAGGGCGCCCTCCATCGTGGCCCGTAGCGGCGAGGTGTGCTCGCCCGCGAAGTGGAGGGGGCCGACCGGGCGCTGCAGGGCGTCGAGGTAGCGACCGACCTCTCCCGGGGCGGGCCACGACCAGGCGGCGCGCGCGTACGGATCTTCCGCCCACGCCTTCACGATCCCGCCCTCCGCGAACTCCCTGATCCGCGGATGAATCTGCTCCAGCTTCTCCAGCGCGAACGCGAGCACTTCCGGTTCGGAGCGTCCCTCGAGCTCGGCCGCCGTCCCGCCTTCCATGAACACCTCCAGCAGCGCGCGGCCATCCGGCGCGTCCGGGTCGGGCGGGTGATACGGTTGCACGTCGACCCGGCCGGAGAACAGGTCTGTGCTCGCCGTTCCGGTCACGCCCTCGTCCGTCCAGAATCGGC
>JASFRN010000127.1:0-7130 GCA_050114915.1 Gemmatimonadales bacterium | reverse complement strand
ACAACGTGCCGCGATTCGCCTCCTCGAACAGCCCCAGCCGGTCGCCGGTGGCGCCCGTGAACGAGCCCTTCACGTGCCCGAACAACTCCGACTCGAGCAGATTCTCGGGAATGGCGCCACAGTTGACCGGCACGAACTCGCCGGGTCGCCCGCTGGCGTCATGGATGAGCCGGGCGATCAGCTCCTTCCCGGTGCCGCTCTCCCCGGTGACCAGCACGGTCGTGGGGTGCGGGGCGACGCGCTCGGACAGTTCGATCGCTTCGGTCATCCCGGGACTTCCCGAGATGATCTCGCCGTGCCGCCGCTCGACCCGGACTTCCTTGCGCAGCCGTCGGATCTCCCGGTCCTTCTTGCGGCTCTCTTCGGCGATCCGAACCCGCAGCAGGAGGGCGTCGGGAGCGAACGGCTTGTCGATGTAGTCGTAGGCACCGCGGCGAATCGCCTCGATCGCAGTGTCCGGGTTGCCGTAGGCGGTCATGATGATGACGCTCGCCCCGCCGCCGCTCTTCGCGTAGGCGTCGACGAACTCGAGCCCGTCCATGCCCGGCATGCGGATATCTGCAAGAATCACGTCGGGATTCCAGTCCGCCGCCTTCTCCAGGCCTGCCCCGCCTTCGGCCGCCGTCGCGACCTCGTAGTCCTCCCCTTCCAGCAGCAGGGAGACGGTGCGACGCAGTCCGGCGTCGTCCTCGATCACCAGTATTTTCATGCAGATGCGGGCCCCCGCAGGGTGTCGGTCGGCAGGAGGACGCGAAACGAGGCCCCGCCCGATTCCCCGGGCTCGACCTCGATCGTTCCTCCCATTCCCTCGATCAACCGTGCAGATACTGCAAGGCCCAGGCCGGTGCCCTTTCCGGGGTCCTTCGTGGTGAAGAACGGTTCGAACAGTCGACCCCGGATCTCCTCCGGTACGCCCGGGCCGTCGTCGGACACGACGATCGCCACCGCCGGGTCGCCCCTCGCGAGCTGCCGCTGGGGTCCCGGATCGCGCACGGTCTCGAGGCGCCGCAGGTGCGTGTAGTCCACGCCTTCCGGATCGCTCTCGCGCCGCCGGAGTGAATCCTCCGGCACCCGATCGACCGTGACCGGGTGGGCCCCCACCCGAATCCGTCCTCCGTCCCCCGTTTCGCCGATCGCATCGGCGGCGTTCAGGAGCAGGTTCACGAGCACCTGCTCCAGCTGGTGCCCGTCGGCTCGGACGGGAGGCAGCTCCTGGCTTACCGCGAGCTCGACCTCGATCTGCTTGAACCGCCCCTGCAGGGTCATCATCTGTACGGTGCGCTGAACGATGTCCGCCACGTCCACCGCGTGGCGCGACGCACTGCGCGGGCGGGCGAAATCGAGCAGGCCCCGGACGATGCGATCGATCCGCCGCGCCTCCTCTTCGATACCCGTGAGCCATTCGTGCTCGCCGCCCAGCTCGCGGGCGCCGAGCGCCGTATACCCCAGAATCGCGCCGAGCGGGTTGCCGACCTCGTGGGCGATCCCGGCCGCCAGGCGGCCGATCGAAGCCAGCTTCTCGCTCCGCACCAGGCGCATGCGGGCCTCCGACAGCTCGCGGTTCGTCGCGTCCAGCGACGCCACGTTTCGCGTGAGCTCGTCCTGGTTGCGTATGAGCGTGGCGGCCATCGCGTTGACCGCGGCGGCCAGTCGCTCGAGCTCGGTAGTGGCGGTCGCCTCGAGGCGTGACCCGTGGTCGCCCGCGGCGATCCGCTCCGCGCCTTCGACCATGTGGTCGACCGGTTCCAGCACGAACCGCGACAACCGGCGTTCCGCCAGCATGTAGACGAGGAACATGTCGACCACGATGACGACGGCCACCATCAGGCCCAGCATCTCCGGCGGCAGCTGCAGCGCGAAGCCGATGTAGACCGTGATCGCGACCGTGAACAGCGCCACGAAGGTCAGGATGAGCAGTCCGCCCAGCAGGCGAAGCCGCAGCGAGAGGGTCCTCCCGGGTCGTCGTTTCATGTGCCGATCATAGGCGTCGCCGACGACGCGGGCCACGGTCGGTTGCGGCGGTCGCTCCACAGTTCGATCACTGGGCCCGGCGGAGGTGGGGGCATGACGGACGCACATAACCGCACATATGATGGATTAATATGGATATCTGGACTATATATTTGACAATATTTGAGAAAATAACACACATATTACCATCTTTATCGGGAACCACTTGATGTTTGTACGTGTTTTGCATAGCATTTCGAGCGTCCGCATCCAACGGGTCGGCCCCGGACTGTCCCGGGAGTCGATCGCACCGATTCGCACAGGAGACAGATGATGTCACCCGACTCAATGTTCGCAGCCCCACGCGAGCACGAAGAAGACACCCGCTTTTCGCACTATGGCGCCGGCCTCGGCGACTCTCCCGACCCGAAGGGCATCCTGGAGCTTTGCCGAGCGCTGAACGTTCGCTTCCTGCGGCTCACCTTCACCGACATCCTCGGGCACACCAAGAACGTCGAGGTCCCGTCCAGCCAGTTCCAGAAGGCGCTCGAGGGCGAGATCATGTTCGACGGCTCTTCGATCAAGGGATTCGTCCGGATCGAAGAGAGCGACATGCTCCTGAAGCCGGATCTTCGCACTTTCCGCATCTTCCCCTGGGGCGACCCCGAGGCTCGCGTCGCGCGGCTGATCTGCGACGTCTACAACACCGACGACACCCCGTTCGCCGGCGATCCGCGGTTGGTGCTGAAGCGCACTTCCGAGAAGGCCGCGAAGCTGGGCTACACGATGAACGCGGGCGTCGAAGCGGAATTCTTCCTCTTCCACCGCGACGCGGACGGTTCGGCCACGACGGTCACCCATGACGCCGGTGGCTACTTCGACCTCACGCCCGTCGACCTGGGCGAGAAAGCTCGGCGGATGATCGTGAACGACCTCGAAGCGATGGGCTTCGAAGTCGAGGCTGCCCACCACGAGGTGGCACCCGGGCAGCATGAGATCGACTTCAAGTATGCCGAGGCGCTGCGCACGGCCGACGACCTGACCACGTTCCGGTTCATCGTCCGCAACGCCGCGATGGCTCACGGCCTCCACGCCACGTTCATGCCCAAGCCGATCTACGGGCAGAACGGCTCGGGGATGCACACCCACCAGTCGCTGTTCAAGTCCGGCGAGAACTGCTTCTACGACCCGGACGGCGAGTACAAGCTCTCCGACGAGATGCGGTACTACATCGGCGGGTTGAAGAAGCACGCCCGGGCGCTGACCGCGGTGACGAATCCGCTGGTCAACAGCTTCAAGCGCCTCGTGCCGGGCTACGAGGCCCCGGTCGACATCGCCTGGTCGCACCGCAACCGGTCGCCGATGATCCGGGTACCGGATCGCCGGGGCGTCGGCACGCGCGTCGAGTTCCGGATGCCCGACCCGAGCTGCAATCCGTACCTGGCCCTGGCCGTTCAGCTGGCCGCCGGTCTGGACGGGATCCAGAACGAGATCGATCCGGGCCCGCCGCTCGACGTGAACGTGTGGGAACTCTCCGACAAGGAGCGGAAGAAGCACAAGGTGCAGAGCCTGCCCGCCAACCTCGGCGAGGCGATCGGCGAGCTCGAGAAGAGCGAACTGATGCGCGAGACGCTCGGCGACCACGTGTTCGAGAACTTCGTGGCGGCGAAGAAGAAGGAGTGGTCCGGCTACATCTCGCAGGTTACGTCGTGGGAGGTCGGTCGGTACCTGACGACGTACTGATCGCGGGTGAGAGAGGGAGCGTACATCCCTTCGCGCGCTGGACAGTACGGAGGCGCATTTCCTCCGCGCGCTGACACCGGCTGGACGGCGCCGCTGAAGGCGCGCTCCGGAAACACGCCTCCGCCGGTTAGGAGCGGGTCCGCCCTCGGGGGCGGGCCCGTTCTCGTTGGGGGTCAGGCAGCCGCGGTGGGCCCGTCAAAAGCGAGCAACGCGAAGCGCATCGGCTAGCCCACCCTCGCGGGCCGGGGAGTTGGAGCGAGGGAGGGCCCCTTCGCTCCCGGAGCGCGCCTTCAGACGCGCCGTTCAGCGGATGTCAGCGGGTCGAAGGGAGTGAAGGGGTCCTCCCTCGCCCCACCATCACTCCCCCGCCCCATTGGCCCACGCATCGCATTCCTCGCCGATCGCGTGGATCGTCACCATGAGGGCGGGAATACCTGGTCTGCCCGCCTCTCTCAGCTCGTCGATCAACGAACCGATCCGCGCGAGACCCTCGCCGCAGCGCTCGCGGAACACCGCCACCGCGGCATCGGTGTCGTCGTCTGTCTCGGTCAGCAGATGGCGCACGATCCGGGTGCGGGCCGCCTCGAGTTCGAGAGCCAGCGACTTGGCGGCGCGCAGTTCCCAGGGTCCCCCGCTCGCCGCATCGTCGAGCCGCTCCTGCAGCCACGGGAAGTCGATCGTTCCGGCGAGGCCGAAATACACCTTTCCGACCTGCGAGGCGGGGAGGTCCTCCCGCCGAGCCAGGGCCGCGACGGGAAGGAGCCCGTCCACGTACTCCAGGGCCACGAGTCGACGCGCGAGCGAGCTCTCCATCCCATCGGTCTGGTACATCGTGAGCCGCTCGTCGACTTCGCGACGCTTCCGCTCCGACAGGTGATCGAGCAGTGATCCTGCGAGCACTCCAAATGAGTCGCCGTACCGCGCGATGAGCTCGGCGATAGACAGGCTCAGGTCCTCGTTCGCGAGCAACCAGCGGGTCGCCCGGTCGAGCGCTCCGCCGACCTTCAACAACCACTGCGCCTGCACTCCGGCGGGGACCTCCAGGTCGAGCGCATAGATGCCCTCGATCGTATCGCGAGCCGACGAGGCGGCGTAGGCGACGTACCAGGCCTTGAGGACCTTCGCGGCGCTTTTCCCGGTGTCGTTGACGAGCTGCACCAGGCTGGCGCCGCCGAGCGTGTCGACCGCCAGGTTGGCCAGCCGCGTGCAGGCGATGTGCGCCCCCAGGCGGTGTGCTCTGATCGCTTCTTCCCCGGCCGCCTGGCGAACGGTCTCCGGGAAGTACTCGCGCCGCAGATCTTCCAGGCCGGGATCCTCCGGGAGCTCCGAACGCAGGATCTCCCCCTTCAGATAGAGCTTCGAGTAGGCCAGCAGGACCGCCAACTCCGGGCGGGCCAGGACCGGTTTCCCCGCCTCCTCACGCTCGACCATGTCCTCAGTGACCGGGAGTTGTTCGATCTTCCGATCGAGCAGGCCCGAGCGCTCGACCCGGGTCAGTGCCTGGCGAAACACCTCCGGCCTTTCCCGCACGCGGTATTCGTCGAGCGTGACCGCCAGGCTCTGGGTGTAGTTGTCGTGCAGGACCCGGCGCGCAACGTCGTCCTCGGCCGCTTCGAGCACCGCGTCGCGCTGCTCGGGCGCGAGCGTCCCGAGCTCGATCGCGGCGCCGAGCAGGATCTTGATGTTCACTTCGTGGTCGGACGTGTCCACGCCGGCCGAGTTGTCGAGAGCGTCCGTGTTGCACCGCCCTCCGCCCATCGCGTACTCGACCCGGGCGCGTTGCGTGAGTCCGAGGTTGCCGCCCTCGCCGATCACCTTGCAGCGAAGCTCGGTCGCGTCGACCCGAACCGCGTCGGTGCCGGGGTCGCCGACCTGGGCGCTCGTCTCGTCGCTCGCCTTCACATAGGTGCCGATCCCACCGTTCCAGAGAAGATCGACGGGTGCGGTGAGGATCGCCCGGATCAGGGCGTCGCCGTTCAGCTCGGACTCTTCGATGTCGAGGCGAACCCGTGCTTCTTCGGACAGAACGATCCGTTTCGCCCCTCGCTCGAATACGCCGCCACCGGAGCTGATCAGCGACTCGTCGTAGTCCATCCAGCTCGAGCCGGGCAGCTCGAACAACCGCTTGCGCTCCTCCCAGCTCACGCCGGGATCGGGATCTGGATCGAGAAAGATGTGGCGATGGTCGAACGCGGCCACCAGGCGGATGTGCCGACTGAGGAGCATGCCGTTCCCGAATACGTCGCCGCTCATGTCCCCGATCCCGCAGGCCGTGAAGTCCTCCGACTGGATATCCCGGCCCATTTCCCGGAAGTGCCGCATTACGCACTCCCACGCGCCGCGGGCGGTGATCCCCATCGTCTTGTGGTCGTAGCCGCGTGACCCGCCCGAGGCGAACGCGTCGCCCAGCCAGAATCCGCGCTCCGCCGCCAGCGAGTTTGCGATGTCCGAGAAGCGGGCTGTGCCCTTGTCCGCGGCGACGACCAGGTAGGGGTCCTCCCCGTCGCGGATTACGGTATCGGGGGGATGCACGACGTTCGCCCCGACCACGTTGTCGGTCACGTCGAGCAGGGCACCGACGAAATCGCGGTAGCTTGCGACACCGGCCGCCGCCAGCTCGTCCCGGTCTGAGGGAGGAGCGGTGATCACGAACGCGCCCTTAGCGCCCGCTGGCACGATGACGGCGTTCTTCACCTGCTGTGTCTTCACGAGCCCCAGGACCTCGGTACGGAAGTCCTCGGGGCGGTCGCTCCAGCGCAAGCCTCCGCGGGCCACCGATCCCATCCGGAGGTGCGCACCCTCGGTCCGGGCGCTGCTCACCCACACCTCGTACAGGGGCACGGGCTGCGGCATGAAGTCCACCTGTCCGCAGGCGAACTTCAGCGCCAGCGGCCGCCCGGGATCTTCCGCGAAGGCTGGCTGGAAGTAGTTGGTCCGCACGGTCGCGCGCACCAGCGCGAACAGGCGGCGCAGCGTCCGATCGTCTTCGATGCTCCCGACGTCTTCCAGATAGCGAACGAATGAATCTTCGAGCGACGCGAGCGTCGTCTCGCGGTCGCCCTCCAGGAAGGGGTCGAACTGGGCGGAGAACACCTCGAACAGCAGGCGCGCGGCCCGGGGGTGCTCCGTGAGCGGACGGCGGACGGCGAGGCGGCTCGGCACGGCGCCGATCCGGAATGCATACGCGGCGTAAGCGTTCAGCAGCGCGGTCTCGCGCCACGTGAGGCCGGCGGAGAGGATGAGACCGTTGATCTCGAGATTGCGAGCCCAGTTGCGCTGCAGGGCCTGGAACGCGTTGGACATTCGCGCCTCGGCGGCCCGTCGGTCGATCTCCCACGCCGGTGGAGTGTGAACCTTGAAGGTGTGGATCGTGGTCTCTTCCGGGCTTCCGTTCGCCACCACGTAGGCGTCCGCCTCCAGAACGCGAAACCCCAGGT
>JASFRN010000126.1:0-7386 GCA_050114915.1 Gemmatimonadales bacterium | reverse complement strand
CCACGGCTCGGTCGGGTTCAACGAGGACTCCGACGACGACGCCCTGCTGCGGATCTCGGGCGTGTCCCAACATCCCTCCGGCACCCTGATCGCCGTCTTCCGGCCGGAAGACAGCACCTCGCCGGCCTCAGGCATCTTTGCCCCGTACAGAGCCTGGGATGCCCGGACGATCATGGTCACGTCCCGCAACGGCTTGACCGGTCCCATGGACTACACGACCTCGGGGGTCAGCAACTGGCTGGGCGGAACGATCGCGCCGCAGCCGGGACAATCCCACGTCGGGGTCTGGCGGACCGACGCGGCGAGCCTCGTCGACCTGCAGCTGGACGGACAACCCGCCGGCTCGTCCCCCGCCCTCGGTGGCTACGAGTCGACGTTCGTGGAATACCTCATCGGACGTGGCAGCTCCGACTATCACTTCGACGGGCGGATCGCGGAGCTGCTGTTCTACGACCGGGTGCTCTCGAACTGCGAGCGGGACGGCATCGTCGCCGATCTCGGCGCGCAGTACGGCGTTACGGTCTCCGTGGATGCGGGTTGCAATCCGCCTGCCGATCCCACCGGCCTGGCAGCCATCGCCGTCGGCTACGACGGGATCGATCTCGCCTGGACCGACGCAGCCTCCAACGAGGACGGGTACCGGATCGAGCGGCGTCTCGGGCAGACCGGCAACTGGCAGCAGATCGCCGAGACCGGACCCGACGCCACGTCCTACGAGAGCCGTGACCTGGTCCAGCAGACCGAATACTGCTACCGGGTCCTCGCCTTCAACGAGGATGGCACCTCCGCCTACTCCAACGTCGATTGCGCCACGACGGAAGCGGCACCTCCGGGTGCATGCGTAGACACCGGGAACCACGACGACCTGACGGACCTGTATGGCATCGTCGCCATCGGTGCCCCGGCCAATCAGGCGTGGGCCTCCACCCAGGTGCCGGGGTGTGAGATCCGGCCTTGGTACTTCGGCATCGACTCGGGAATCGACAGCGATCATCCGGATCTGAACGTCGTCGAGGCGCTGAACTTCGTGGCCTCCGAACCGAATCGAAGCGGCGAAGACGGACACGGGCACGGAACCCACACGGCAGGAACGGCCGCGGCGCGCGATGGCAACGGTGGCGTCGTGGGCGTTGCGCCCGGAGCCCCCATCCACTCGTTCAGGGTCTGCAAGGACGATGGCTCGTGCGAGACGGCGGACATGGTAGCCGCCATGGACTCGGTGATCGGCTGGAAAGCCAACTTCCCGAGCCAGCCCATGGTCGCGAACATGAGCATCGGAGGGCCTGCGGATGCCGTGATCGACCTCGCGATCCGGAACTCGATCAACGCCGGGGTCGTGTACGCGGTCGCGGCGGGCAACGGAATCCTGGGCGCATGCATCTTCCCTCAGAACGCCCAGAACGTCTCACCCGCCCGCACCGGGGACGACGAAATCGACGCGAGCGGCGGCAGCGTGGGTGACGACGGCGTTGTGAACGGTGTTCTGACGACGACGTCGCACGACGCCTCGTTCTCCGACGTGAACTGCAACTACGGTCACCCGGTCTCTGTGGCCGCACCCGGCCTGAACATCCGGTCGACGTGGCTGAACCGTGGCTACAACACGATCTCGGGCACCTCGATGGCCAGTCCACACGCGGCGGGAGCCGCCCTGCTCTACCTGCAGGTGTATCCGGACGCGACGCCGCCCGAGGTGGAAGCGGCGATCACCTCGAACCTGCTGCCCTGGACGACGAACGAGTCACCGAACGCATCGGGCCGGCTGAATGTCGACGGCCTGACGCCCTCCACCGCGACGACGACCGTGTCCGGGAGCGGTGGAAGCAGCGGCAAGAACGGGGGCGGCGGAAAGGGAAAACCCGGAGGTTCCGCGAAAACGTCCCGCTGATCCGCCCCTAGTGCCGGAAGGTCCTCCGGCCCGTGGCGACCATCGCGATGCCGTGCTCGTTGGCGGCCGCGACGACTTCCTCGTCGCGCTTCGAGCCGGCGGGCTGAACGACGGCGGTGGCGCCCGCTTCGGCGGCCGCGTCGAGGCCGTCCCGGAACGGGAAGAAGGCGTCGGAGGCGAGCACGCAGTCGCCGGTCGTTAGTCCCGCGGCCTCGGCCTTCATGCGGGCGATCTTCACGGCGTCCACGCGGCTCATCTGGCCGGCGCCGATCCCGATCGAGGCCCCGTCGCGGGCCAGCAGGATCGCGTTCGACTTCACGGATTGTACGGCGCCCCACGCGAAGGCGAGGTTGGCCCACTCGGCGTCGGTCGGCTCGCGGTCCGTCATCACCTCGGCGGACGCCCGGAACTCCGACGGGCGGGCCGGTGACGGCGGCGCCTGGACGAGTACTCCGCCCGATACGCCGCGCAGATCGACGCCGGCCGCCACGTGACCGGCGGGCGGCCGCAGACGCTCCCCGTCCTCCGGCAGCAGGATGCGGATGTTCTGCTTCCGCTGGAGGATCTTGAGCGCGCTGTCGGCGCAGCCGGGAGCCACGAGACACTCCACGAACAGGCCGGCGAGCTCCTCCGCCACGCCCTCGGTGACCGGCTGCGAAAACACCACGGTCGATCCGAACGCCGACACGGGATCGCAGGCGAGCGCTTTCCGGTAGGCGTCGGTCAGCGTGTTGCCGACCGCGATGCCGCACGGAGTCGTGTGCTTGAGGATCGCGCAGGCGGGCTGGTCCTCGTCGAGCCAGGGAGCGATCGCGAGCAACGCCCCGTCCACGTCGAGCAGGTTGTTGTAGGAAAGCTCCTTGCCGTGCAGCTGCCGGAGTCCCGGGATGCCGTAGGGCGCGTCGGCGCCGCTCCGGTAGAAGGCGGCGGGCTGGTCGGGATTCTCGCCGTAGCGCAGGGACTGAACCTTCACGAGCGACAACAAGAGCTCGTCGGGCCACTCGCCGGCGCCGGCCGGCGAGCGATCGGTGCGCTCGAACCGGTCGAGGTAACCCGCGATCGCCGCGTCGTAGGCGGCCGTATGCTCGAACACCTGGGCCGCGAGCCGGCGACGCAGGTCGAGCTGCTCGCCTCCCGCGTCGATCGCGGCGATCACCTCGTCGTAGGAACCCGGGTCGCACACCGGCCACACGAACGGGTGATTCTTGGCGGCGGCGCGCAGCATCGTCGGTCCGCCGATGTCGATCTGCTCGAGCGCCTCGGCGAACATCGTCTCCGGACGCGCCACCGTCTCGCGGAACGGATACAGGTTCACCGCCACGAGGTCGATCGGCGACAACCCGAGCTCCTCCAGCTCTTCCACGTCCGCTTCCACCGAGGTCCGGGCCAGGAGGCCGGCGTGGATCGCCGGATGGAGCGTCTTCACGCGGCCGCCGAGGATCTCCGGGAAACCCGTGAAGTCGGATACGGACGCCACCTCGACACCCGCCTTCCGCAGGGCCTGTGCCGTGCCGCCGGTGGAGAGGATCTGGTAGCCGCGCTCGACGAGGCGAGCACCGAGGTCTTCGATTCCGGTCTTGTCCGACACGCTGAGCAGCGCGTAGGGCATGGGTTCAGTCTCCCGTACGAGATGTATGTTCAGGTGCTTCGTCGTCCGTCTCGGGCGTCTGCGTTCGGCTCCACTCGGCACCCTCCGGCGACAGCCGGCAGCGACCTGCGGCCACCGCCGCTACGACGTCAGGCAGCAGTTCGTGCTCCGTCTGGAGGACGCGCGCGGCGAGCCGCTCGGCGTCGTCGCCGGGTTTCACGGGTACGCGCCGCTGAGCGACGATCGGTCCGCGATCGTACGCTTCATCCACAAGGTGTATCGTAACGCCGGTTTCCGACACACCCGCTGCCAGCACGGCCTCGTGAACGCGGCGCCCGTACATGCCCTCACCCCCGAAGTCGGGTAGCAACGCCGGGTGGATGTTCAGCATGCGGCCGCGCCATTCGGCCACGACGGGTGCCGGCACGAGCCGCATGTAGCCCGCCAGTACCACCAGCTCGGCTCCGAAACCCCGCAGCAACTCCGTCAGCGCCGCCGCCTCGTCCTCGCCCCGCGCCTCGTGCACGGCCGACGGGATTCCCGCCGCCTCGGCGCGATCGAGTGCGCCGATTCCCTCCCGGCTACCGATCACGCCGCAGATCTCCACGGACGGATCGGCCGCGAAGCGGTCGATCAGCGCCTGGAGGTTGGTCCCGCCCCCGGAGACGAGCACCGCCACTCTCAGGGGCGCCCCGCGGGTCGAGGCGCCGACGGTCGAGGTCGACGCTCCACCGAGTATGAGGTCGACCGCCGCAGCGAGATCGTCGACGTGCGCCGCCTCCTCGGGTCCCTCGTCGAACGAGCCGTCGGGCCGGGCCACCTGCACCGCCCTGCCGTCCCAGCGGGCAGCCGGCGCCACGTCGCGGCCCCGGTCGCCGACGAACCACGACGCCGAGCCGTCCAGGTCGTGTTCGGCGATGGCCTGCTCGAACAGGAGCACGCCGGGCTTGCGGCACTCGCAGGCGTGGACGGTCGGGTCGTGCGGGCAGAAGTAGACGCCGTCGATGTGCGCTCCACGCGCCCCGAGCTGCCGCTCGACCTCGCGCTGCACGTCCCGGAACGCGTCCTCGGAGTAGTAGCCGCGGCCGATCCCGGACTGGTTCGTGATCATGATCACGGAGTATCCAGCCCGGTTGAGGCGAGCGATCGCCTCGCCGGCGCCCGGCAGCAACCGAACCCCGTTCGGGTGGTCGAGGTAGCCCGGGTCCGCGATCACTGTCCCGTCGCGGTCCACGAAGACGGCCCGCCGGCTCACGTGCCCTCCGCGGCGTCGCTTGTCCGGAGCGACTCGAGCGCGTCGCCGACGATCCGTGCCGCTTCGGCGGCGTCGTCCCCTTCGAGGCAGCGGAAGTCGACGAGGAACCGGCCGTCCTCGACCCGGCCGACCAGCGGCGGCCGTGCGGCCCGACAGGCCGCGTCGAGGCCGGAGGCGGATCCCGCGACCGCCCAGCCGGCCGACTCGATTTCCTGCTCGGGCGCCGAGCCCGCGCCGACGAGCGCGGAGAGCTCCACGATCTCGACCCGGTGCCGCACGGCGGCCGGCAGCCGTTCCCGCGCCTCGAGGGCCCGCTCGCGGACCGAGGCGCTCGGCTCCAGCAGCCGCCGCACGGCCGGCAGCCGCGCGGCAGCCACCGACGGATCGAGCCACGCCCGCAGCGTCGCCTCGAGGGCGGCGAGCGTGAGCTTGTCGACGCGGAAAGCGCGCAGGAGGGGGTTCTTCCTCAGTCGCCCGATCGCCGCCGCGTGTCCGTGGACGATGCCCGCCTGGGGCCCGCCCAGCAGCTTGTCACCGCTCCACGTCACGACATCTGCGGCCCGGGCGTCCGCTCCGGAAGGCGAGGGACCCGCGAGGCGCTCGGGCAGCACGCCGGCGGGCGCGGCGGAACCGAGGTCCCACATGAGCGGGACCCCGGCATCGCGGGCCAGGGGCGCGAGCTCGCCCACGGTGACGCTTTCCGTGAATCCTTGGATGCGGAAGTTCGCCGGGTGGACCTTGAGGATCAGCCCCGTCTCCGGGCTCAGCGCGTCGCGGTAATCCGACAGGCGCGTGCGGTTCGTGGCGCCGACCGCGACGAGCCGCGCCCCGGCCCGTTCGATCATTTCGGGAATGCGGAACGAGCCGCCGATCTCGACCAGCTCGCCCCGCGACACCAGCACGTCGCGCCCCCGGGCGAATTCGTTCACGCCGAGCACGACCGCTGCTGCGTTGTTGTTGACGACGATCGCGTCCTCCGCGCCGGTCACCCGGCGCAGCAACGCAGCACAGTGGTCGTAGCGGTCGCCGCGGCGTCCCTCCGCCAGGTCGTATTCGAGGTTCGCGTAGCCCGCAGCCACGGCACCGAGGGCGCGCATCGCGTCCTCCGACAGGGGTGCGCGACCGAGGTTCGTGTGGAGCACCACGCCCGTGCCGTTGAGCACGGGGTGCAGCCCGGGCGCGAGCTCGCGGTGCAGGTGCGCCGCGGCGCGCTCCACGATGCCCGCGTCGTCGGACGTGGCCGCCACGTCCTCCCCGTGTTCGCCGATCGCGCGCCGCAGCTCTTCGAGCTCCGCACGGAGGGCGGCCACCACGGGCTCGCGGCCCCAGCGCGCCACGACCGCCTGCGCGGCGGGATGTGCCAGCAACCGATCGACGGACGGCAGCACCCGGCGAGGATCGGCGGCGGCTCCGGCGTCGGTCACGGCACGTCGCCCTCGGACGGCGCGGCTTCCGGCTCGTCTTCGCCGGCCGGGGCCTCCTCGCGCGGCGGGGGCGGCTCGTAGCGGAAGCTCGCCTCTCCTCCACCCTCGAGACCCCGCAGGTTCGGGAAGCCGGCGGCCTCGACGAGGTATGTGCCGGCCACCAGGGGACGCGCGAGGCGCACGTTCACGCGGGTCGAGGCGGGCGTCATCTCGGGACCCGTCCGTTTCGGCGCGATCTCCCCGTCGGGGGCAGCCAGCGAGTCGGGGGCGGCCAGTGAGTCCGCAGCGGCCAGGCTGTCCGCCTCCGCGGGGGCCTCTTCCGCGGGAACCGGCCCGGGCGTCGGCGGGAGGGCGCCCACCACGAACGTGTCGACCTCGAACGCCTGTCCCGACACGCTGTCGCGCACGGTGAGGCTCGTGCCCCCCAGATCGGCGTCCGGGTCGAGCGGATCGTCGAACTCGAGCTGCAGGGTGACGCTGTCGCGGGCCTGCGCTTCGGCCAGCACGGGAGGCGTCGTGTCCGCCGGAAGGACGATCACCCGAAGCTCGGCCTCGTGCGCCTCGTCAGATAGTGAGAAAGCGGTTGAGCCTCCCGGCTCGAACTCATTATCATAACTAGAATTACGATTCTGATCATTGAACCCCACGGCCTCGTAGCTACCGAACGGCAGGCCGGGAATCTCGAACACTCCGCCCGTATCGCTCACTGCCGTGTACGGGATCGAATCGGCACCGAGGAACAGGACGCGCATGCCACGAGTCCCGCGGCCCGTCACGCGGTCTACGACCCGTCCGCTCACTTCGGTGGGCGGCACCTCCCCACCCACGGCGAAGAGCCACTCGACCGGGACCAGCGTCCGGTTGCGGAGCAGGTCGCTCACCCCCGCCTCGAGCTTGAGGTAGTAGACGACGCCGTCACGCCAGCCGTCCTCGGGACGAACCTCGACGCCGCTGCGGCCGGGCTTCACCTCGTAGCGGCCGGCCGGCGAGCCGGTGACGCTGCGGGTGAGGTTGCGGGGATTGGACAGCGGCTCGTCGAACCGCACCTTCGCGTAGCCGTCGAAGCCGGGCACGCTCGCGCCGTATTCCGGGCGCAGCTGGACGGGGCGCGGCGGGATGTCGTCGGGGTGCGTCCCGGGCGGCGGCTCTTGCTTGGCGCAGGCCGCCAGCAGCGGGAGCAACAAGAGCGGCGGGATGCGGTTCGGCGTCATCCGGAGGGCGTCATCCCGAC
>JASFRN010000125.1:0-7476 GCA_050114915.1 Gemmatimonadales bacterium | reverse complement strand
CGGCCGAGGTCGAGCTCGCGGAGCGGATCATCGAGATGGTGCCGACGATCGAGCGCGTGCGGCTCGTGAACTCGGGCACCGAGGCCACGATGAGCGCCCTGCGACTGGCTCGCGGCGTCACGGGCCGGCCGGCCGTGATCAAGTTCCGGGGCGGCTACCACGGCCACGGGGACGCCTTCCTCGTCGAGGCGGGTTCCGGGGCGGCGACCCTCGGCGTGCCATCGAGCCCCGGCGTCACGGCGGGAGCCGCCGCCGACACGCTGGTGGCCGACTACAACGACCTCGCCTCGGTGTCCGCCGCGTTCGGCCGGCGACCGGGCGAGGTCGCCTGCGTCATCGTCGAACCGGTGGCGGGGAACATGGGCTGCATCCCGCCCGCGCCCGGATTCCTCGAAGGACTGCGCTCGTTGTGCGACGAGCATGGGGCGCTGCTCGTGTTCGACGAGGTGATGACGGGCTTCCGCGTCGCGGCGGGTGGAGCGCAGGAGCGCTACGGCGTCCGCCCCGACCTGACGACCCTGGGCAAGGTGGTAGGCGGCGGCCTGCCCGTGGGGGCCTACGGCGGCCCGGCCGCAATCATGGCCCACGTCGCCCCTGACGGTCCCGTCTACCAGGCGGGCACGCTTTCCGGCAACCCGCTCGCGACGGCCGCCGGTATCGCCACCCTGGAAGAGATCCGCTCGGACCCGGAGCTCTATCGGAGGCTGGGGGCCCGCACGCGGCGGCTCGGCGACGGCCTCGTCGCCGCGGCGGACGATGCCGGCATACCGGCGCGCTGGAACGGCGTCGGCGCCATGGGCTCGCTGTTCTTCACCTCCGAACCGGTGACCGACTGGGAGAGCGCGGCGGCGGGCGACCGCACGCGCTACGCGCGCTTCTTCCACGGTATGCTCGACCGGGGAGTGTACCTGGCGCCGAGCCCGTTCGAGGCGTGGTTCGTATCGACCGCCCACACGGACGAAGATCTCGACCGCACCGTGTCCGCCGCCCGCGAGGTGTTCGCAGGAGAAGCCCGGCGCGCCGCGACGGGCCCCGGCGCGGAGAACCGCACGGAATGACCGGCTCGGTATTCCTCTCGGCCTGCCGCGGCGAGCCCGTCCCGCACACGCCCGTGTGGATCATGCGCCAGGCGGGCCGCTACCTGCCGGAGTACCGCGCGATCCGGGAGGGTACGGACTTCCTGTCCTTCATGAAGACCCCGGAGCTGGCAGCCGAAGCGACCCTGCAGCCGCTGCGCCGTTTCGCCCTCGACGCCGCGATCCTGTTTGCCGACATCATGACGCCCGTCGAGGGGATGGGGATCGAGCTCGAATTCGACGGGGGGCCGAAGATCCCCGAGCCGATCCGCGAGATGCGGGACGTCGACCGCCTCCGGGTCGGAATCCCCGAGGAGTCGGTCCCGCACACCCTGGAGACGGTGCGGCGCGTGCGCGCCGAGCTCGCCCCGGACATCCCGTTGATCGGCTTCGCGGGGGCGCCGTTCACCGTCTTCTGCTACGTGGTCGAGGGTGCCGGATCACGATCGTTCGCCACCGCCCGGACGTTTCTCCGGCACGAGCCCGAGGCGGCCGCCCGGCTCCTCGAGCTGCTCGCCGACACCACGATCGCCTATCTTCGCGCCCAGGCGGAAGCGGGGGCGGATGCTCTCATGCTGTTCGACTCGTGGATCGGCCTCCTGGCGGCTGAGGACTTCGCGGCCCACGCCAGGCCCGATGTGGCCCGCATCCTCGAGGCACTGGAGCCGCTCGGTCTCCCGCTCCTCTACTTCCCGAACCAGGGGGGGCACCTCCTGGACGAGGTGCGCGGCCTGCGGGTCGATGCGGTTGGAGTCGACTGGCGGACGCCCCTGTCGACGGCGCGCTCGATCCTCGGAAACGACGTCACCCTCCAGGGGAATCTCGATCCGTCGTGGCTCTTCGCCCCGCGGGACCGATTGGGCGGAGCCATAGACTCGGTGCTCCGGGAAGCGGGCGAAAGCCGCCACGTGTTCAACCTCGGACACGGGATCGATCGCCACACCGACCCGGATGCGGTGGCGTTCCTCGTCGATCGGGTACACGAGCGGACCCGCCGCTGAACCCTGCTGCGTCAGGCGAGTCGGTCGACCAGTCGCTCGGCCTGCGCGAGACGGCCTTCCACCCCGGCGCGCTCGAGGTATCCCGCGCACAGGTGCAGCCCCGGCGGTAACCGCAACCCGTCCAGCGCGCTCCAGCTCATGTCGTACGCCGGCACCCGCGGGCGGCTGACCTCGATGGCCGTCGCCGCGCGGCCGCACAGGCCCCGGAACTCCGTCTCCGCCACGGCCGCGATGCGCTCGTCGGACCAGCCCGGCAGACGCACGTTCCGCGCGCCCCCGAGGAATGCGGTCACCACGCCGGCGCGGCCGAACAGCGCGTCGTTGAACGTCACCCCGCGCGTCTCGAATGGCTCGCCGAAGGCGACCTGGTAGCCGAACCCGGGGATCGCAGCGCCGCGTGCGTGCATGTGAACCATGGCGAGCCGGTTGTAGGTGAGCCGCGACAGCCGTCCCGCGGCGGCGGGGGCGGCGCGGTCCAGGAGGCGGGCCGCCCGGTCCGCCGGCACCGCCAGCACGACGTCGCTGAACGGGCCGGCGACCTCCGCATCCGGCCGGCGTCCGTCGACGCTCAGGCGCCAGGCGCGCGGCCGATCTTCTCCTCCCGGTTCCGGGACGTCTCCGACGATCGTCTCCACCCGATGCTCGAGACGGAGCGTCGCGCCGAGCTCCTTCGCCATCGCCGCCGGAAGTACGCCGACGCCCTCGCGAAGGCTGCACGCCGCGGGAGCGGCCGCCGAGGCGCGCAGGGCGCGCAGCAGGAGGCTGCGCTGCGATCCGGCGCGCTCCACGAAGCGGGCCAGCGAGTCCGCGGCCCGCATGTTGGCGGGATCGGAGGCGTACAGTCCGCCGAACAGGGGCCCGAGAAGCACCCGGTAGGCCTCGGCGCCGAACTTCCGTCGCAGGGCCGCCGCCACCGTCTCGTCTTCTCGAACCCGGGCGGTGAGTGGTTCGCACAGCAGGCGGGCCCGACCACCCGGCGAGAGCAGCGAAGTTCGCAGAAGCGTCCGCAGGGAACGCGGCACCGGGTGCAGGCGCCCGTCACGCGCCACGTACAACGGAGAGTCGGCCGGCGCGAGCAGCAGCTCGCTCTCCAGCCCGAGCGAATCGACGAGCCCGCGCAGCGAAGACGTCAGCCGGAGGCGCTGGGGCCCCCACTCCAGCAGCCGACCGCCCTGGCGGGTGGAGCGCAGCACGCCTCCCGGGCGCGCCGACGCCTCGAGCAGGACGCAGGCGACGCCCCGGGCCTGCAGGCCGCGCGCTACGGCGAGGCCCGACACCCCGGCTCCGATGACGGCCACACGCCTTTGAATGGGCTCGCCCCTGGCTCTAAGTTGCCGCCTCCCGATGAGTTCCCGGCACGGAAAGGTAGCGGCGCACGCGTGAGTTCACAGGGCCCGATCGAAGTCCATCTGCTCGGATTCGGAGAACCTTCCGGGGCTTCCCCCGCGGAGACCCTCGCCTACCTGGAGCGGATCTTCCGCGCCAACGCCCGCCTCGACGGTGATCTCTCGCCGGAGGAGGTGGCGGCGCGTTGCCGGGCGCTCGCCGAGCGGCGGGCGCCCGGCCTCCTGGCCGACTACGAGCGCATCGGCGGCTCACCGCTGCTCGAACAGTGCCGGGTGCAGGCGCGGCGACTGGAAGCCGAGCTCGCGCGGCGGGAGCGCCGGGCCACGGTTCGAACGGGCATGCAGTTCACCGAACCGTTCATCTCCGAGCTGGCCCGCGCCGCATTGGCCGCCGGGGCCGAGCGGATCGTCGCCCTGCCCCTGTATCCGCTGTGCGGCGCCTCGACGACCGTCGCCGCCCTCGAGGCGCTGCACGACGCCTTCGACGAGGCCCTCGAAGAGAACGGCGGGCCCGATTCCCGGGCGCCGGCGATCGTCGACCTGGCGGGCTGGCACGCCCATCCCGGCTTCGTCGACGCCGTGGCCGCCGGAACCGCGGCGGCGGCCCGCGCCGCGGGCGTTTCGTTCGACGACTCGCGCACGCGCCTCTACTTCTCCGCCCACGGCACGCCCGTGAAGTACCTGCGCGAGGGGAATCGCTACGACGCCTACGTCGAGGAAGCCTGCGGCATGGTGGCCGATCGGCTGGGCGTCGCGGACTACGACCTGGGGTACCAGAATCACGCCAACCGGGGCATCGAGTGGACGGCTCCGTCCAACGAGGATCTGCTCCCGGGCGTCGACGCCGACGTCCTCGTGGTCGTCCCGATCAGCTTCATCCACGAGCAATCCGAAACCCTCGTCGAGCTCGACGAGGACCTGCGCGAACTCGCGGAAGCGAACGGCAAGAAGATGATCCGGGTCCCCGTCCCGTTCGACGCGACCAGCCTGACCCATGCCCTGGCCGACCTGGTGGAATCCGCGCTGGAAAAGACGGAGAATGGAAATGGTGCGGCAACGAGAGCGAGCGAAGCGAAAGCGAGCAAAGCGAAGCCCCCGGGCCTCACCCTGCGCCCCTGCCAATGCCGTCCTGGCGAGAACACGTGGTGCCTGAACGCCGACCGTCCCAGAGGCGCCACCCCCTAGCACCCCGCCCCACCTTCACGCTGACCCTGCCCTGAAGCCCGCCCTGCCCTCCCGAACGCCGCAGGACCCGGCGAAACGTGGGGGCGGGAGGATGGCTCCCGGAGCGAGCCTTCAGCGCGACGTGTGCGGTGTCAGCTCGCGCAGGGAGTCAGCCTCCCGCATCCACGAACAGCCCGGCCAGTCCTACGGCTCCGCCCACAGCCGCTCGTCCTTCAGAGACGCCCGCAGCTTCGGGTGCACCTTCAGCATGTAGGCTCCCATCGAGGCGGCGGCGAGGACGTTCCCGACCAGCACCGACCACCAGGCGAGCTCCTCCATCAGCCAGCTGCCGAGCATCGCGACGATGGCGATGAAGAACGTCTCGAAGATGACGAGGAGCAGGATCATCCCGAACACCAGGTACGGGGCGCGTTCGGCCTGCGTGACGAGGCCGGAGACGAGGACGCCGGCGAGCAGGAAGGCGGCCACGTGAATCAGGGTGTAGCCCAGCACCGTCGCGGCCGAGACGTCGACCCCCGGAGGACCCGACGCTCCGTGGAGGATCGCCGAGCCGAGCGCGCCCGGCGTGAACAGCGGCCGTCCCGCGATCGAGTCGACGACGAGGAACCAGACCGCCACCACGAGCGCCCCGATCAGGCCGGCCACGATGCCCTGCCGGATCACGGGATGGGCCTGCAGCAGCGCCCACACCCCGGTCACGCCGTCCTCTTCGCTCGCCCAGTGCAGATATCCGACCATGACGACGCCGGCCACCACGTTCCCGAAGAACACGACCGGCCAGGCGGGCGCCGCGAGGATGTCCGTGCCCGTGATGATCAAGGCCGGGTAGAAGACGAGGGAACAGGCGAACAGCCCGTAGGCGGCGCCGATCGTCAGGTTGCGCGGCACCTCGAACCAGGTGAAGAACGACGCCGCGACCACGCCGAGCACCACGAACACGCCCAGGTGCGCGACCGTGTAAACGACCATGCGCAGGGGTGACGGCTCCGGCATGCTGCTCCCGAGGAACGCCTGGGACAGGAACTGCGGAGTCGCCAGGGGAGTGCGGGCGACCATGTCGATCACGAAGAACAGCACGATGAGCGTGAGCCCGGCCAGGAACCCGGCGACCGCTCCGCGCTGAATCACTCCTCTGTTCATTCCCACGTCACTCTCCTTCGACCTGTCGGTGCTCGGCTGGCCGGCTTCGTCGATGAGCGATCAGCAGTCCGCCGCCGATGCCGAACACGACGACGTACGGCATCGCCATGAAGAACAGCATCCCCGCCAGTTGCCCGTCCACCTACACGTACTCCATCAGCACCACCACGACCAGTATCGCCGCGGGCAACAGGGGCGCGGCGGCCAGCCAGCGAAGCGCCTTCGTCTCGTACTTCAGGTGCATGAAGTGGAGGGCCACGAGCAGGGCCTTCCACAGCGCGAGACCGAGCAGGATGAAGATGATCAGCATCGTGACGCTCTCGTGCCCGATCTCGAATCCCGCCAGCGCCTTGCGGACGACGAAGGCCGTCGCGACCTCGATGGCGGTAAGCAGCGTCAGGCCGCCGAACACCAGCATGTACCTGGGCTTCTTCCCTTCTGCGCTCATCGAACCGTCCTCAGATCAGGTAGACGATGGTGAACAGAATGATCCACACGAGGTCGACGAAATGCCAGTACAGCCCGATCGCCTCGACGCCCTCGTGGTGCTCTTTCGTGTAGTGGCCCCGCATCGCCTTGCCGAGCACCCAGATCATGCACAGCACGCCCATCGTGACGTGGAAACCGTGGAATCCCGTCATCGCGTAGAACGTCGATCCATACAGGCCCGAGCTCGGCAGGAACCCCTCGTGGATCAGGTGCGTGTACTCGTAGGCCTGCACGCCGACGAACGAGGCGCCCATGACGATCGTCGCGAGCAGCCATAGCTTCAGGTGTTTCTGATCTCCCTCCTCGATCGCCGCGAACGCCTTCACCATCGCCACGCTCGAACAGATGAGCAGGAACGTATTCGCCGCCGTGACCGGGATCGCCAGCACCTCTCCGGGCGCCGGCCACGAGCTCGAAGCGCCCCAGCGCAGGATGATGTACGAACCGATGAGGCCCGTGAAGAACATCACCTCGGATGCGAGGAACACCCACATCCCGAGCTTCTTGTCGGGGACCCCGAACGAGGTGGGCTCGTACTGGACCGCCTCCGCGGAATGTGTCGCCATCAGGCCTCTCCCTGGCGGGTCGTGAACTCGTGCGCCGGGGACACGATGTCCGGGCGCTCGTTCTGCATCAGCCAGTCCCGGTCCATGTCGGGATGGCTGTATTCATAGGGACCATGATAGACGGTCGGGATCTTCTCCCAGTTGCCGTGCTTCGGCGGCGAGGGAAGCGTCCATTCGAGCGTCGTCGCTTCCCACGGGTTGTCCGGGGCGGGCTTGCCCTTGAACAGGCTCCAGAAGAAGAGCACGCCGAAGTAGAGGCCCGACGCGAACAGGCCGAACGCCGCGATCGAGATCATGGTGTTCGTGTCCTGGATTTCCGACAGGTGCGTATAGCGACTCGTGTCGTAGATCCGCCGCATCATCCCCTCCATCCCCAGCCCGTGCATCGGGAAGAAGACGAGGTTGAACAGCACGAAGGTGAGGGCGAAGTGGATCTTCCCCGCCGTCTCGTTGATCATCCGCCCGAACATCTTCGGGAACCAGTAGTAGATCGCCCCGAAGATGGCGAACAGACTCCCACCGAACAGCACGTAGTGGATGTGAGCGACGATGAAGTAGGTGTCGTGGATGTAGATGTCGACCGGGTTGGCGGCCATGAATATCCCGCTGAGGCCTCCGATCGTGAACAGCATCACGAAGCCGACCGCGAACAGCATCGGCGTCGTGAACTTGA
>JASFRN010000124.1:0-7539 GCA_050114915.1 Gemmatimonadales bacterium | reverse complement strand
CGTAGACCCCGGCCGGGCACATGTGCTCGTACATTTCCCCGACCTCCCGTGGCACGTGTTCCGGCGGAATCAGGTGCGGAGGGATGTCGTCGCGGGTCGTGTTGCCCGAGCGGAACACCGCGTCGACCTTGCTGAAAGTGAGCTCGCCGTCGGGCTGGAAGGGCTCCGCCGCGGTCGCACGCTTGGGCTCGGCCGCGTCTTCCTCCACGTCGATCCGGCCCCCCGGGACACGGCCCCCGGTCGCGATCGCCAGGCCGCTCTTGATCCCGCCGGCGTAGAATCCCGACTTGAAGGCGAGCCGCATGTTGCGCCGCCGGTGGAGGTCGCGCCCGATGACGCTGTCGCGAACCGCGGCATCGTAGCCCCCCAGACCGGCGCCCGACGTGTCGCCGGACTTGAGGGCGTCGAAGATCGCACGCGCCGCGAACATCCCCGAATACATGGCATAGTGGATCCCCTTCAACGACGGTACGTCGACGAGGCCGGCCGCGTCGCCGGCCAGCACGAGCCCGTCGCCCGTCATCCGCTCCGGAAGCGAATACCAGCCGCCCTCGGGAATCGTCCGCCCACCCCACTCGACCATCTCGCCGCCGTCGAGAACCTCGCGGAACAGCGGGTGAAGCTTCATCCGCTGCAGCAGCTCGTGCACGTCCAGCGTCCCGTCGCGGTAGTCGAGCCCGACCACGAGACCCAGGGCAACCAGATCTTCGCCCATCGGATACATGAACGAGCCGCCGAACGCGTCGTTCGGCAGGGGCCAGCCGAGCGTGTGCACGACGTGTTCCAGCGGTCGCTTCACCTGCCAGAGCTCCTTGACGCCCAGCGCGTAGATTTGGGGATTCGGCGATCCGACGCCGAGTTCCCGGCGCCAGGCCTGGGTGAGCGGACCGCGCGTGCCTTCCGAGAGGACGGTGACCTGCGCCGTGACGTCCGTGGCGGGCATGTAGCCCTCGCCCGGATCCCCGTCACGATCGAGGCCAGCCGGCGTCGTCCGCACGCCGACGACGCGGTTACCGTCCATCAGCAGCCCGTCGGCCGGAAACCCGGTGAACACGTTGACGCCGGCCGCCTCGGCCTTCTCCCCCATCCAGCGCACGATCTCGCAGATCGACGCCACGTGGTTGCCATGGTTGCGCATCGGGGGCGGCGTGGGAAGCCGGACCTTGCCACCCGCCGTCAGGAGATAGACCCGCTCCCCCCCCACCGGTCCGCGCAGCGGGAGATCGGCGACGTCGAGGTCGGGAAACAGCTCCCGCAGGGGCGAGATGTCGACGACGGCCCCGGACAGGCAGTGCTCGCCCAGCGTACCGGACTTCTCGAGGACACCGATCTCGATCGGCCCCAGGTCGCCCCCCCTCTCCGCTTCGGCGGCCACGAGTCGCGATAGCTCCAGCGCGCCCGCCAGGCCGGCCGGCCCGCCGCCCACGAACAGCACGTCCATCGGTACCGCCTCGTCGTCGGGCGGCGAGCGGTGGATGAGACGATCGAGCGGCAGATCCGGCTGGTAGGCGCCGGGCACGAAGGTCGGGGTCGCGGCGGACTCGGCTGTCATCTAGGCTGGCTCTCATCGCTGGATTCGCGGGAACACCGGCTTGCGGCGTCGGGTCGAAGACGGTCAAGATGACCCCCGCCGTTTCGGGTGTCCAGAACGGGCACGCAGTTCCTTCGTTCGGGAGGATCGCTTGCGCGACGTCGTGAAATCCTACGGGGGCGACCGGGTCACCCGGGCCCTGCTCGACTTCCTCAAGGCCGAGGCGGCCGGGGGAATCGTCATGCTGATCGCCACCGCACTCGCCCTCGTCGTGGCCAACAGTGCGCTGGCGGAGGTCTACGATGCCTTCTGGCACCAGTACGCCGGAGTCAGCGTAGCGGACTGGAGCCTCAAGCTCTCGCTGCACCACTGGGTGAACGACGGGCTGATGGCGATCTTCTTCTTCCTCGTCGGCCTGGAGATCAAGCGCGAGCTGCTATTCGGCGAGCTGGCCTCCCCGCAGCGCGCCGCGCTGCCGGTCATCGCGGCGGCCGGTGGCGCCGTGCTGCCCGCCCTCCTGTACCTCGCGTTCAACGCGGGCGGCAGCTATGCGCAGGGCTGGGGCGTCCCGATGGCGACCGACATCGCCTTCGCGGTCACCCTGCTCGCCCTGCTGGGCAGCCGCGCTCCTTTGTGGCTCAAGTCTTTCGTCACGGCGCTCGCGATCGCCGACGACATCATGGCCGTGCTCGTCATCGCGTTCTTCTACTCGGGCAACCTGGATCTCGTCGCGCTCGGTTGGGCCGCCGCGTTCGTGGCCGGACTCGCCGCGCTCAACCTGTCGCGGGTCATGCGCCCCGCTCCCTACGTGGTACTGGCGATCGGGCTGTGGTACTTCGTCCTCCAGTCCGGCATCCACGCCACGATCGCGGGCGTCGTGGCGGCGGCGTTCGTCCCCGCCTCGCTCGGGCGGCTGCGCGACGAGGCCGGGAAGACCGCCGAAACCATCCGCGACCACCTCGATGCGCTGATGCCGTCCGACGTGCCCCGGGAGGCATGGCGCGTCGTCGACGAGCGGGAGGCCGATCTCGAGGAAATCGCCGAAGTGGCGTCGCGCCAGAGCGCTCCCCTGTATCGACTGGAGCACGCCATCCATCCGTGGTCCGCGTTCCTCATCCTGCCGGTGTTCGCCTTCGCCAACGCGGGCGTGGGGATCGCACTCGACGGTCTCGGGGCCGCGCTCTCCAGCCCGCTGGCCCTCGGTGTGATGGTCGGCCTGTTCGTCGGCAAGCAGATCGGTATCACGGGCGCCGCCTGGCTCGCGGTCAAGAGTGGGATAGGGCGGCTGCCGGAGGGCGGACGCTGGTCACAGATCTGGGGCGGCGCCGCGCTCGCCGGCATCGGATTCACCATGTCGATCTTCATCGCCTCCCTGGCCTTCACGGTGCCCGAAGATCTGGCCATCGCGAAGCTGGCGATCCTGACCGGGTCGCTGGCGTCGGCCATCGCGGGCGTCGTGCTGCTGCGGGCGGCCGGGAGTCGCGATGCTGCGTAACGCGCTTCGCTTCCTCGTCAGCGCGGTCGTCTGGCTGCTGTGGCTGATCGTGGCCGCCGCGTGGACGCCCGTCGTCGGGCTGGCGTGGCTGCTCACCACGTGGTGGGACGAACGCCGCTGGTACGTCGGCCGCACCTTCCGATGGGGAGCGAAGATCCTCGTCTGGCTCAACCCGTTCTGGCGCGTAACGATCGTCGGGAAACGGCCGGCGCGGGATACCGAGCCGTTCGTCGCCGTCTGCAACCACGAGTCGCTGGCCGACGTGCTGCTCGTCGGCACCCTGCCCTTCGACATGAAATGGCTCTCGAAGGAGGAGATCGGCCGCGTACCGTTCGTCGGCTGGATGATGCGACTGGCCGGCGACGTGCTCGTCCGTCGATCGGATCGGCGCAGCCGCGGCGAATCCTACGATCAGCTGCTCGAATGGCTGAGGCGTGGCGCCTCGGTCATGCTGTTTCCGGAGGGCACGCGTTCGCGCACCGGCGAGATGCTGCCGTTTCGCAGCGGGGCGTTCCGGCTGGCCCTGGAGACGGGGCGTCCGGTGCAGCCCCTGGTCGTGAGCGGGACGCGCCAGGCGATCAAGGCCGACTCACTGCTCTTCGGCCGTGCCCGAGTGACGGTCCGGATCCTGGCGCAGGTACCGACCGCCGGGCTCGGGGGAGAAGCCGTCGACGAGCTCCGGGAGCAGGTCCGCGACCTGATCGCCGCCGCCCGCGAGAGCTGAGAGGCCGACGAGGCGTCACGCCGCCGTCACCGATCCGCCAGGACGCCCGCTTCGTCGAGGATCCGGAGGACTCGCTCCAGCGGGAGCGCCCGAGCGGTTCCCAGCGGACCCGTGACCGTCTCGGCCGCGAACAGCGATGCGACGATCGCTTCCTCGGTGGCATCCATCGCCCCGACGAACAGGCGACTCATGGCCCCTCCGCCCGGGATGGATATCGGCCCACGATCGACGCTGAACGCGATCGCGTAGTCGCCGGAGCCGTGCGACATCACCGAACCCGTGCGCGCCAGCCCCCCGAACGCGCGCTCGGCGAGCCGCTCCAGGCTGCGGTGGTCGAGCGGCGCGTCCGTCGCGAGCACGATCATGATGCTTCCCCCACCCTCCGCGTCGTGGGGCGGCGCCTCCGCCTTCGCCAGTCGCTCGCCGACCGGGACGCCGTCGATGACCAGCGAGCCGCCGAAGTTCGTCTGCACGAGCACGCCGACCGTCCACGTTCCCTCGCGCGTCTCGACGACACGGGACGCCGTGCCGATTCCTCCCTTGAAGCCGAGCGCTCGCGTCCCGCGGCCCGCTCCCACAGCGCCCTCGCGCACGGGGCCGCCGCGCGCTTCGCGCAGGGCCGCGTTCACCTCGCGAGGCCCGATCGGTCGCACACGAATGTCGCTCAGGAATCCGTCGTTCGTCTCTCCCACGACCGGGTTGATCGAGCGGATCTCCTCGTGGCCCGGCATCGCCAGCAACGTGTCGATCAGCGCGTCGGCCGCCCGGAACACGTTGAGGGTTCCGGTCAGGAGGATCGGGGTCTCGATCTCCCCGAGCTCCTGGACCTGGCTGAGCCCCACGAGCTTCCCGAAGCCGTTGCCGACGACGATCGCCGCCCGCACCGGTTCCCGGAAGAGATCTCCGCTATGCGGCAGGATCGCCGTGACGCCCGTATTCAAGGAATCGTCGACCGCGAGCGTGGAGTGCCCGACCAGCACGCCGGGCACGTCGGTGATCGCGTCGGCGGGCCCGGGCGCCAGGTGGCCGATACGCACACCAGCCTCCCGCGGCCGCGGCCGATCCTGCGCCGTCGCCGCGCCGGTCCACGCCAGGAGCAGGCCCGCGCTCAAGGCGAAGACCACGCTCGGGGTCGATCCGCGAGGAAATCTCACGGCCGCGGACACCCGGATCGCTCGTACTCCCGATCGGCGTCCTGGACGCCCGCATACACCCGCTCGTCTCGCGCAGCGATCGAATCGGGCATGGGTCCCTCGAAGCGGGCCTTGAACTGCGAATTGTAGCGGATCCAGGCGTTCTCGAGATCCACGTACGCGGCGGCGAGATCTTCGCAGCTCGCCGTGCCGTCGTCGTGCGCCACGGCGCGGCCGTAGAACCGGCTGATCGTCGAAAGCATGTAGCGTCCGACGCTGTCCATCTGCGCCGCGGTCACCGGCACCCCGGTCACCGAGTCCGCCGCGACCGGGCCACCACCATCGGCGCCGCGGCCGGCCGCTCCGTCCGCCACTTCGCCGCCCGCCAGATCATTCGGGGCGGCGCCCGCATCATCCCCCGCCGACAGCGTCAACAGGGTCGCCGCCACGGCAGCGACGATCAGGAGCCCGGCGATCGCGGCGGCGATCGCTCGCTTCTGCCCGCTCATGCCGGCTGGCGAGCGCTCCTTCTTCGTCCTGCTCCCCGCCCGATGCTTCTTGCGGGGCGTGGGACGCACCACCTTCTCGTGCGCATCGAGCTCCCGCACGGCCTCTTCGAGCGCCGCAACATGATCCGGCTCGGCATCCGACGGCGTCGGCTCCGGCGTCTCGCCGGCGCCGGCGTCCTCGTCCGTCGCCTCCGAAACGTCGAGCTCGATCCGGGCCGGACGGACGCGATCGATCAGTGCATCGACGTCGATGCTGCGATCGTCGGCATCCGAGTCACGCTCCGCCCCGGCGGACGTGGCCTCCGGCGCCGTTTCCCCGGCGTCCGTCTCCGCCGTGTCTTCCTCCTCCGCCTCCTCCTCCGCTTCCTCTGCCTCGACTTCCTCTGCTACGACTTCTTCCTCTGCTGCGACTTCTTCCTCGTCCTCTCGCAGGTCGATCTCGACCTCGGCGGCCGGCTCCTGCGGTTCCCTCGCCTCCGGAGAAGTCTCTTCGGGCTCGAGGTCCTCGGACTCCGTCGACGCGCCGCTCGATTCCACCTCCACGTCACCCGCCGCCCCTGCGTCATCAGCCACTTCGGGACCGTCGGACGGCTCGGGGACGGCGTCCGACCGGGGCTCGGTGCCCTCCGACTCGGGCTCCGGAGCGGCCGTCGGGATTTCGATGCGGGGTCGCGGCGGGGGTTCCGAGCGGATCTCGTCCACCGTCGTGTAGTTCGTCCAATCCAGGTACGAACGCTTCACGCCGCGCGCGAGCAACGACTCGTTACTCGCCATCTCGTAGAACGGCAGGCGCACGTCGCCGGCGAAAGAATCGGGGGTCGAACGGAAGCAACCCCCCTCCGAGCGATCGCCGCCACCCACGAAGACGAACGCGCACTGCCACGGCTCGTCGAAGTGCTGGTGGTGGGTTCGGATGTCCTGCTCGGTCATCTGAACTTCGCCGCCGAGGTGCCGGTGATACCATCCCGCGAGCACGCCTCGCCGGCGCTCGACCTCGAGTTGCAGCGCGAGGGTCGCTTCCCGCGAGATCTGCTCAGCCTGCTCCTCGCGGAAATCGAACCGCGCCGGCAGCGCCGCCGTGATGTTCACGAACCGTCGGTTCGCGTTGGGGTCTTCACACAAGTCGCCCACGAGATATCCGAACGGCGTCTTCTCCGCCGCCGTCTGCCAGACGTGCTCGTGCATCGTCAGCCAGGCACGCTGGTCGACGAAGATCTCGTAGCTGGCGGAGACGATCTCGAACGGCGGCGCGGGAACGGGCTTCCAGTAGATGCTCCGGAGAAGCGGCCGCGGCGTCCAGATATGGTACGCATCGGAATCCGGCTGACGCTCCTGCGGGAGCTGCCAGCTCGGAGTGTTGCGTTCCTCGTCCTTTCGGTCGTCGGCCATATGCTCCACCGTCGGGGACTCGCGTGCTCCAGGGAGGGAGCCATCGGAAAAGATGCCCCCGCCGTGCCGGAAGCGGCAAGTATATGCGACGTTGACACCGAACCGCGGAGACGCGAGTCTCGCGGGGAGCCTGAGGGGCCGAAACCTCCCATCGAGGAGAAAGATGCGATGCGTTCGTTGAGTCTGTTTCTCGCCGCGCTGGTTCTGGCCGCGACTCCTGCCGCCGCACAGTTCCGCGCGCAGACCCCCGAGCAGGGCGGATTGGGCTTCACGGTGGACGCCGAGTTCGCGCAGCTCAGCGGTGGCGGCGGAGGGCGGGATCGGCAGAGCGTGGGCGATTCGATCGGTTCCGGCTTCGGCCTCGCCGCCCTGGGCTTTTACCAGCCCGCGGCGATTCCGGCTCGTGTCGGGCTCGGCGGGTCGTACACTCGCTTTTCGACCGCGGGATCCGGGGACGCCCTCAACAAGCTCAGCCTCTACGCGGCGGGCGCCTGGCAGATCGCCGACCCCAACACTTCAGTCGTTCCCTACCTCGGGGGCCGGATAGGCTACGTGCACCTGAACGACGACGAGTTCTTCTGCGTGAACACCGCCGTCGTGACGTGTCCGGAAGAGGATCTCCGCCAGGGTCGCACCTGGTCGGGCCTCGAACTGGGCGCCGTGGTCGGCGTCGATCTGCCGATCTCGGAGATGGTGAACTTCGACGTCGCGGGCACCTTTTCGTGGCTCACCGTGGGTGACGTGACGGCGGGAGGCGA
>JASFRN010000123.1:0-7790 GCA_050114915.1 Gemmatimonadales bacterium | reverse complement strand
TCGCGTCGGACGCGAGGGGGCGGGTCCGGACGAGTACCGCACGCCCGACGCCCTCTACGCGCTCGCCGGCGATTCGACGTTGATGGTCGACCTCGGGAACGGGCGCCTCGCCGTCCTCGCCCCCGATGGCTCGGTGGTCCGCACGCACCCGATCGCCGGCGGTGAAGGCCCCGCGCTGGAGATCATGATGCCCGGGGCGGTCGACGAGAACGGGCGCGTGTTCTTTCGAAGGATGGGACCGCCGGGGCCCGACGGACCGCCCGACTCCGCGAAGGTCGCCCGGTTCGACCCGTCGACGGGGAGCACGGTCGACGTGGTCAGCGTGAAGCTGCCCGAGATGAAGCAGCACACCAGCGGCGCTTCGAACGCCCGGCAGGAGGTGATTCAGCCCGTGCCGCTGAGCCCGCAGGACGCCTGGACGGCCACGCCCGATGGCCGGCTTGTCGTCGCCCGCCAGAACGCCGAGGTCTTCTGGCTGGAGTTCTTCCGTCCGGATGGAACGGTGACGCGCGGGCCCGCGATCGGCTACGACCCACAGCGCGTGCGGTCGGCCGACAAAGAAGCCTGGATCGCCGCATTGTCCGGAGCACTCGGCGTGTCGGTGGAAAACGAGAACGGTCGTGTTCGCACCTCGTTCAGCCGCGGCGGAGGACCCGAAGTCGATTCCGGCGACTTCGAGTGGCCCGACACCAAGCCGGCGTTCCCGGACGGGGCGCTGCGCACGGATCCGGACGGCCGCTTCTGGCTCGAACGTAGCGTGCCTGCCGGGGAACCGCGCCGGTTCGACGTGCTCGACGAGCGCGGGCGCCGGATCGGGTCCGTCCGCCTACCGGCCGGCCGCCGGCTCGAGGGCTTCGGCCGTGATGCGCTGTACCTGAGCCGGACCGACGACCTCGATTTCGTCTGGCTCGAGCGGTATCGCCTCCCGAACCTCTGAGCGGTGCGCGCCGGGGACGCCGTTTCCCAAATGGCGTTCCCGGCGTAGGTTGTACCGGCTTCGAACTGGTCGTTCGAGGCCGGGACGCCGGTTTCGCCGCGTCCCTCCGGATGTACCCGAACCACAGAAATCGACGACATGACGGGTTTCGACCTGTATCTGGAAGATCATCACCGGATGCTCCGCGACATGGTCCGCGAGTTCGCCGAGGCCGAGATCGCGCCGATCGCGGCGGAGCACGACGAATCCGAGGAGTTTCCCTGGGCTACGGGCGCTCAGATGTCCGAGCTCGGCCTGTTCGGAATCCCGTGGCCCGAGCGGTACGGGGGCGCGGACATGGACCTGCTGGCCTCGGTCATCGTAGTCGAGGAGCTCGCCCGCATCGACGCGAGCCACTCCATCATGGTGGGCGCCCACACGTCGTTGGCCGCCTATCCGCTCTACGGCTGGGGCACCGACGATCAGAAGGACCGCTACCTGACGCCGCTGGCCAGCGGACGCTGCCTCGGCGGCTTCGGCCTCACCGAGCCCGGCTCGGGTTCCGACGCCAGCGGGCTGCGCACGACGGCCGAGAAGCAGGGAGCGAAGTACGTCCTCAACGGCCAGAAGACGTGGATCACCCACGGCGGAGTCGGGGAGATCTTCATCGTCGCGGCCGCCACCTCGCCCGAGAAGGGCAACAAGGGGATCAGCGCGTTCATTCTGACGAAGGAGACGTGCGACCCGGCGCGGGCGACCGAGGTCGGGTTCGGGCACAGCGACGATGTCGAGCCGATGCCCGGGTTCCAGACCGGTCAGAAGTTGCGCAAGCTGGGATGGAACGCGTCCGACACCCGGGAGCTCATCCTGGACGGCGTCGAGGTGCCGGCCGAGAACCTGCTCGGCGAGGAGGACGAAGGCTTCAAGGTCTTCCTCGACACGCTCGACGGGGGCCGGATCGGAATCGCCGCCCACGCGCTGGGCATCGCGCAGGGCGCGTACGAGCTGGCGCTCCGCTACACGAACGAGCGCGAGCAGTTCGGCAAGAAGATCAACCGATTCCAGGGAATCCAGTTCAAGCTCGCCGACATGGCGACTCGCATCCACGCCGCACGACTCATGACGTACCACGCGGCCCGGCTGCGGATGGACGGACAGCCGCACAAGCAGGAAGCGTCCATGGCGAAACTCTTCGCGTCGGAAACGGCCATGGACGTCACCATCGACGCCGTCCAGCTCCACGGGGGCTACGGGTACTCCCGCGAGTACGCCGTCGAGCGGATGATGCGTGACGCGAAGATCACCGAGATCGGAGAGGGCACCAGCGAGATCCAGCGTATGGTCATCGCCCGGGAGCTCCTCAAGAGTCTGGACGGCTGAGCCGACCGCACCGGCGGCGACCCAGCGCCAGCGAAACGAACGAACTCCGGTCGACCCACGGGTGGGCCGGAGAGGGGACAGCATGCGACGGGAAATCGTGATCGACGCGGCGGGGGCCGAAACCCGCGTCGCGATCGTCGAGGACGGGCGCCTCGTCGAGCTCATGCACGAGCGCGACGAGGAACAGCGGATGGTCGGCGACATCTACCTGGGGCGGGTGGAGGCGGTGATCGCCGGCATCCAGGCGGCGTTCGTCGACATCGGCACCGAAAAGTCGGCGTTTCTCCATGCCTCGGACCTCGAGGAGCCGGACGAGGACGACGACGACGGGAACGGCAACGGCGGCGGCCGCCGCAGCCGGAAATATCCCCCGATCCAGGATCAACTGAACCGGGGCCAGGAAGTGCTGGTCCAGGTCACCAAGGAGCCGATCGGCACCAAGGGCCCCCGGGTCACCAGCCAGATCTCGCTGCCCGGCCGGTTCATCGTCTATATCCCCGGGGGCTCGCACGTCGGGGTCAGCCGCAAGATCGGCGACCGCGAGGAGCGGAGCCGCCTGCGGGCCCTGGCCAAGGACGCCCTCGGACGGAAGAGCGGCGGCCTGATCGTCCGCACGGTGGGCGAGGAGCTCGACCGCAAGGCGCTGGAAGACGAGCTGTCCAAGCTCCAGAAGACGTGGCAGAAGATCCAGCGCCGCGCGAAGAGCATGAAGGCCCCCACGGTCGTCCACCAGGAAGCGGAGATGACGTCGGGGCTGATCCGCGACGTGTTCAGCGGGAAGGTCGACCTGATGACCGTCAATTCCCGCGAGCTGGCCCACCAGGCGAAGTCGTACCTGGGCCGCGTGAGTCCCGAGCTGCTCGACCGGGTGAAGGTGTTCGACGAGGACCGGCCGATCTTCGAGGCGTTCGGAATCGAAGACGAGATCCAGGCGGCGTTTCGAAGACGGGTCGAGCTGAAATCGGGCGGGCACATCGTCATCGAGCACACCGAGGCCCTGGTCGCCATCGACGTCAACACGGGCAGCTACACCGGCAAGAAGGACCCCTCCAAGACGATCCTCAAGACGAACATGGACGCGGCGGCCGAGATCGCCCGCCAGCTCCGGCTCCGGGACATCGGAGGGATCATCGTCTGCGACTTCATCGACATGGACGAGCAGGCGAACCGTGACAAGGTGCTCCACGAGATGCGGACGCACGTGGGCCGCGACCGCGCCCGCACGAAGCTGTTCGGCATCTCGGAGCTCGGGCTGCTGCAGATGAGCCGGCAGCGCGTGCGCCCGAGCCTCATCCAGATGATGACCGAGCCGTGCCCGAGCTGCGACGGGACCGGGCGCGTGCTGAGTCCGGACACGGTCGTGCGACGGATCGAACGTTCGATCCTGCGGGCGCAGCACGAGGGCGAGACCCGCGACATCATGATCCGGGTACACCCGAGCGTCGCGCTCTACCTGCTCGAAGAGGAGCCGCAGTTCCTGAAAGACCTCGCCGAGCAATCGGGCATCGAGCTCGACGTGCGCGACGATCCGATCATGGGCCACGACGAGTACAAGTTGCTCGCGGCGCCCGCCGACACCGACGTCACCTCGCGCTACGCGGTGGCCTGAGACGGAGGCTGGTTCGCGGCGCGGCCGACCGGCACGCGGTCCGGGGCCGCACGCGTTGACAGACCACGTGCCGAGGCCTATCCTTACGGGCTCGAATCCAGATGGACACAAACCGAGATCGATCAGAGATGTACGCGATATTCGAGGCCAAAGGAAAGCAGTTTCGCGCCACGCCGGATCAGAAGATCCGGATGCCCAGCATCGGTGCCGAGCCCGGCGACCGCGTGACGTTCGACACGGTCCTCCTCGCCCAGAAGGGCGCCGGGGAGGACGTGCTGATCGGACGTCCGTCGATCGAGGGCGCTTCGGTGGCCGTGGAGGTGCTGCGGCACGGCCGGGACGACAAGATCATCGTCTACAAGATGAAGCGGCGTAAGGGTTATCGCCGTAAGCAGGGGCACCGCCAGAAGTTTACCGAGGTCAAGGTCGTGGAGATCGACCTCGGCACGGGCAAGTCGGTGAAGCCGGCCGCCGAGGCGAAGAAGGCGGAGGCGAAGAAGGCGGAGACGAAGAAGGCGGCGCCGAAGGCCGAGGCGAAGAAGGAAGAGAAGGCCGCAAGGGCCGAGACGCCGAAGAAGGCGGAGGCGAAGGCCGCCGAGCCGGAAGCCGCGAAGGCCGCCGCGCCGGATGCCACGCCCGCCGCCGCCGATCTCGCCGCTGAAGAGGGGATCGACCTCACGGCGATCGAAGGAACCGGCAAGGATGGCCGGATTCTCAAGAGCGACGTCGAAGCCGCGATCAAGGCACGCGAAGGAGACTGACCGATGGCGCATAAGAAGGGTGTAGGCTCGAGCCGCAACGGCCGGGACAGCAATCCGAAGTACCTGGGCGTGAAGCGCTACGGCGGTCAGTACGTGACGGCGGGGAACATTCTCGTCCGCCAGCGCGGAACCCGCATCCATCCGGGCCGTAACGTCGGCCGGGGCGGAGACGACACGCTGTTCGCGCTCGCCGACGGCTACGTGACGTTCGCCACGAAGCGGGGTGGACGGAAGACGGTGAGCGTGCTCGCCGAGTGACGCGAGGCGGCTGATACGGGCCGCCGACGCACGAACGACGAACGGCCCCGGGAGGCGAGACACCTCCCGGGGCCGTCGTGCATCCGGGGCCCGTGGCGAGCCCGGATCGGGCTCAGGCGCCCGTGAACTTCGGCTCGCGCTTCTGGAGGAAGGCCTCGACGCCCTCGTTCTTGTCCTCGGTGGAGAACAGCAGCCCGAACCAGGCCCGCTCGAATTCGAGGCCGGCGTCCAGCGGCATCCGGCGCGCCGCGAGGATCGACTCCTTCGCGGCCTGCAGCGCGATCGGCGACCGCGAGGCGATCGACCGGGCCATCGACAGCGTCTGCTCGCGCAGCTCGTCCGCTTCGAACACCTTCTCGACCAGCCCGATGCGGGCCGCTTCCTCGGCGCCGATCAGCTCGCCGGTCATGATCAACCGCATCGCCTGGCCTTCGCCGACCAGCCGGGGCAGGCGCTGCGTGCCGCCCCCGCCCGGGATGATCCCCAGGTTGATCTCCGGCTGGCCGAGTTTGGCCTTCGACGACGCGACGCGGATGTCGCAGGCCATCGAGAGCTCGCACCCGCCGCCCAGGCAGTACCCGTTGATCATCGCGATCACCGGCTTCGGGAAGTGCTCGAGGGCGGAGTAGATGTTGCCCTCCTGCATCGAGCGGTACTGCTCGACGGCGCCCGCGTCCTTGAACTCGCCGATGTCCGCTCCCGCGATGAACGCACGGTCACCGGCGCCCGTGAGGACGACGACTCGTACGTCGTCGTCGTTCCTCAGGTCGTCGAGCGCCTCGACGAGGGCCTTTCGCACGGCCGCGTTGAGCGCGTTCATCTTGTCGGGGCGATTGAACGTCAGCAGGGCGACCCGGCCCGCGAGCTTCTCGATCTGCAGTACGTCACTCATGATATCGGTTCCTCGGTCCGTGATTCGGAAATGACCCGTCTCAGTCCCACTCGTAGAATCCCCGGCCGCTCTTCTTGCCGAGCTTTCCCTCCTCGACCATCCGCTCCAGCAATTCCGGCGGACGGAAGCGGTCGCTGCCGAGCTCGCGGTGGAGATAGCGGGCGATCTCCAGCCGCACGTCGAGGCCCACCAGGTCGGTGAGCTTCAGCGGTCCCATCGGATGCCGGTAGCCGAGTTCCATCGCGCGGTCTATGTCCCGGACCGACGCCACACCCTCTTCGAGCATGCGGATCGCCTCGAGCCCCAGCGCGACGCCGAGACGCGACGAGGCGAAACCGGGGGAGTCGCGGACGACGATCGGCTGCTTGCCCAGCCGTTCGACGAATTCGACGGATTGCTCCACGACCCGTTCCATGGTCCGCGCGCCGCGGACGACTTCCACCAGGGGCATGATGTGCACCGGGTTGAAGAAGTGCAGGCCGACAACGCGTTCGGGACCGTCCACCGCCGCGGCGATGGCCGAGATCGACAGCGAGGAGGTATTCGAGGCGAGCACGGTGGCCGGACAGACCAGGGCCGCCGCCTCGGACAACACTCGCTGCTTCAGATCCAGTCGCTCGGGCACGGCTTCGACCACCAGGTCGGCCCCGTTCACCGCGCCCGCGAGCTCCGTCGTGGTGTGGAGCCGGGCGAGCGCCGCGTCGCGGTCGCCGGCTTCGACCTTCTGGAGCTCCACGCCCTTCTCGAGGTTGGCCCGGATCGACGAGAGCGCGTTGGCGAGCACGCCGGCGTCGATGTCGAACAGTCGGGTCTCGTGACCCGCCAGCGCGCTCACGTGCGCGATGCCGCGTCCCATCGTCCCCGCGCCGAGCACGGCGACGGGGCCCTCGAGCGGGGGAACCGTCTCGCAGCTCACGTGTCGCGCTCGTCGAACGGTGTGCGGCCCTGCGGATAATCCCATTCGATGGGACGGCGGCGCACGATCTCGAACGCCTCGAATCCGAACTCTTCGGAGAGCCGGTTGGTCACGGGATCGAGTGCGCTGGTGAACAGCCGGACCTCGGTGAGCTCGAGCTCGCGGGCCCAGCGGTAGGCCGCCCCCAGCAGTCGCTTCAGGTATCCGCGGTTGCGCGCCTCCGGGCGTACGAACGGCG
This sequence comes from Gemmatimonadales bacterium, assembly GCA_050114915.1. Taxonomy (GTDB): domain Bacteria; phylum Gemmatimonadota; class Gemmatimonadetes; order Palauibacterales; family Palauibacteraceae; genus JARFPW01. The sequence continues at coordinate 820 of JASFRN010000123.1, read as the reverse complement.
TCTGGATCCGCCCGTAGTGCGGGGGGAGGAAGTACGGCGTGTTCTTCTCGACGAAGCAACTGATCATCCCGTCGAGGCCCCCGTCCGGTCGGGCCGCGACGAACACGCACGACTCGGGGCCCTGGACGTGCTTCGCGAACAGCTGCCGGCGTTGGTCGAGGCCGTCTCCCTTGCAGAGCTGGTAGGCCGGGTTGTTCCGGTGTACGCGTATGTAGTGCGCCCACAGCGCGACGAGCTCGTCGAGGTCGTCGGCCGTGGCCTTACGGATCTCCACGGGGTCCCTCATCGTTCCGACTCCGGTTCGCGGTGCGCCGCCCCGGACAGGCCGAAGCGGGGAGTGCGTTTCTCCGTGAACGCCCGGATGCCTTCACGGGCGTCGTCCGAGCGGAAGCAGCGGTCCTGGGCGTCGGCTTCGAAGCTCAGCATCTCGTCGAGCGTCGAGGTCCAGGTGCGCCGAATCGCCTGCTTGGCTAGGGCGAGCGACAGGGCCGGCTTGGCGGCGAGCCGCGAAGCCCATTCCGCCGCGGCGTCCTCGAGCTCGTCGATCGGCACGACGCGGTTCACGAGTCCCATCTCGAGGGCCCGCTCGGCGGGGACCATCTCGGCCAGCATGAACAGCTCGGCGGCGCGGGCCGGTCCGACCAGCCGCGGGACGATCCACGTGCCGCCCCAGTCGGGGTGGAGCCCGATGCGGTTGAACGTCTGTCCGATCGAAGCGGTCGTAGCGGCGATGCGGAGGTCGCAGCACAGGGCCAGGTTGGCGCCGCCTCCCGCCGCGGGACCGTTGATCGCGGCGATGACGGGCTTGGGCATTCCGGTC
>JASFRN010000122.1:0-7963 GCA_050114915.1 Gemmatimonadales bacterium | reverse complement strand
CCTGCCCGGCGGCGAGCGTCGTCGGGGGACGTATCGAGACGCGCTGGAGCTACTGTTCCCGGCATCGCACGACGGGCCGGTGCTTCCCCATTTCGTGTACGGCGACGCACGACATCCCGTCGACCTGTGGCGCTGGACGGGGGAGGGCGAGGTGGCGGAGCTCCGGGCGGTCGGGGTCGAGCGTCTCCCGGAAGCCCTGCCGGCCGAACATCAGCGAGTGAGCAGCCGGGCCGCCTGGGTCGACGGCCGCTGGACGGTGATTCTGCGACGACCGCTGGCAGCCGACGCCCCCTTCCAGCCGGGGGCGCTCGTCCCCGTCGCCTTCCACGTGCGCGACGGGTCGCACGGCGAGACGGGCCTGCGGATGGCCGTCTCGTCGTGGTACTTCCTGCAGCTGCGCGAGCCGACGCGCCTGCCGCAGGTGGCGTGGGTGCTGCTGATCGTGCTGGGAACGGCGGCGATCGAGCTCGTCGCGGTGCACGTCGTTCGCGACCGGGCACGACGGGGCGCTCTGCGTGTCTACGGAATCAACCCGTAGACGGGACGTCGTCCGTCCCTGACACGCTGATGTGCGAAAGGCCCGCCGAAGCGGGCCCTTCGTGATCATGCGCGAGCGACCGGCGGTTCAGCCGACGGTCTGCCCCTGCTTCTCGTGCGTCTTCTCCGCCGTCGGGCCGGCGTCCGCCGTCTGCTTCACCTTCAGGCGGGTCACCCACTCGTCGACCATCTCCTCGGCCGCATCGCGCGTCTTGCCGTAGCGCTCCTGCAGGCGCCCGATGAGTTCCGTCCGCTTGCCGGCGATCCGATCGAGATCGTCGTCGGTGAGCTTGCCCCACTGCTGCCGGATCTTGCCCTTGAACTGCTTCCAATTGCCTTCGATCGTATCCCAATTCATGGCGTCTCCCTTCCACGTAGCCATCGATGTTTCTGCGTAGCGACGATCCGCGAGCATTCCACGAGGAATCCCGCCGACGTCCTGTAATGATATGCGGAAGAGAGAGTTATGGTCCGTCGGCGGGCGTCGGCACGTTGCGGCGCCAGGTCTCGAAGAAGCCGTCGCCGTCGGCCGAAACGGGGCCGCCCGGCAGGCGGCCGGAGAGGGTCGCGCCGGCCCGCAGCTGATAGAACACGTTACGCCGGCCGGCCCGCGGATCCGCGACCGTGGAGCGCACGTGATCGACGTCGGCCTCGAGCCGAAGCGCGTCGTCGCCCCGCCCCGCGTCGAGCACCATGCGCGTCGGTCCGTCCGCGCTCCATGTGTATTCGACAGAGCGTATCGGAAGCACGGCCGCCAGCCCGAGGCTGTCGAGTGCGAACAGGAACCGGGCGCCCTCCGCGGAGGCCGGGACGGAGGCGGACGTGTCCCGGGCGATCCCGCCGTAGATGATCGACCATTCGCCGAGCTGGAACTGGCCCCAGTCCCAGGTGACGTCGCGCCACACGCCCCAGTTGTGATCGTGATAGGCCCGGGCGTCCGTCCAGTCTTCGCAGCGCCCGTCCACGCAGACCGAGCCCCGGGCGCTGCCCCGCAGCACCGGCACCGCGTAGCCCGAGGGAAAGGCGCCGGGCGAGATGTCGAGGGCCGGGAGATAGCGATGCGGCGCCGGGTCGATCTGCAGGTCCACGGTGAGCGCGCCCCGGCCTTCCGCGGCGGGGACGACGGCGTTCAGGCGATAGATGCCGTCCTCGATCCGCACCCGGTTGTCGGAGCCGATCACCAGCTCCGGCCGGCCCGGCTCGAAGCGGACCGCGTCCGGGCCGAAGCTTCGCTCGTATACCCGCTCGCCGCCGTTCGCTTCGACCCAGGTTCCGAGGAGCTGCCCGCCCCACGCGCCGCCCCGCAAATCGCCGCCCACCAGGTAGGTCAGGTAGAGCCAGCGCTCGCCGTCGGGCGACAGGACGTTGAAATAGTGCCATTCCGCCCACGACGAGTCGCCGGCCGCTTCGGGCGGCGGCGCGTGCAGGGCGTCCACGTCGGCCAGTCGTTCGTCCTCGGTCGGATCGGCCCAGCGCCGATCGGTGTCGGCGTCCGCCCACGAGCCGGAGCGCAGGTCGGGGGTGACACCGAGGGCCGCGGCCGCCGACGGGATCTCTCCGCCCGCGCTGATCGCCCAGGTCGAATCGCCGATCCGGGCGTAGAGGAGCTCGTCGTCGAGCCACGGGGCGGCGGCTTCGACGGAGCGGGCCAGGCGCGGTCCCGCGAGCACCTCGCGCTGGTAATACCTGGCGAGGTCGATGTCGAAGTACAGCGAGCTCACCCCGCCGGTGCGCAGCGTCTCGAGGTCGATCCCGGCGGGGAGTACGGCGAGGTCGCCGCCGCCGACCAGGTCGCGGTCCCGCGACTGCGACACCATCGCGTCGCCGATCGACAGCAGGGCGACCATCACCCCGACGCCCAGGGCGTAGCCGCCGAGCATGAGCAGCGAGCGGCCGGGCGCGAAGCGGATCGACCGCCAGACGAGGCGGAAGATCACGGCGCCTCGCTGCGCAGGCGGCCGTCCACCATCCACAATTCCCGGTCGGCCGCATCGGCCAGGTGCTGATCGTGCGTCGCGACCACGATCGCCATGCCGTCCGCCCGCAGTTCCGCGAACAGGGCGCGGATGCCCTCGCCCGTCTTCCGGTCGAGCTCGCCCGTGGGCTCGTCGGCCAGGAGCAGGGGCGGTCGGTTCGCCAGCGCCCGGGCGATCGCGACCCGCTGCTGCTGTCCGCCCGACAGCTCGCCGGGCCGGTGCCGCAGGCGATCGCCGAGACCGACGCGATCGAGCAGGCCGGCGGCCCGCTCCTCGCGTTCATGCCGGCCGACGCCGGCCTCGGCCATCGGGATCTCCACGTTCTCGAGCGCCGTCAGCATCGGCAGCAGGTGGAAGCGCTGGAACACGAGCCCGACCCGGAGGAGTCGGTGCCGGGCGCGGTCCCGATCTCCGAGCGCCGAGACGACGACGTCCTCCATTCGAACGACCCCGGACGTGGGACGATCGACTCCCGCGAGAAGGTGGAGCAGGGTCGATTTGCCGGAGCCGCTCGGCCCGACGATCGCCAGGAAATCGGCGGTCGGGACGGCGAGCGAAGCTCCGCGCACGGCGTGGACGGGCTCGCCCTGGAGCTCGTAGGTGCGGTGCAGATCGTGGGCTTCGAGCAACGGAGTCAAGGTTCCTCGCGGTGCAGGGTGGTGGCGATGTTCATGCGGGTCACTCGCCAGGCGGGGGCCAGGGCGGCGAGCGCGGCGACGCCGAGGATCCCGGCGGCCGCGACCCCGAGGATGCGGGCGTCGGGCACGAAGAAGCGGACGGCTTCGGGCAATCCCGGGAAATCCGAGAGGATCCGCTCGAGGTGCCGCGAGGTGAGGAGGCCGAGCGCCAGGCCGAGCGCCACGGCGACGATCGACTGCGCGAGGCTCTCGAGCAGCAGCGTGAGCAGGATGCTGCGGCGGGAGATGCCGATGGCCCGGGCGGCCGCGATCGTTCCGTAGCGGTCGCTGATCGACACCGAGGCGATCGTCCCGATCAGCAGGGCCGCGACGACGAGACTGACGCTTCCGAGGATGAACGCGAGCTGGCGGAAGTAGCTGAGCCGTTGCTCCGCCTGGGCCACCAGCTCGCCGATCGAGACGATTCGCACCTCCGGAAACTGCCCGGCGAGTCGAGCGGCGACCGAGTCGGGATCGGCTCCCGGGACGGTCGCCACCATCGCGAAGGACACCTGGTCGGTCCGGCCCGTGAGATCCTGCAGGGTGCCGAGCTCCAGCGCGACCGGGGTCTCGGACTCCGACACGTAGAGGAAGCGGGCCCTGCCGCTGACTCGGAGCGCTCGCGGGGCCGTGCCGGCCACGGCGCCCAGCGTCCCGAAAGCGGCGAGCGAGAGGGTATCGCCGGCGGCGAGCGTGTCGGCGTCTCCCGGGCCCAGTACCACGCTTTCCGGGCCCGGCGGCCGGCCGCTCAGCATCCGGAACACGCCCTGGTTCTCGGGGTCGACGCCGAGCGCGAACACGCTGCGATCCGCGTCGCCTCCGACCGACAGGTTCGCGGCGAGGACCGGCGCGACCTCGGCGACGCCCGGCGCCGCGCGCAGGCGTCGGAGGAGATCGCCGGCATCGCGGATCGTCGCCTCGGTGTCGAGGGGGAGGGTGCCCGCCGGCGACACGCGTATTTCGTATCCGGCGCTCTCGAGCAGCTCGCGGAAGCTCGTCTGCAAGCCGTTCGACAGCATCAGCATGTCGACCAGCATCGCTCCCGCCACGGCGACGCCGGCCACCGCGAGCAGGGTACGAAGCGGGTGACGCGTCAGCTCCCGCAGCGCGCAGCGCGCGATCATCGGCCGGCCTCGGCCAGCGGATCGGCGTGCAGCAGGAGCGCCGCCGCGACGCAGCCCGCGCCGAGGCCGAGCACCACCGCGAGCCCCAGCGCCGGCACGAGAGAATCGGGGCCGACGAGCGAGAACAGCAGCGCCGTGTCGTAACGGCGCTGGTAGAAGGCGTTGATCGCGTCGGAGGCGAGGAGCCCGATCCCCAGGCCGGCGATACCGCCGAGGATCGAGACCGCCGTGGTCTCGAGCAACAGCCACAGGAACAGCGTGCGCTTCGAGATCCCCGTCAGTCGCAGGGCGGCGACCGGCAGCCGGCGCTGCTGCACCCGCAGGATCATAAGGCAGGCGAGGAACACGCCGCTCGCGGTGAGGGTGATCCAGGCGATCGCGACGTGGAAACGGCGGATCACGTTGAACGTCGCCGACGACTGGTCGGCGAGCTCGGTGGCGCTCATCACCCGGGCCCCGGGCATGATCGGCGCGAGCGTCGCGACCACCGAGTCCGGGTCGACGCCGGGTCGCAACTTCAGGGTGAACCGGTCGACGGCGTCCGGCCGGTCGGCCAGCCGCGCCAGGTCGGGCAGGTGGAACAGGAAACGCGGTCGCTCGCGGGTGAGCGTCGCCGGGTCGGGTGGGGGCACGAAGGTGCCCGCGACCCGGGCGACGCAGGCGGCGGCGGGCGTGGGGCCCACCCGCAGAGAGTCTCCAGGCTCGAGCCCGGCCCGCCCGGCGAATCCCGCGTCGACCAGGACCTCGAGGCCGTCCGGACACTCGACCGTCGCGGGCGCTCGCGCGGAAGATCGTGACGTCTCCGCGGACTCCTGCGCCCCGGCCGCCGGGACGCAGAGACAGGACCACGCGGCCGCGATCGCGAGGATCGCGGCCGCGGGCGGCTCAGCGGGACGGCGGGAGCGTGACATGCGGGGCAGACTCAGGCGCCCCGCATGCCGCGTCAATGGCCGGCGGGCCGCCTGACCCGCCGCCGACGGCTACCGCCGGGTCAGCGTCAGCCCCGTCCCGCGGATCGTCAGGCCCGTCGCCTCCGGCCCGTCTCCGAACTCGAAGCTGACCTGGTCGTCGTTGTCGATGATCTGCGCGAAGAACACGTCACCGTCGACGTCTTTCTGCAACAGCTCGCACTCGACCATGCCCATCTTGAACCGGAGGTTCCGGCCGTCGGCCACGATCTGCGCGGTACCGATGAGGTCGTCGGCGTAGGTGCCCGTGTAGGCCGTCAGGGGGCGTCGGGGTGCGTCGAGCAGCGAGAAGCTCGCGATGCGCTCTTGCATCTGCGCCTGCCGATCGGCCAGCAGGCCGGCGAGATCGTCGAGTCCCCGGTCGAGCCGACCCTGCGGGTCGTCCCGGCCCCGCAACTCGTCGTAGATCGCCCCCGCCACGAGCTCCGCGAGGCGCGTCCCGGCGCTCCCGCCGTTGCTCAGCACCACGACGCCGAAACCGTAGTTCGGAAGGAACGCCACGTTCGAGTAGTAGCCGGCGAATCCTCCGGGGCGGTGGATGACCGTGTCGCCGTCGACCGTGCCGATGTCCCAGCCGAGCCCCCAGGCATGTCGCTTGTAGTGCAGGAATTCCCGCTGCTGGGGAACCTGGGCGCGCTGCGTCTCGTCGATCACCGCCGCCGGGATCACCTGCTCGCCGTCCAGCCGGCCGTGGTTGAGCTCGGCCAGGAGAAGCCGCGCCAGGTCGGTCGCCGTCGTGAAGTGCCCTCCCGCCGCTCCGAGGTTCGCGTCGCCCTTGGCCAGCCGGATCCGCCCCATGCCGTCGGGCCCGGTTTCGTGCGGAAAAGCGAGCAGCGAGTCGGGGATCCGGGAGCGGTACGACGTCGTGTGGGTCATCCCTAGCGGGTCGAGGACCTCGTGCTGCTCGACCTCTTTCCAGCCGCGCGTGTGATCCGGGTCGAGCAGGAACCCGATCAGGTCGTACCCGAAGTTGGAGTAGGAGAACTTCCGGTCGGCGCGCGGCGGGTGAACGGGCAGGAGCTCGAGGATCTTCTCGTTCGTGATCTGGCCCGTGAAAGCGATCCGGACGCTGATCGGGCCCTGCTGCAGACCGTGCGTGTGCGTGAGGAGATCGCGCACCGTGGCCGTCGTCGGATCGTAGTCCGGGTGGAAGCGCGCACCCGGCGGGAACGCGTCGGCCAGGCTGGCGTCGAGGTCGAGCTTCCCCTGGTGCGCATAGCGGGCCGCCGCGAGCGCCGTCAGCGCCTTCGAGGTCGACGCCGTGTAGAAACGCGTCTCGTCGGTCACCGGCCGTCCCGTGTTCATGTCGGCCGTCCCGAACGATTCGGTCCACATCCGTCCGTCGCGCATGACGACGGCGACCTGGAGACCGGGCGCCAGGCCCCGGGCCATCGCCTGTTCGGCCAGCGGCTGCAGGCGATCTCGCAGCCCGGGATCCTCCCTCAGCGTCTGCCCGTCTCCGGCGCACGCCACCATCGTCAGCATCGCTCCGGCCATCACCAGCCTTCGACTCGTCGATCTCATCTTCCTCTGCCTCCCTGCATCCAGTACGTGAGTCGGGTCCGCGCGTGTTTCCCGGCTGCAACTTCGGCGGCCCGAACTCCGTCGTATTGAACACATGTAACATCCCGGTCCCCATATGGGAGGGTAAATGGCGGAGCTGGTATCCGAGCTTCGATCGTCCGACGGGTCCCACGTCGACGTGATGCAGTATCCGGCTGGCCTGCACCTCGAGCCGCACGAACATGGTTCTACGGCGATCTCGATGGTCCTGACTGGTCGCCTGCGTGAGGATTCCGGTGCCCATCGGGCGCTCGCCGGGGCACTCGATCTGGTGGTGAAGCCGCGGGGAACGCGGCACGAAAACCTCTTCCTGGACGCCGGCACGACGCTCGTCCAGGTGGTTCCGTCATCGGAGGCGCTGCGCCGCGCGGCCGATGCCGGATGTCCCGTCGATCGCTGGCAGTGGATCGACGGCGCTCCGGCGGCGCGGGCGCTCGTCCGCCTCGCGGCCGCGGTGATCGGGAGGGCGGCGGAGATCCGGCTGGACGATGCCGTCGAAGATGCGCTGGCCGCTCTCGACGGAGCCGACCGCCGCCGACCGGCGGGCCGACCCCCGGCCTGGCTCCAGCGTGTGCGCGAGGCGCTCGACGAGGCCATCGGCCAGGGGAGAGAGGTCCCGCCGATCTCGGACCTCGCGACGGGGGAGGGCGTGCACCGGGTACACCTGAGCCGCGAGTTCCGCCGCTGGTACGGCGTGCCGCCGACCGAGTACCGGGTCCGAGAGCGGCTCCGCAGGGCCGCGAACCGGATCGGGGCCGGCGAAGAGCCGCTCGCGGCCACCGCGTATGCAACCGGTTACGCCGATCAGGCGCACATGACCCGAGAGTTCTCCAGCCGTCTCGGTCTCACCCCCCTGGCCTACCGCCGGCTCCTGCCGGGAGCCGCTTCGGCCTGACCCGGGTTGCTCCGCTCTCGTGAAACCAATTAGCGGCTCGTCACGTCCTATAATTAGAGCAGCGTTCTATTTTATCACGGGAGGCGAGACGGATGGCCGCGATCGATCCGAAGAAGCGTCGTGTCACGCCGCCGCGGCAGGAGCGCAGCCGGGCGACGTTCGAACGCATCCTCGACGCCCTCGAGGAGCTGCTGCGCACGCGGCGGTTCGAAGACATCACGGT
>JASFRN010000121.1:0-8009 GCA_050114915.1 Gemmatimonadales bacterium | reverse complement strand
CCTGGGGCCGTAGCTCAGTTGGGAGAGCGCATGAATCGCACTCATGAGGTCGCGGGTTCGACTCCCGCCGGCTCCACTTCCACCGCCACCGTAGCTCAGCGGTAGAGCACTCGATTCGTAATCGAGCGGTCGTCGGTTCAATTCCGACCGGTGGCTCCGCGGGTGTAGCTCAGCTGGTAGAGCGCAACCTTGCCAAGGTTGAGGTCGCCGGTTCGAACCCGGTCACCCGCTTGAGGGAAACAGTACTTCGGGGCGTGGCTCAGTCCGGTAGAGCGCTGCGTTCGGGACGCAGAGGTCCCCGGTTCGAATCCGGGCGCCCCGATTAGAAGGTTCGATCAACTTCGTTCCACCCGAGCCTGATTCAGAGGCTCGTCAGCGCCGCTGGCGCTGTCCCGACTCAGGCCGCGACGTCCATTTGCGGCTCGTCGGCCCCGTCGACGACCACCTGGTTCCGGCCGCGGCGTTTCGCCTCGTAGAGCGCCCCGTCGGCAGCCCCCAGCAGTTCCGTCGCATCCCGCCGATCCGCCAGCGTAGCGGCGACGCCGGCCGACACCGTGAGGCGCTCACCGGTCGAGGTCTCGACCTCCTCCATCCGACGACGGACGCGCTCCGCGTAGACGGCGGCTCCCTTCGCGTTCGTCCCCGCGAGCACGACGATGAACTCCTCGCCGCCCGAGCGCACCGGGAGATCCGAGGCGCGCGACTCCTCGACGAGCACGCGGGAGAACAACCGCAGCGCCTCGTCCCCCGCCGCGTGACCGTGCGTGTCGTTGTAGGTCTTGAAGTTGTCCAGGTCGAACGTCACGATCGAGGCGTGGATCCCGCGGGCGGCGCCCGCCACGTGGCGTTCGAGAACGAACTCGAGAACGCGCCGGTTTCCGAGCCCGGTGAGCGGATCCGCGCACGCGAGTCGCAGCGCCTCGAACGTGCGACGCTGCATGAGCTCGGTGACGGTGCCCATGCCCATCGAGACCACGAAGAAGATGCCGGCCGTGTAGCCCGTCATGTGCCATTCCGGCGCCCCGCCCGAGAGCGTAGAAGCGGCGATCTGCTGCCCGATCCGGACGAGCATCGCCGCGCCGAGTCCGGCGGCGGCGCCGCGCCAGCCGCGGTAGTAGGCGAACAGGAACGGAGGCACCAGGGCCAGCAGCCACAGATAGGCCGAGAACTGCTCGACGCCTTCCGGCAGCCAGATGTTCGCGACCCCGGCCGCGATGAGCGCGGCCAGCGACAGGAAGAGGGCTCGAGGCGGTACGGTCGGCCCCACCGCTCCCTTCAGCGACCACTCCGGGCTGTCCAGCGACAGCGTGGAGGCGCGTCCCAGGGATCTCGTAGTATGTCCTTCAGCCACGGGGGGGCTCCTCTGCGTCGGGTCCGATGTCGGTGCGCTCGGCGCGTTCAACACGGCTTTCCCGAGCACGACGCATGCCAAAATGGCGATCATGCTGAGAATTCGGGCTCAAACAGGCCTGCCGGCTGGCCACTCGGCGTACCGGCCAGGCCGCTGCGGACACCGCGAGGCCGGTGATTTCCGGCACATCGTGGCAAGCTGACAGCACTTGCGCCGGTTGCCGATCGTCGACGCAACGCCGAATCTGATCCCATGCATGCGTTCATCGCGCCCTTCACGGGGCATCGCTTTCGGAGCGTGATCGCCGGTCTCGCCCTGGCGGCGCTGGCTGCGCCCCCGCTGGCCACCGCACAACACAGGCGCGAAGCGACCCCCGCCCGGGTACAGGCACCCGCCGCCTCGCCTTACCTCTCCCTCGATCACTGGGCCTATCCGGCGCTCCAGTTGTGGATCGCGCGAGGGGACATCACGTCACTGTCGCCGATGACCCGGCCCTACCGGATCTCAGACGTCGTTCGGGCCGTCGCGGCCCTGCGCCCGCGTCGACTCTCGGCGACGGAGGCGAAGCTCCGCGAGCGGCTGCTGGCCGAGCTGGCGCCCGCTCCTTCGCGTCGTGAACGGGCCCGTGAGAGAAGCCGGCGGCGGCAGCCGGTCGGCGGTGAGCCGCCACCCATTCGCATCGACCTCGGCCTCATGGCCGGCGGGCGCTACGTGTCGCAGACGCACCCGGATCCGCTGCAGGCGATTCTCGACGGCCGGTTCGGCGACGGGCGGGCGCTCGAGGAGGCGGAGCTGCGCGTCACGGGTAGCTCGCCGTACGTCGCCGGTGGCGTACGCATGCGGCGGGACGGTATCTATCGGCACGACCCGCGCTTCCCCGACGGCCAGGTGACTCCACCCCGCGATATCCCGGTGTTCAACGATCTCTCGCTGCGGGCGAAGGAAGCCTACCTCGAGCTTCAGATCCCCTACTTCCGGCTCTCCTTCGGCCGGCTCGATCGCAACTGGGGGCCGGCGTCGATCGACGGCTTCCTGCGCTCGGCGAATCCCTACTCGGAAGACGAGATCGGCTATCGGCTCGGCACGGACCGCGTCTTCCTCATCGGCTCGATCGCGGCGCCCGGAGATTTCGCCGGGGATACGACGCGCTATCTCTCGATGCACAGGCTGGAGGTCCGCCCGAGCGACCGGCTGGCGATCGCCGTGTCGGAGGCGGCGCTGCACGGGGGGCCCGACGGGCGCTTCCGGTTCTCGCTCGTCAACCCGATCTCGGTGTGGCAGATCGCGCTGTCCGAGGAAGAAGCACCGCACAACAAGCTCGGACAGGTCGACGTCTGGTGGCGGGCCGCCGACGGCGTGACGCTCAACGGCAGCCTGCTGGCCGACGCGACGAACCGCGAGGGCTCTTGCTGCCAGCTGGGGGGCTCGGTGGGGATCGAGCTGACCCGTCTCGCGCCCGGCCTGCGGATCGGGGCCCAGTACACCGCGATCCAGAGCCTCGCCTATCGAACGAGCCGGCCGTGGGAGGAGTATTCCCTGGACGGCGTCGGGCTCGGATGGGACAAGGCGGACTTCTGGCTCGCGACGCTCGAGGCCGACTGGTTCGTCACGCCGGCGCTCCAGCTCGGTCCGCGGCTCGACGTTCAGCGGAAAGGTGAAGGCGACTTCCGGATGCTCCGGCCACCCGCCGAAGACCTGCCCGATCAAGCCCGCCTGCTGTCGGGCGTCGTCGAGACCACCGTGCGGCCCGCGCTGGCCGGCCGCTGGTGGCGGAAGGGGCCGATCGACGTGGCGGCGGAGTGGGATCTCGGCATCTCGCGGATCGGCAACTACGCCCACGCCGCGGGCGACGATCGAACAGTGTTCACGGGCTCGGTGGCCGTCCGGCTCTACTCGCCCCGCTGGTCGATTCCGCTGCCGTGACCACCGCCCGATTCGTCTTGCGTCCCAATCGCATGATGATACCTTGACGCGGCTTACCGTCTCGCGCCTCGTCGGTAGCCGGGCCGTACGATCCGCACCTGTTCGGCACCCATCGTCCCGTCGTTACAGAGAACAGCACTGATGATCCCATCCAGGAAATTTTTGGTAGTCCTGTTGGCCGTGGCCGGCACCGCAGGCCTCGCCACGGCGGCCGGAAGTCTCGGCGATTCCGGCGACGACACGGCGGGAGCCTCTTCGGGCCCGGCCCGGCAGATGAGCCCGGCGGACGCCGGCACGGCGCGCGCCGATTCGCTGCGTCCCCTGCTGCCCATCATCGAGCACACGCCGACGGGGATGACGGCCCAGCAGGCCATCGACGCCCACGTCAACGCGACCGAAGGCCCGGAGCAGCCGATCCCGTTCAATCATCGGTTCCACTCCCAGGAGCTGAACATGCAGTGCGCGTACTGCCACGGTGGTACGCAAGTCTCCCCGGTCGCGACGATTCCGCCGGTCGAGGTCTGCATGGGTTGCCATCGCATCGTGGGCTCGCAGCTCCAGCCGATTCAGCAGCTGCGCGAGATGTACAACAACGGACAGCCCGTCGAGTGGAAGCGCATCCACAAGCTGCCCGACTTCGTCCAATTCCCCCACGAGGCCCACATCCGCAACCAGGTCGCGTGCTCGGAGTGTCACGGCGAAGTCGAGAAGATGGACCGCGTCTCCCAGGTGAATTCGCTGAAGATGGGCTGGTGCCTCTCCTGCCACATGGGCGAGGGGCAGGAAACCGACTACGCGACGGATCGTCTGATCGCGGCCCAGTTCCCGCCGCCGCCGATGCCCGAGGGCCGGCAGCCGGTGGGACTGTATCCGCGCAAGATCGATGAAGAGTACGGTGCGCACCGCGGACCGATCGACTGCACCGTCTGCCACTACTGATTCGCATTTCCCGCGATTCCGGATAACGGACCGGCATGAACAACGGCGACAACACGACCAACGGACAGACGACCTCCCGGCGGGACTTCCTCAAGGTGCTCGGCGTGGCGGGAGCAGGCGCCGCGGCGGCCAGCTGCGGCCCCCCCGACGTCGGCGACAAGCTCATCCCCTATCTCGTGCCCCCGGACGACATCGTCCCCGGCACGAACGTGACCTACTCGACCGTCCTCGCCCACGCGGGCCCCGAGCCGCTCGGGGTGCACGCCTGGGTGCGCGACGGCCGCGTGATCAAGCTCGAGGGGAACCCGGAGTTTCCGAATCGCGGCAACCTGTCCGCGCTCGCCCACAGCACGCTGCAGGACCTCTACGATCCGGACCGGGTGCAGGGGCCGCAGGAGAAGGTGAGCGGCGCGTGGCAGGAGTCGACGTGGGAGGACGCGGTGAAGGCGGCGGCCGCCGCGGTCGGCGCCGGGCGCACCCTCCTGCTCACTCCGCCGGCCACCGGCACGGCCGCCCAGTTCCTGTCCGATTGGGCGGAGACGATGGGCGTCGAGTGGGTCTCCTGGGAGCCGCTGGGCCACGAGGCGATGCGCGCGGCGAACGACATCGCCTTCGGCCGGGCCGAGATCCCGGCCTATGATCTCGCATCCGCCGACCACGTCGTGTCCTTCGGCGCCGACTTCCAGGCCACCTGGCTCGCCCCGGTCGAGCTCGCGGGCCGGTTCGCCGAGGCTCGCTCGATCGAGGACGGCGAAGAGCCTGCGCGCCTGACCTTCGTCGGTCCGCGCCTGTCGCTCACCGGCACGAACGCCGACACCTGGCTCCCGGCCCGCGCCGGCAGCGAGGCGAGCGTGGCGCTCGCCGTCGCCCGCGAGGTGGCCGAACGTCGTGGCGGCGGCCCGGCCGCCCGGGTACGCGGCGTGCTGGCGCCCTTCCGGGCCGAAGCCGTCGCAGAGGTATCGGGCGTTTCGGCGGACAAGATCACGGAGCTCGGCCGCCAGCTGGCCGAAGCCTCCGCGCCCGTAGCCCTGCCGCCGGACATCTCCGGACAGGGCGTCTACGCGACCGAAGTGCACCTCGCGGTAGCGATCCTCAACTACGTGATGGGCGCGATCGGCACGACCGTGCAGTTCGGGAGCGGCCCGATCCGCGGCTCGGCCTCCACCTACGCCGAGATGCGGGCGCTCGCCGCCAGGCTGCGCGAGGGAGAATTCCGCACCGTCGTGACGGTCGGCGTCAACCCGTCGTACGCGCTGCCCGCCGCGTCGGGCTTCGCGGCGGCGCTGACCGACGTCGCGAACCACATCTCGCTGTCGAGCCACCTCGACGAGACGGCGGCGACCGCCGGCTGGATCCTCCCCTCGAGCCACGAGCTCGAATCGTGGGGCGACGTCGAGCTGAGCCCCGGCACCTTCGGGCTTCAGCAGCCGGTCATGCGGCCGGTGTTCGACACGCGCCAGCGCGAAGACATCCTGCTCGCGATCGCCGCGGCGGCCGGCCGCGACATGGGCGTCGACAGCTACGGCGCCTACCTGCAGAACGCCTGGCAGGCGGTCGGCGGCTCGGACTTCGAGGGATGGTGGTTCGAGACGCTGAGCGACGGCACGCCGGTGCGGCGCGCGCCGGCCGAGGCCGCCGCGACCGAGGCCGCCCCCCCGCTCAGCGCGGCAGCGGCCAACCATCAGTTCACGATGCCCGAGCCCGGCGACGGAATGTCGCTCGTGCTCTACCCGACCGCCCAGTTCTACGATGGCCGCGGCGCGAACCGGTCGTGGATGCAGGAGCTGCCCGACGCCGTCACGAAGGCGGTATGGGGTTCGTGGGTGGAGCTGAACCCGGCGACGGCCGAGCCGCTCGGAATCCGAACCGGCGACCTCGTCGAGGTGAGCACGGAGGCCGGCAAGGTGCAGGCCCCCGCCTTCGTCTACCGGGGTGTCCGGCCCGACGTGGTCGCGGTGCCGATCGGTCAGGGCCACACGGAATACGGCCGCCTCGCGTCGGGGCGTGGCGTGCAGGCGCTGTCGCTGCTCGACGGCACGGCCGATCCGCGCAGCGGCGCCCTCGCCTACGCCGGCGCCGCGGCCGAGATCACGGCGGTCGGCGAGCGCGGCAGCCTCCCGATCATGCAGGGCCACGACACCGACATGGGCCGCGAGATCAGCGAGTTGATCAGCGTCGACGCGGCCCTCACCGCCCAGCAGGCCCACCACGTCGACCTCACGGAGCTCGTCGAGGCGGCGTGGGATTCGGACGCCGACAGCCCCTACCGCTGGGGCATGACGATCGACCTCAACGCCTGCAACGGCTGCGGCGCCTGCGTCACGGCCTGCTATGCGGAGAACAACCTGCCGACGGTCGGCGAGGATCTCTGTCACCAGGGCCGCGAGATGTCGTGGATGCAGATCATGCGGTACTACGAGGAGACCGAGGACGAGGGCTTCCAGACCGTCCACATGCCGGTGCTCTGCCAGCAGTGCGGCGACGCCCCGTGCGAGCCGGTCTGCCCCGTCTACGCGGCGTACCACAACCCCGAGGGGCTCAACGCGCAGGTCTACAACCGCTGCGTGGGCACCCGCTACTGCGCGAACAACTGCCCGTACAAGGTGCGCCGGTTCAACTGGTTCACGTACGAACACCCGTACCCGCTGAACCTGCAGCTGAACCCCGACGTGACCGTCCGCCAGAAGGGCGTGATGGAGAAGTGCACGTTCTGCGTGCAGCGGATCAACCGCGCCAAGCTCGACGCGAAGGCCCAGGGACGGCCGGTGCAGGACGGCGAGATGCAGACCGCCTGCATGCAGACCTGCCCCACGCAGGCGATCACGTTCGGCAACCTGAAGGATCCCGCGAGCACCGTGTCGCGCATCGCCAAGGGGTCGCGCGGCTACGGATTCCTCGAGGAGCTCAATACACGCCCCGCGATCACCTACCTCAAGTCGGTGACGTACGCGCCCGTCGTGGAACACGACGAGCACGGCTCCGGGGCCGACCACGAAGAAACGGACCACCAGCCGGAGGCTGCGACGCATGGCTGATCCGCTGAACGGACGGATCGTATCGAAGGCCGAAGGACTCCATGGCGACTGCTGAACACGAGATTCCTCACCCGACGCTCGCGGACGCCAATCGCGACATCACGCGGCCGATCGAGACGCCCCCGTGGCGTTTCTGGCTGCTGCTCGGAATCACGGCCCTGGGCATCGTGCTCGGAGGCACGGCCTGGGCGATTCAGATCCGCGACGGCCTCGGGGTGGCGGGCATCAACAACCCCGTCGGCTGGGGCGTGTACATCGTCAACTTCGTCTTCTGGGTGGGTATCGCGCACAGCGGAACGCTGATCTCCGCGGTTCTCTATCTGCTGCGCTCGGGCTGGCGCACAACGATCAACCGCGCCGCCGAGGCGATGACGATCTTCGCCGTCATGACCGCGGGCCTGTTCCCGCTCATCCACCTCGGCCGCGTCTGGTACTTCTACTACCTGATCCCGTACCCCTCGACGCGACTGATCTGGCCCAACTTCCGGTCGCCGCTGGTGTGGGACATGTTCGCGATCGGGACGTACTTCACGATCAGCCTCGTGTTCTGGTATCTCGGCCTCATCCCCGACATCGCCGGGCTGCGCGACAAGTTCACCGGGCTGCGGAAGAAGATCTACGGCGCCCTGTCGCTCGGCTGGCAGGGGTCGGTGCGCGACTGGGCGCACTACCGGCGTCTCTACCTCTACCTGGCCGGCATCGCGACGCCGCTGGTGCTCTCCGTGCACAGCGTCGTGTCGTGGGACTTCGCGATGGGGATC
>JASFRN010000120.1:0-8213 GCA_050114915.1 Gemmatimonadales bacterium | reverse complement strand
GCCCCGAGGGCCAGCGACACCGGGTGGACGGGATTCGCCACCGAGCCGCGTGGCGTGGAAGGCGTGATCGTGCCGACCTTCGAGGTCGGGGACACCTGCCCCTTGGTGAGCCCGTAGATCTCGTTGTTGAACAGGAGGATCTGCAGGTTCACGTCGCGACGCAGCACGTGCAGGAGGTGGTTGCCGCCGATCGACAACGCGTCCCCGTCTCCCGAGATCACCCATACGTCGAGCTCCGGATTGGCCAGCTTCAGGCCCGTAGCCAGGGCCGGGGCCCGCCCGTGGATCGTATGGAAGCCATAGGTCGACATGTAGTACGGGAAGCGGGCCGCGCAGCCGATGCCCGATACGAACACGGTCCCCTCGCGGGTCGCGCCGACGCTCGCCAGCGCCTTCTGCACGGCCTTGAGGATCGCATAGTCTCCGCAGCCGGGGCACCAGCGGACTTCCTGGTCGGAAGCGAAGTCTCTCGCCGCCAGCGTCGGCGCCGTCGTCGTCGTTGCGTCGCTCATCCTGCCACCTCCGTCCCGGCGAGGGCGTTCTCGATCGCCGTCTCGATCTCTCGGATGCGGAACGGCCGCCCGGTCACGCGGTTCAGGCCCTCGGCCGGCACGCCGAACGTGGCCCGGATCACCTGCACGAGCTGACCGGCGTTGTTCTCGGGCACGATGACGTGCTCGAACCCGGCCAGCAGCTTCTCGAGGTTTCTCGGGAAGGGCCACAGCCAGCGCAGGTGGGCGTGCGACACGTCCAGCCCGCGGCGTCGGGAGCGCTCGACTGCTTTCGAGATCGCGCCGTACGTGGACCCCCAGCCGAGGACGAGGAGGGCGCCGGACTCCGGGCCCTGCTCGACGGTCTGCTCGGGAATCGCCTCGGCGATCCGGCCGATGCGCTCCGCGCGGATCTTCGTCATCCGATCGTGATTCTCGGGGTCGTAGGAGATGTTGCTCGTCTCCGCGTTGCGCTCGATCCCCCCGATCCGATGTTCGAGGCCCGGCGTGCCGGGCTTCACCCAGGGCCGCGCCAGCGTCGCGGGGTCGCGCATGAACGGGTGGTAGCCCTCCGGGTCGGTGCGGAACGCCACCGGGAAGTCCGGAAGCGCGTCCACGTCCGGCACCCGCCAGGGCTCGGCCGCGTTCGCCAGGTAGGCGTCGGTCAGCACGTAAACCGGCGTCATGTAGTGCGTGGCGATGCGCACCGCTTCGCGGCCGACCTCGAAGCAATCTGTCGGCGTCGCCGGCGCGAGCACGGCCACCGGGGAGTCGGCGTTGCGGCCGTACAGCGCCTGGAACAGGTCGGACTGCTCGGTCTTCGTCGGCATGCCGGTGGAAGGACCGGCCCGCTGCGAGTTCACGACGACCAGCGGGAGCTCGGTGCCGACGGCGAGGCCGATCGCCTCGCCCTTGAGCGCGATTCCCGGTCCCGAGCTCGACGTGACCCCGAGGGCGCCCCCGTAGGAGGCCCCGATCGCGGCGCAGGCGGCCGCGATCTCGTCCTCCGCCTGGAAGGTCACCACCCCGTAGTCACGCATCCTCGCCAGCGTGTGGAGCAGCGGCGAGGCCGGCGTGATCGGGTAGGAAGCGAAGACCATCCGCTCTAGGCCGGTGGCTTCGAGGCCCGAAGCGAGGCCCCAGGCCAGCGCCTCGGTGCCGCTCACGGTGCGATAAAGTCCCGCGGGAAGATCGGCCGGGTCGACCGTCCAGGCGGCCGCGGCGCCCGCCGACGGCATCTCGGCGGTCTCGCCGAACGCGTGCCCTGCGTTGAGCGCCGCCACGTTCGCCTCGGCGATGTTGCCCCGCCCTTCGAACTTCTTCGTGATCCAGTCGATCGTCGCCTGGCGCTCGCGGTCGAACATCCAGAGCGCGAGACCGAGCGCCCACATGTTCCGGCACTGCAGGCCGTCGCGGGAAGAGAGCTCGAACGGCTCGACCGCCCGCAGGGTCTGCGTGGAGATGTCGAGCGGAAGGATCACGTAGGGCGCCAGGCTGTCGTCCTCCAGCGGATTCCCTTCGTAACCGGCCTTCGAGAGCCCGCGGTCGTTGAACGCGTCCGTGTCGACGACGATCGTCCCGCCCGCCCGCAGATCGCCCACGTTGACCTTGAGGGCCGCGGGGTTGAGCGCCACGAGCACGTCGAGATCGTCGCCGGCCGTCTTCACGTCCTGCGAGCCGAAGTGGACCTGGAAGGCGGAGACGCCGTACGTCGTGCCGGCCGGCGCCCGGATCTCGGCCGGGTAATCGGGAAAGGTCGAGATGTCGCTCCCCGACAGCGCGGCCTGGACGCCGAACTGCGTCCCCGCCGTCTGCATGCCGTCGCCGGAGTCGCCGGCGAAGCGGACGACGACGGCGTCGAGCCGCTCCCGGTTCGGATTTCCGCCGTTGCGCCCCGCCTGTGGAAGGCTCGTATTACTCATGGTGTCTGGACCGGGGGCGTCGAGTCCCCCGCCTCCGCAGTGTCCCTCGGGTTCTCGTTCATCGCCCCATTGGTGTCGATCGCACCTTCGGCGGTTCCGGGCGCCGCCGTGTCTCCGGGCACCGCCGTGTCTCCGCGCGCCGCACGCCCGGCGCCGCCCGTGTCGATCGGATGTTCCGCCTCGGCCGCGGACGGCCGCCAGTCGCCGCGCTTCATGACGCGGCTGATCTTCGCGTCTTCGACGAACGGGGCGTACTCGTCGACCGTGAGCTGGACGCTGTCGCCGACCGAGACCAGCTGGTCGATCTCCGCGACCTTCTTCTTGAACGTGACCAGCATCGCGCCACTCTCGCTCGCCACGGTGAGCAGCAGTCGTTCGGGCTCGGCGCTCTTGGCCTGCACGACCCCCGACACCTGCACCTCGTCGCCGCGCAGCGCCGCCGGCATGTACGGCCCCGCGAATCGGGGCAGGAAGATCGTCGCGAGAGCTCCGAGCACGAGGCCGATCAGCAGGCCGGCGAGTCCGCCGCGCCGTCCTTTCTCCGCGTGCTGCGCCGCGCCTCCGGGTGCCGCCATGTCAGGTCCTCCTCAGCCGCCGAGCGTTCGGGTGAAGTAGGCGCGCAGCCGCCGCCACGCGTCGCGGGCCGGCGCGGTCCGCGTCTCAGGGTCCTCGTCGACCCGCAACCAGAAACCGTGCCCGACGTCGTCGTACACGTGAATGTCGTTCTTGATACCGGCCGCATCGAGGGCCTCGGCGAACGCCTCGACCCGCTCCGGCGGAATGCCGCCGTCGAGCGCGCCGAACGTTCCGTACACCTCGTGGCTGAGCGTCGCGAGCCGCGCGGGATCGTCGATCAGGCGGCCGTAGAAGATCGCGGTCGCCTCGTGCTCGGCGCCGTCGAGCCCGAAGCTCAGCGCCACGCCGCCCCCGAAGCACCAGCCCACGGCGCCGATGCGGCCCGTGACGTCGGGCCGCGCCTTCAGCCACGCGACGGCGGCGTCGAGGTTGTCGATCATCGCCTGCGGGTCGGCCTGGGCGGCCTGCATGAGCTCCATGTTCTCGCCGCGGTTCGTGCCCGTCCGCCCTTGGTACAGATCGGCGGCGAACGCCACGTAGCCCTCGTCGGCCAGGGCGTCGGCCATCTGCCGGACCCGGTCGACCAGACCGTTCCATTCGTGGATCAGGATGATCGCGGGAAACGGTCCCTCGCCCTCGGGCACCGCCACGTAGCCCACCGTCGTCGGATCTTCGGCCACGTAGCGAACCGACTCGCCGCGGGGTGGAGGCGCCGCACCGAGGATGGCGGCGGGGAGAGAGGTGTCCGCGGGCGCGAGCGCGATTCCGACGTCGGCTTCGGCGGCGCGTTCGCCCGTCGTCTCGGTCTGGCCGGCCCGGGCCGGGGGGCCGCAGGCGACCGCCGAGCAGGCGGCCAGCATCCAGATTCTTCTCATGCTTCGACTGTACGCATGCGCCCTTTCGCTCGCCAGCGCTTCGGCCCTCCGGCCGCGCCTCGCGGGCTTGGCAGGAGGCCTGACCCCCGGCAGGTTGTGTCCCCATGACGAGCAAGGACTTCATACGGGCCATGGTGTCCGCGGACATGGAAAGCGGGAAGTACGGCGGCCGGGTCGCGACCCGGTTCCCGCCGGAACCCAACGGGTGGCTGCACATCGGCCACGCGAAGTCGATCGTGCTGAACTTCGGGATCGCCGAGGAATTCGGCGGCACCTGCAACCTCCGCTACGACGACACGAACCCCGAGACGGAAGACGAGAGCTACGCGGAGGCGATCGCCCGGGACATCCGCTGGCTCGGCTACGAGTGGGACGCGAAGCTGTACGCGTCGGACTACTTCGGCCAGCTGTACGAGTGGGCCGAGAAGCTGGTTCGCGAGGGCAAGGCGTACGTCGACAGCCAGGACCTCGACGCGATCCGCGAGAATCGGGGCACGGTCACCACGCCGGGTACCGACAGCCCGTACCGCGACCGCACGCCCGAGGAGAACCTCGACCTGCTGCGACGGATGAAGGCGGGCGAATTCCCCGACGGGGCCCACGTCCTGCGCGGCAAGATCGACATGGCGCACCCGAACATGCTGATGCGCGATCCCCTGCTCTACCGGATCCGGCATCTCGACCACTACCGCACGGGCGGGGAGTGGTGCCTCTACCCGATGTACGACTACGCGCACTGTCTCGAGGACGCGATCGAGGACATCACCCACTCGCTCTGCACCCTCGAGTTCAAGAACAACAACGAGGTCTACGAGTGGGTGCTCGACGCGGTGGGCATCGAAAAACCGCGGACGGAGCAGACCGAGTTCGCCCGACTCGAGCTGGACTACACGGTCCTCAGCAAGCGGAAGCTCATCAAGCTCGTGCAGGGCGAGTACGTCGAGGGCTGGGACGACCCCCGGATGCCGACGATCGCGGGCCTGCGCCGGCGCGGCGTGCCCCCGGAGGCGATCCGGGCCTTCTGCGACGAGATCGGCGTGGCCGACACCGAGAGCCGCATCGACCTCGGCAAGTTCGAGTACGTCGTCCGCGACCACCTCAACTGGGTCGCGCCCCGACGGTTGTGCGTGCTCGATCCCCTCAAGGTCGTGATCACGAACTACCCCGAAGACCGGGTCGAGTGGATCGACGCCGACGAATTCCCCCGTGACGTGAAGGAAGCTCGCGGAGAGGCGGCGGAGGGCACGCGGCGCATGCCCTTCACCCGGGAGCTGTGGATCGATCGCTCGGACTTCATGGAAGAGCCCGTGCGGCGCTTCCGGCGCCTGTCCCCGGGCGAAGAAGTGCGGCTGCGCAACGCGTACGTCATCCGGTGCGACGAGGTGGTCAAGGACCCCGAGACCGGCGACGTCGTGGAGCTTCGCTGCTGGCACGATCCCGAGACGCTGGACGCCTGGCCTTCCGACGGCCGCAAAGTGTCCGGCACGGTCCACTGGGTATCGACCGAGCACGGATTGCCCTGCGAAGTCCGCCTGTACGATCGCCTGTTCCGCGTCCCCGATCCCGACGACGTCGACGCGGAGGGGGGCGAGACCTTCCTCGATCACCTCAATCCCGAATCGCTGGTGCGCGTCGAGCGCGCGTTCGTGGAGCCCTCGGTGCGGGACGACCCGGCCGGAAGCCGCTATCAGTTCGAGCGCACCGGCTACTTCGCCACCGACGTGGAGGACTCGGGCCCGGAGGGGCTGGTGTTCAACCGGATCGTCACGATGCGCGACACCTGGGCGAAGATCTCCGGCGGCTGACGCTGCCTCCCGGACGGCGGCCGCTGGCTCGGCATCCCGCCACCTGCACTTACCCTCCGCCAGACCATCCTGATGAGCATATGAGATGCTCATGAGCATCGAGCGTACTCATGAGCATGTCGAATGTGCATGCAGATGCTCTCGAACGGAGGCGAGGTCGTATGCGAAGGTCCCCGATCCTCGAACGGATTCAGTTCCTGGTCACCCCCGAGTCCAAGGACCGGTACCGGCGAGCAGCCTACCTGGACGGCGATTCGCTCAGCGCCTGGCTGCGCAAGGCAGCCGACGCGGCAGCCCCCGTCGACCCGGAGCGCACCGAGCTGGGTTCTCGACATGCCCTGGAAGCGTTCTTCGAGAGCCAGAATCGTCGTGAGCGACACCTGCCGGCATCACACCGTCGGCGCCGTTGATCTACGTCGACGCAGACTTTCTCGAGTCCGCGGTCGGAACACCCGGTTGGCAGCGTCGATCTGCCCAGAAGTTCTTCCTGCGGAGCTTCGACCGCGGCACACCGCTCTGCACGTCGGCACTCGTCCTTCACGAGATCTGTGTCGCCTGCAACCGGGACGGACTGTGGGGGCGTGCCGCGGCTGTTCGCATGCTGGTGCGCGGTCACTTCCGACGAGTGCTGACTCTCGAGGTCGAGGACGTGTACCGTACCGAGCGGCTGAGGTACTCGCTGCCCCTGCTATCGGAGCGCAGCCTCCTGACATACGCCATCTGTCAGCGGCGCGGAGTGGGAGGCATAGCAACCCATGACCGGGAGCTTCGCCGCACCTTCAAGTATGGCGCGCTCGGAATGAGGCGAACGGCGGCGGAGATAGCGCGCGTGCACCAAGACAAGTGGCGGCGCGAGCATGATCGCGGAACCGAGCCGCCGGCGCCGGCGCCGTGGCCGGGCTAGGGCCCGTCGCGGGCTCCGCGTCCCTCCAGCGCCCGGGTCACGGCGCCGTCGAGATGGACGTCCAGCTGCGGGAACGCGATCGTGATCCCCGCGTCCTTGAGGGCCCACCAGATCGCCTCGTTGAGGGCGGAACGCTGCTGGCGGAGGTTCCACGGGTTCTCGGTGAACACGGAGACGACGAAGTTCACCGAGGAGGCCCCGAACTCCTTCATCAAGATGACGGGATCGTTCTCTCGCGTGCGCCACTCGATGCCGTCCGCCGTCTCCTGCAGGACGCGGCGCACCTCGTCCATGTCGGATCCGTAGACGACGCCGACCTCGGCGTCGATCCGGTACAGCGCGTCGCGCAGCGTGTAGTTTTTCACCGTGGCCTGCACGAGCACCGAATTGGGGATGATCAGATCCTCTTCGTTGAGGCCGCGGGCGATCGTGGCCCGGATGCCGAGCTCGCGAATCGACATGAGGCGCCCCTCGACTTCCACGATGTCGCCCGGCTTGATCGAGCGCTCGAACAGGAGGATCACGCCGGCCACGAAGTTCTGCGAAATCGTCTGCATCGCGAAACCGATGGCGACCGCGAACACGGCGCCGGCGGCGAACAGCGCGCCGAGCTGCACGCCGAGCGTGCTCAGCGCGATGCCGATCCCCACGAGGACGATCGTGTAATGAACCAGGCGGGCGGTGACCGCCATCGACCCGCGCTCGGGCACGCTGGACTCTTTGACGCGCCGCAGCATGGCGCGGCGGATGATCCGCGAGAGCCAGAACGAGAGCAACAGCACCAGGACGGCGGTCATCAGCGTCGATACCGTGACTTCCGTCGTCCCGATTCTGAACAGCTCGACGTGCAGGACTTCTCGGATGCGCAGAAGGACGTCTTGCATGGATGCAAGAATACAAGACCGAAAGGACCGGCAACATGGCACAGCGGAGCATCGATCCGGCGACGGGCGAAGTCATCGAGGAATATGCCGAGCATACACCCGACGAGGTGGACGCCGCCGTCGACGCCGCGGCCCGGCGTCACCGCTCGTGGCGGGAGCGCTCGTTCGAGGAGCGGTCGGTCGTCCTGCGGGCGGCCGCGGACCGGCTGGAGGCCGACGCCGACGCCTGGGCGGAGCTCATGGCCACCGAGATGGGCAAGCCTCTCGCGCAGGGGCGCTCGGAGGCCGAGAAGTGCGCATGGGTGTGCCGCTACTACGCCGAGCATGCGGCCGACTTCCTGGCGCCGGAGCCCGCCGAGACCGACGCGTCACGCAGCTTCGTCGCCTTCCGGCCGCTGGGGCCGATCCTGGCCGTCATGCCGTGGAATTTCCCGTTCTGGCAGGTGTTCCGAGCCGCCGCCCCGGCGCTGATGGCGGGAAACACGATGCTGCTCAAGCACGCCTCGAACGTGCCGGGCTGCGCGCTGGCGATCGAGGAGATCTTCACCGACGCCGGGCTGCCCGACGGCGCCTTCCGGACGCTCCTGATCGGAAGCGACCGCGTCGAGGCGCTGATCGCCGACCCGGCGATCCGCGGCGCCACGCTGACCGGCAGCACGCCGGCGGGTCGGGCGGTCGGGGAGGCGGCCGGCCGGCACCTCAAGAAGGCCGTCCTCGAGCTCGGGGGCAGCGATCCGTACGTGGTGCTCGCCGACG
>JASFRN010000119.1:0-8365 GCA_050114915.1 Gemmatimonadales bacterium | reverse complement strand
CATGGCACATCCAGGTGCCCGGCGGCAACGACGCCTGGGTGAGCCCGGATGTCCCGTTCGGGATGGTGAAGGCGATGGCCGGCGACGGCTCCGGCACGATGGTGCTCACGGACTTCGGAACGGGCGCGAAGTCCTCGATTCCCGAGGAGCCGCAGACGATGCCCACGATGCCCGGAGCGCCGCCCCGGAACTGAGCCTGCTCCTCCGCCCGGGTGACGGCGGGGAAACCCGTGCCGTCGCCCGAGCGGATTGTTCCCGCCGGGGCCGGACCCGTGACCGGTCCCGGGCTGCGCGAGGAGGGTCCGTGACGACGCGCCGCGACTTTCTCGGTGCCATCGGAATCCCCGCCGTCGCCGCGGCGGCCGGGGTCCCCCTGCTTCCCGGCCGGCTTCGCGCCGGCGCCCGCCTGCGCGAGGCCCTCTCCAAGCGGCACGCATCGCCTCTGGACGCGGCCGTGGACGAGACGTTCTGGGGCGAGGTGGCCCGGGCGTTCACGGTCGACCGCAGTCTGGTGAACCTGAACAACGGCGGCGTCAGCCCCTCGCCCGCGTACGTCCAGGATGCCATGAAGCGGCACCTCGACTACTCGAACGAGGCCCCGGCCTACACGATGTGGCGGATCCTCGAGCCACAGCGCGAAGCCGTGCGCGAGCGGATGGCCCGTCAGTGGGACGTCGACCCGGAGGAGATCGCGTTCACTCGCAACGCGTCCGAGGGCCTGCAGATCTGCCAGTTCGGGGTCGATCTCGAGCCCGGCGACGAGGTGCTTACGACCACGCAGGACTATCCGCGCATGCTCACGACCTTCGAGCAGCGGGAGCGGCGGGAAGGGATCGTCCTCAAGAAGATCACGATCCCGGTGCCGGCCGAAGACCCGGCCGAAGTCGTTCGGCGCTACGAGGAGGCGATCACGCCGCGTACGAAGCTCATCCTCGTCTGCCACATGATCAACCTCACCGGCCAGATCCTGCCGGTGCGCGAGGTGACGCAGCTCGGCCGCGAGCGCGGGATCCCGGTGATCGTCGACGGCGCACACGCGCTCGCCCACTTCGACTTCACGCTCGGCGAGCTCGATCTCGACTACTACGCGACGAGCCTCCACAAGTGGCTGTTCGCACCGCACGGAACCGGCCTGCTCTACGTGAAGCGCGACCGGATCCCGCACACGTGGCCGCTGCAGGCGGCGCCCGACACGATGGACGACGACATCCGCAAGTTCGAGGAGATCGGCACGCACCCGGCCGCCAATTACCTGGCGATCGCCGAGGCCCTGACCTTCCACCAGGGGATCGGCGGCGCCCGCAAGGACGCCCGGCTCGTCTACCTGCGCGACTACTGGGCCAACCGGCTGCTCGAGAACGACCGCGTGCACCTGCACACGAGCCAGAAACCGGGCTTTGCCTGCGGGATCGCCAACGTCTACGTGGACGGCCTCGACGCGGGCGAGCTCAACAGTTGGCTGTGGCGCGAGCACCGGATCATCGCGACGCCGATCGGGCACGAGGAGTGCCCGGGCATGCGGGTCTCGCCCTCCGTCTACACGACGCTCGACGAGCTCGATCGCTTCTGCGACGCCATGGAGACCGCGATCCGGAACGGCATTCCGGCTTGATCCGGCGCGTCGGCCGGGCGGGCGGCGGCTGAACGATGACGCCGGCACAGCGGCTCGGCGAGTGGCTGGGCGTCCGGGCGTCCGAGGTCCGAATCGTCCTCCTGTCGTTCGCCGGCGCGTTCCTGGTGATGTCGTTCCTCGTGCTGTCGCGCGCCCTCCGCGAGGCCGCCTACCTGGCCGTGTTCGACGCCTCGACCCTGCCCTACGTCATGGGCGGGGTCGTCGCGCTCGGAATTCCCGGCGCGGCGCTGTTCAGCCGGGCGCTCGAGCGCGTGACGCCCCGGCGCGCTCAGCGGGCGCTGACGCTCCTGCTCGCGGTGCTCGTCTCGGCGACGTGGCCCTTCCTTCCGGGATCACCGGTCGCCGTCGTCTTCTTCTACCTGCTCACGGCGGTCGGCACGGTGCTGCTCACCTCGGGCTTCTGGCTCGTGGTGTCCGAGATGCTCGTCGTCCGCGAGGCCAAGCGCCTGTTCGGCCTGATCAGCGCCGGCGGAACGCTGGGGGTTCTCCTCACGGGGCTGGCGGTGGGCGCCGCGGTGCGCGCCTGGGAGCCGTCGCTGCTCGTGCCGGGGCTCGTGTTCCTCCTCCTCGCATCCGCCGGCCTCAACGAGTTCGTGCCGCCCGATCGCATGTCGGCCGGCCCCGTGGGACCGTCCGTGCCATGGGCGCGCAGCGCCGCGGAGATCGCCCGCAGCCCCCACGTGCGAACGCTCACGCTCGTCGTCCTCGGCGTCGCCGCCGTGGGGACCATCGTCGACTTCCAGTTCAAGGAGGCCGCCCAGGAAGCGCTTACGGGCGAGCGCGCGCTGGCCGGCTTCTTCGGCGCCTTCTATGCCTGGACGGGCGCCCTGGCGCTCGGGATGCAGATCCTGTTCACGACGCGGATCATGAACCGTGGCGGCGTGGCCTGGAGCCTGGCCGTCCTCCCGCTGTCCGTGCTCGTCCTTTCGGGGGGAATGTTCGTGGCTCCCGGACTCGCCGTGGCGACCGGACTGCGGGGCGCCGACTCGACGTTCAAGAAGTCGCTCTTCCGCTCGGTCGTGGAGTTCCTCTGGGTCCCGGTGCCGGCCGACGTGCGGCGCCGGACGAAGACGTTCGTCGACACGATGGCGGAGAACGCGGGCGACGGGCTCGGGGCGCTGGTCGTGCTGCTGCTCGTGACGCTGGCCGGCCTGCCCTCGGTCGCGCTCTCCGTGGTCGTCGTCGGGCTCTGCCTGGGCCTCCTGTGGCTCTGCCGCCGGATGGGCGACGCGTACATCGCGACGCTGCGTGGTCGGCTGGCCGAGGGCCTGACCGGAGAAACGCTGGCGATCCACCGTCCGGGGCCCGGCGCCGAGCCTCGCACGCTCAGCCAGCTCGACGTCACCCGCATGCTCTCCTCCCTCGACGCCGAAGATCGGGCCGGCGGCGCCGGTCGCCGCCGGACGTCGGCGATCGAACCCGCGGCGGGCGCCGATCTCCGACCGGACGCGGGATCCGACGTGTGGACGATGCTCCCGTCACTGGGCGACGAGGAGCTGCGGGAACAGCTGGCGCGGTGCCCCGCCGACCCCGGCGACGCGCCGCGGCTCGCCCTGCTGCTCGCCCGCGACGGCGTCCGAGCCATCGCGGCCCGACAACTCTCCACGCTGGGGGCGGCGGCCGCTCCTGCCCTCGCGGAGCTGCTCACCGACGAAACGGCCGATTTCGTGGTGCGACGACGGGTCGCTCAGGTCATGGCCGCGATTCCGGGCCGCGAGGCCCGTTCGGCCCTGCTCACCGCCCTCTCCGCCAACCGGTTCGAGGTCCGCTACCGGGCCGCGCGTTCGCTCGACCGGCGACGACGTGGGGGCGAAACCGCCACGGACGCGGATCTCGACCTCGTGTGGAGGGCGATCCGCCGCGAGCTGTCGCGGGGACGCGCCGTGTGGGAGCTCGCCCGGCTGCTCGATCCGGCGGAGCGCGACGAGCTGGCAGGCGGACGGGCGGCCGAGCGGGGTGAGCTGAGCCTGGAGCACGTGTTCCGACTGCTGTCGCTGGTCCGGGACGCGGATGCGATCCGGGCGGCATGGCGCGGCGTGACGGGCGGCCACGACGAGCTGGCCAGCCTCGCGCTCGAGTACCTGGAGCAGTCCCTGCCGGAGGACGTCCGGAGCAAGCTGTGGCCGTTCATCGGCGATCTGAGCGCCGAGCAGTCGCGGCGCGCGCTGCGCCCGCTGGACGAGGTGATCCACGATCTTCTCGAAACCGGCGCGACCCTGTTCCACGGCGACGATCGGGCACGGCTGCAGGGCTTTCTGCGAGAAGACGAAGATCCCGATCCGCCGGCCGACGGCGGCACCGGGCGGACGTAGACGGCGGGGCGGTCAGCCCTCGCGCATCGGGAGACGGATTCCCTCCCGCCGGGCGACGTCGATCGCCCGTTCGTAGCCCGCGTCGGCGTGCCGGGCCACCCCGAGACCGGGATCGCTCGTCAGCACCCGTTCGAGCCGCCGAGCCGCCGCTTCGGTGCCGTCGGCGACGATCACCTGGCCGGCGTGCTGCGAGTATCCGATGCCGACCCCGCCGCCGTGGTGGAACGACACCCAGCTCGCCCCGCCCGCCGTGTTGACCAGCGCATTGAGAATCGGCCAGTCGGACACCGCGTCCGTGCCGTCTCGCATTCCCTCGGTCTCGCGGTTCGGGCTCGCCACGGATCCGCAGTCGAGGTGGTCCCGGCCGATCACGATCGGCGCCGACACCGCCCCGCTCGCGACGAGCTGGTTGAACGCGAGGCCCGCCTTCGCGCGCGCCCCGTAGCCGAGCCAGCAGATCCGCGACGGGAGTCCCTGGAAGTGCACCCGCTCGCGGGCCATCTCGAGCCAGCGCAGCAGGTGCTCGTCCTCCGGGAACAGCTCGGCCACGGCCCGGTCGGTCGCATAGATGTCCTCGGGGTCCCCCGACAGCGCCACCCAGCGGAACGGCCCCTTCCCTTCGCAGAACAGCGGACGGATGTAAGCCGGTACGAAGCCCGGGTAGTCGAAGGCCCGTCCGACGCCCGCGTCCAGCGCCCGCTGCCGGAGGTTGTTCCCGTAGTCGAACACCTCGGCGCCGGCGTCCATGAACCCGAGCATCGCCTCCACGTGGCGCGCCATCGACGCCATCGACCGCCGGGCGTACTCCTTCGGGTCGCTCTCCCGCAGCCGGTCGGCCTCCTCCACCGAGTAGCCCTCGGGCACGTAACTCAGGACGTCGTGGGCCGAGGTCTGATCGGTGACCACGTCAGGCGCGAAGCCGCGCTCCAGGAGGCTCGGTAGCACCGAAGCCGCGTTGCCGATCAGGCCGACCGAAAGCGCCCGGCCCTCGTCACGGGCCGCCTCGCACATCGCGACCGCCTCGTCGAGGTCGCCGGTGAGCTCGTCCACGTAGCGGTGCTCCTTCCGGCGCTCGGCGCGCGCCGGGTCGACTTCGACGACGAGCGCCACCCCACCGTTCATCGTCACGGCGAGGGGCTGGGCGCCGCCCATCCCCCCGAGGCCGGCCGTCAGGACGATCCGGCCGGCGAGGCCGTCCCAGCCGCGCTGCGTGGCGAGCGCCCCGAGCGTCTCGTAGGTCCCCTGCAGGATCCCCTGGGTGCCGATGTAGATCCAGCTTCCGGCCGTCATCTGCCCGAACATGATCAGGCCTCGGGCCGCCAGCTCGTCGAACTGCTCCTGGGTCGCCCAGTGCGGCACGAGGTTCGAGTTGGCGATCAGGACGCGGGGCGCGTCCTCGTGGGTGCGGAACACGGCGACCGGCTTGCCGGACTGCACGAGGAGGGTCTCGTCGTTCTCCAGCTCGCGCAGCGTCCGGACGATGGCCTCGAACGCGTCCCAGCTGCGGGCCGCCTGCCCGCGGCCGCCATACACGACCAGGTGCTCCGGGTCCTCGGCGACCTCGGGATCGAGGTTGTTCATCAGCATCCGCATGGCGGCTTCCTGCAGCCAGCCTCTGCAGGTCAGCTCCGAACCACGGGGAGCCCGCACGGGTGTGTATTCCCTCGTCCCCTCAGCCATCGATTCCTCCGATCAGGTTGTCGTGCTCGTGTCGATGTTCTCGGCCGCGCGCGGCGAATGCAACCGGCCGCTATCTTCCGGCGCAGGTATACGATCCCCGTTCTCCGAGAGGTATCCCATGCGTCCCGCGACCCGACGCCGTCCGGCCGCGCCGCTGTGGCCCGTCGTTGCCGCGCTGCTGGTTCCGGCGGCCCCGCTCGCCGCCCAGGAGACTGTGGAAGAGGAGGAATACGCGACGATCCGCTGGTGGCACCCGCTGGCCGCGGGTGGAGCGATCGCCACGCTGTTCCTGCTCGACGAGCCCGTGCAGGAGTTCATGCAGGACAACCAGACGGACTTCCAGTCGGATCTCGCCGATATCGCGAAGGAGTTCCATGCCCCCGAGGTCTTTCTCGTCGGTAGCGTGGGGGCGATGTCGCTCGGCCTCGTGGCCCACGAGTACGGGCTGGCGGAAACCGGCGTACAGATTCTCGCCTCGTACGGCCTCTCTTCCGGGATGATGATCACGACGAAGTGGGCGTTCGGCCGCTCGAGGCCGAGCGAGACGCCTGACGACGTCACGAATTTCGACGCATTCGGCGGCGGAGCCAGCAGCTCGTTTCCCTCCGGCGCCGCCGCCGTGACGTTCGCGCTCGCGACGACGCTGGCGGACGCCATCGAGCGAACCCCGGTGACGATCGTGCTCTACTCGGCGGCGGCTCTCAATTCGTGGTCACGGATGTACACGGATCGGCACTGGCTCAGCGACGTGGCGCTCGGTGCGCTTTACGGGGTCACCGCCGCCAAGCTCGTCAACGGCCGCTGGCGGGTGTTCGGACTGGAGCCCCCGACCGTCGGCGTCGCCCCCGACGGCTCGATGCTGGTGGGCTTCCGCGTGGCACGCTGACTCCGCCCGTCACACCACGACCCGCCCCCGCTTCAGCACCCGGCACACGGGCGTGTGCCCCAGCCGGTAGATCAGCTCTTCGAGACTCGGGACGTCGATCACCACCACGTCGGCCTGCCGGCCGGGGGCGAAGGCGCCGCGATCGTCTCGCCCGAGCGCTCGCGAGGCGCCCGCCGTGGCCGCCCACAGGGCCTGTTCGGGCGTGAGGGCGCTCACCCGACAGGCGAACTGCATCGCCAGCGGCATCGAGACGGCCGGCCCGCCCGGGCAGCAGTCCGTGGCCAGGGCCGTCGCGAGCCCCGCCCGCGCCCAGCGACGGGCATCGACCGGATGCGGGTGGTCGACGGCGAAGTCGATCAGCGGCATCAGCACGCCGACCACGCCGGCCGCCGCGAGAGCCGCCAGGTCCGCGTCGCTCGTCACGTTCAGGTGATCCGCCGAGACCACCGGCAGCTCGACGGCGAGGGCGGCTCCGCCGAGCGCCGCGTACTGGTCGGCGTGGATCTTCGGCGCGAGCCCGGCGGCGCGACCCGCCTCCAGCACCCGCCGCGCCTGGTCGGCGGAGAAGTACCCCTCGTCGCAGAACACGTCGTTGAACTCGGCGCCGAGCTCGGCGGCGGCGGGGACGATCTCGGCCACGATCGTCTCCACCCAGCGCTCGCGTCCCTCGGCGTCCGCCGCCTCGGGCGGGAACGCATGCGCCGCCATGAGCGTCGACACGACGTCGACGTCGTGCTCGGCGGCCAGGCGCTGGTTGAGCCGCAGCAGGCGGAGCTCTTGTTCGACGTCGAGACCGTAGCCGGTCTTGCTCTCCGCGGTCGTCGTCCCCCGGGCGAGCATCGCGTCGAGGCGCCCCGTCGCGCCGGAGAGAAGCTCCTCGTCGGAGGCCCGGCGGGTCATCGCGACCGATGCCGCGATACCGGTGGGTCCTTCGGCCTGCAGGGCGGCGAGCGCCTCGGGATCTCGCCGGAGCCGCGTCGCGTACTCGCGGGCCCGCGAGCCGCCGTACAGCAGGTGGGTGTGGCAGTCCACGAACCCCGGGACGACCAGTCCCCCACCCGCGTCCAGCCTCCCCGCTCGCTCCAGGTCCGCCGCCGCCGCGACCTCCTCCCGCGAACCGGCCGCCAGCACGCGTCCTTCGGCGATCGCCACCACGCCCCCGGGGACCCGGCGCACGACGCCCGGCTGCCCGGGGTCGGGAGCGGCCAGCTCGGCGGCCCCCTCGATCAGCAGGTCGGCGGCCGGTTTGGGATTCACGGCAGCAGGGCCGTCTCCACCACCTGCTCCGTCTTGAACTCGTGGGTCTGCAGGTAGAAGCGGACGACTTCCTCCAGGGCGTCTAGCGGCACCGGCCCGATGAGCTCGGTGCCGGCCACCGCGACCCCGTAGCGGGCCGCCTCGGACCGCACCGTCTCGAGCACCCGGTGAATCGGCGTTTCGGTGTAGTTCACCAGGTTCATCGACACCTGAACCATTTTCTTCTCTTCGAGCGCGAACCCCATGCCTCGCACGGCCTTATAGCCGCCATTGATGTGGCGTACCGCGCGGGCGATCGTCTTCGCCGTCTCGAGGTCTTCGGTGCGCAGATTCACGTTGAACGCGATCAGCGGAAAGCGGGCGCCGGTTACCGTGGCCCCGGCCTTCGGGTTGAACTCCGCGGGTCCCGCGTCGGGGGCCCATTCGGGATCGCGCAGCTTCTGCCCGAGCGCCTCGTATTCGCCCTTGCGAATCTTCGGGAGGCTCTGGCGCTCCGGCCGCGTCGCCGCGTCCTCGTAGTAGTAGACGGGTACGCCCTGCTCACCCAGCCACTCGCCGAACGCGCGGGCGATCTCGACGGCCCGCTCGGTGCTCACC
>JASFRN010000118.1:0-8388 GCA_050114915.1 Gemmatimonadales bacterium | reverse complement strand
CAGGCAGGATCTCCGAGGCGGCAGCCGGCAGCAGCGCTGCGGCGTCGACCCCGGTGGGCGCGGTCATGGCGGACGGGTCGTCCCCGCAGGCCGCCACTGCCAGCAGGCAGAGCGCGACGACCACGCTTTCCCGGGTAGCTGGACGTGTGGATCTCACAGACATCGGGTCCTCCCTTCTCTCACGCGGGGGAGGTCCATGTGCTCGCGGGCACGAGCGAAGCCCGTGCCCGGAGCGATTCGTGATGAAGCGCGAGTCGTCAGCGCGGACCGTTGTGTCCGCCACCGCCACCGCCGCCGCCACCGCCGGCGCCGCCGCTGTTGCCGCCGCCGCCGTTGCCGCCACCTCCACCGCCACCGCCGCCACCGCCCGTCGCCTTCAGGTCGATGCGGATGTCGATGTAGGTGAGGTTGTCGGCCCCGTCGATCACGGCGACACCGCCCTCGCTGCTTTCAGCCGCGATCGTGATCTCGCCCTCCGGCGCGAGCGGGACGATCTCCGTGTCGGCCGTGATGTGCGTATTGAGGGTCGAGGTCGGGCAGTTGTCGCCCGCCAGGCTGAACGTGATCCGGTAGTCTCCGGCTCCGTCGTTCGCCGATTTCACGTCCCAGGTGAAGCCATAGACGATCTTCCCCTGGATGTTGATCTCGGCGCCGAACCCGCCGCCCGGTCCCTCCGCGGCGATCGGAGAGTTGATGACCGCCACCGGGTCGATGACGTCCTCACCGACCACGGCATTCTCCCACACGTGAGCCGTCGAGTTCCAGGTCAGGCTCGGATCGAGCGGCTCGAGCAGCTCGCGCGGGACGAGCAGCTTCTGGATCGTGAGACGCGCGCACGGCGAGTAGACGATCGCCTCGGTGCTCTCGTACTCGAGCGCCGCGGGGCTTCCGCCCGACCCGGCGTCCACGGCCCACATCTCGTCGATTCCGTGCCCGGACGTATGTCGCATCGTGTAGCCGGTCATCGACGCGATCACGTCCTCGAACATCGTGGTCTCGACGCGGACCTTCGACTTGAGGGTCCAGGCGACCGACTCGATCGCGTCGCCCCAGTCGATCCGGTCGACCTGGACCGGGACCACGGCGTTCGCGTTGTCGGCCTGCCACTCGTTGGCCGTCTGTTTCTGCAGATAGGCTCTCACCCAGCCGCCGCC
Source organism: Gemmatimonadales bacterium (assembly GCA_050114915.1). Lineage (GTDB taxonomy): Bacteria > Gemmatimonadota > Gemmatimonadetes > Palauibacterales > Palauibacteraceae > JARFPW01. The sequence continues at coordinate 7,234 of JASFRN010000118.1, read as the reverse complement.
CGGTGCCTGGCCGGTGGCCTGGCCATCGATCCCGTCGTCGCACTTCGACATATCGTCGGTGTCGGGCGCGCAGGCGAGCGGATCGCCACCCTCGACGAGCGGCTCACCCCACCAGTACCACCAGGCGCCGCCGAGGTCGACGGTGCCCATCGTGCCACGCGGGCTCTTGGTGACGCCCTCGGCCCAGATGGTGGGGAATGAGAGGTTGGTTCCCGAGGTTTCTTCGCCGACGTCCCCCGGGGGGCCCGGGGTTCCGCCCTTGGCGAGGGCTACGTCCGCGATGCTGGTAGTCGCCGGTTCGGTGGGCGCGTCCTCGCAAGCGACGAACGCGATCAGACCCACGACCGGAAGCAAGCAACGCCAGTGATGAGTCGACATGATTGCCTTCCTCCGTACGTGCTGCGGTGTCTCGCGGGGGAGTAGGCAGTTGAACGGAAGGCATCGTATGTGCCGTCGGTGGCATCGACGCGCGCCGGACGGCGGCTGCGGCGTCTATCCCACTCTGTCAAAGCGGTTTACGGACGGCGTCGCGCACCGCAGTCCGGCCAGGTTCCGCGTGGCTGGCTCCGACGCGGGCGCACCTGAACGCCCCAACCACGCCGGGCCGAGGGTCGCAAATCTTCACGTTCGGCGGGAGAAGGCGGGTCGCGGTGGACTCCTGCGCCGCGTGGAGCAATCATAGAAGGCGTGCGATGTGCAGGGACGAGTAGACCACCGGAGGCTCCAACGCGATGACCCGCTGGAATCAACCCCGAACGTGGAGCGCCGTGGCGGCCGTGGCCGTCGTGGCGCTCGCCGGCTGGTTGCTGCTGCGGCCCGGCGGAGGACTCGACCGGATCGTCACGGTGGACGCCGCGGGGGACACGGTCGTGTACAGCGGTGACGTTCGGGACGCGGTGGCGCGCGCTCGCATCGTGGAGGCGTTCAACTCGGTGGCCGCGCGCGCGGACAGTGCCGAGGCGCCCGCCAACCCCGACAGCACGCGCCGCGCCGCCGCCGCTCGCAGCGCCCGCCAGGTAGCCATCGACGCCCTCGCCCGCCTCTACGTGGCGCCCGTCCCCGCGGATACGGTCCTCGACGCCCTGAACCTCGCGATCCTCGACTTCGAGCCCGGCACGGCGAAGCTGCCCGCCGACGCGGGCGGGTTCGTCCAGGCCGCGGCCGAGGTCATTCGGCGCACCCCGGACGGCACCGTGATCGCGGTGGTCGGCGACGCCGATAGCGGAGGCGATCCGGACGCAAATCACGCCCTCGCCGAGGCCCGCGCCCGGGTCGTGGTCACGGCCCTCGAGCGGGCCGGCGTATCCCCGGACAAGCTGCGCACCGACGTCCGCGAACCGGGCGGCGAGGCCCGGCAGATCGGCCATATCGTATTCCGGCTCGGCACGGCGACGGGCGAGCGCGACGCGACGGATGGGCAGGAAGGCGCGCCCGCCGGCTGATCTACTCGCCGGCTGCGCCGGTATCGGGCGCCGCTTTCGCCTCATCGCGGCACACCATCTCGACGAGATGCTCGGCCACGGACTCGGGGGCGACCGCCGACCACTCGCCGTCGGCCATCGACCCGGCGGAACCGATCACTTTCTCGCCGCGCAGCAGCAGGTACTGGTTGAGTCGGAACTCGTTCTCGTTGCAGCGCAGCTCGAACAGGGCTTTCGAGGCGTCGAACGCCGCCTCGCCGGCCATCAGCGTCTCCGGATAGAACGCGTAGACCCAGACGTGGAGGTGCGCTCCGTCTCGCCGGAGCGACTGTTGATCGTAGAACAGCTCCGCGTTGCCCGTGTTGCGGGCGATCAGCGCCCAGCGCGCGGGAAGCTCGGGACGATCGCCGGCCCCCTCGCTGCCGGGTTCCCCGCCCTCGGCGACGGTCCGTCGCCGCACCTCGCCCACGGGCAGCGACACCGGATCGCTGCGCTGCGCGGCCACGCGAGCGAGCTCGCGCGCGGGAACGGCGAAGTTGAGATTCTGGCCGCCCCGGACCGACGATTTCGTGACCCCGACGACCCGCCCGGAGGCATCGAGCACCGGTCCGCCGGAAGAGCCGGGTGAGATAGGCGCGCTGATCTGCAGAACCGTATGGCCGCCGCGCTCGCGGACCGCCGATACGATCCCGTCGCTCATCGTTCCCGTCAGGCCCTTCGGCGAACCGTAGGTCCACACCTGGTCGCCGACCGCGGGCAGGAAGCTCTCGATGCGCAAACCCCGGGTCATGCCGGGAGGAGACGGGAGGATCGCCAGGTCGAGCGCCTCGTCGGCCGCGTCGGCCGACCGCACCCGCGCGATCGTGTCGCCGTGCACGTCGATCACGTTGACGACCGCAGCCCCGGCGATCACGTGGAAGTTGGTGGCGATCCGCCCCGGCCCGAAGAAGAACCCGCTCCCCTGCGCCGTCAGCTGGCCCGCCACGTCGTATCCGCGGAGAGTGACGACTTGCGATCCGGCGTCACGAACCTCGCGGGAGGCGCCCTGTGCGAAGGCACGCTCCGGTCCGGCTGGCAGCGCGATGCTCGCCAGGACGACGGCGGAGATCGCCCGCCGCACCCATGCAATGCCGCCCCGGTTCGCGCACGAATCGCTCATGGGGCCGAAGCTGTCGGAGATCAGCAGGCGGAGCAAGGACGCCAGTCCCCGCCCCGCCCGCGGGAGAAGTCGCGGCGAGCCGGGTCAGCTTTCGGGAGCCGCCTCCTGCATGCCGCCCGTCGTGCTGTGCTCGCAGGTGACGGCCGGGTTGAACGGTGTGAACGTGCCGTTCGGGTTGTCCCGGTAGATCCACACGTGCAGGTCGTAGTGCGGCTGGAAGTTGTGCGCCTCGTCGATCTCGGTCGACGGATCGTCCGCCATGTGGTTGAACGCATGGCCCTGGAAGGTCGGCGGATCGGCGTGGCCGGCTTCCTCCCAGGCCTTCTGGAACACGAGGTTCTCGACCCCGACGAGCTGCAGCGACCCATCGGCCTCCGGCTCGTAGAGCAGGATCGCGGGCTGCCGGAAGTCGGTGTAGGTGCTGGTGCCGTCGACCCGGGCGCCCGGCTGCATCGACAGGCCCAGCAGGTCCGGCCGGATGTAGTGGATGCCCATGGCGCCGTCCGCGGCGTCGCGTCCCTCGAGAGCCGCCGTGACGCACATCCCCGACGGATCGGCCACATAGCCGTCGGCCAGGGCGACGTTCACGTCCTGGTACTTTTCGGTTGCCGCCTTCACGTCGTCGAGCGTGGGTTCGTTGGCCTGCGCGGTGGTCCTGGTGCATCCGGCGAACACGGCCAGGCCGAGCGGTGCCAACAGGGTGAGAAATGCAGCGGGGGTGGTGAGTCGTGATCTCATTCTACGTCTCTTAGTCCCAGAGAGACCGCCTCACTCGGCGGGGGGCTACCGCCACGAGAGATACGGGGGAAAATTTCCCGGCGCAACTGACGATGCCGCGTCAGGTGAACACGGACTCGTCATGAGCATGGAAGATGCTCATGCTCATGCTCCATGCTCATGAGCATGTGAAATGCTCATGGAGACGGCGCCGTCATCAGCCCCATCTCCGCGAGTCGGCGCCATTCGGCCCGGCCCGCTTCTCCACCTTCGACCGAGAAGATCGCGTCGAGCAGCTCCGGGTCGTCGGGCAGCAGGTTCGCCTCCGGGAGACGCGCGGTGAGCACCGCCCAGTTCGTATCCGCCGCGAACGCCCGGCGGAAGCGCGGCAGGGCTTCCTCCACCCGGCCCTGCGATGCGAGCGTAACCGCCGCCCAGTAGACCATCTCGGCGTTGTCGGGCTCCATCTCCGAGGCGGCGTTGTAATGCGCCATCGCGGCGGCGACCTGGTTGGTCGTCATCGCCTCGTCACCGGCATTCATCTCGCGGTAGGCACGCGCCAGGTGCAGCAGACGGTCGAGCTCTTCGAGCGGGTGCGGACTGTCGTCGATACGAAGGTCGAAAATCCGGTCGACCCACGGCAGCCCCGTCGGTTCGCCGCTCACCACGATGAGTGCCGCCGACTGGCGTCCGCGGACGTCGCCGCCCTCGGCCTGCGCCGCCTTGAGCGCCGCCAGCATGCGTGCCGCCAGGTCGCCATCGGCCGATTCGAACGCCTCGGCCATCGCCGGCCACACGGTGGCGCTCTCCATCATGTTGGCCTGGACGCTGTAGTTCTCTCCCACGTGGTGGCCCGCGTTGATGATGTCGTCGGCCCCCGTGAAGGCATCCACCCGTCCCTGCGCGTCGATCATCGCCACCTGCCGTACCTCGCGGTTCTCGTCGGCCTTCAGCAGGCCCGCGAGCGCGTCGGGCGCCGAGCGGCCCGCCTTCATGAGCGCGAGGCCGAGCGGGCCGTACGAGGGATCGACGAAGGACTGGGTGGCCACGGCGCCCACGCCCGCCTCGGCGAACGGCACGATCGGCCCGACGCTGAACCAGTGCGACTGGACGGCGACGCCGAGCTCTCCGGTGTCGGGGTCGCGGGCCACGATCGAATAGGTGGCGACCGGACGGTGCCCGAACGAGGCCAGCGTCGGACCGGTGGCCTGGGACTGGGCGTGGATCGATGGCGGGACGAGCGTGGCGATCGCGCACGTGATCACGAGCATCGAGACGGCGGTTGGCGGGAACGGCATGCGAATCATCGAGGACCTTCTTCCAGCGGTGGTGGCGTGTCCTTCCGGGGCGGGAGGCCTGTGGGAGGCCGCGCTCGCCCGCGGCGGGCGAGCGCAGCCGATCGATTGATCCGCCGCTAGCCCAGCCGGTCCATCATCACGCGGACGTCGGCCGCCGACACTCCGAGGGCTCCGCCAACGCGGTAGATGAACGTCGCTTCCGATTCGTCGAACTGCGAATCGGCGGCGACGACCCAGAACGCGGTCTTGAGGATGAGCTCCTTGCCCTTCTCGTTCATCCCCTGCGCCAGCTTCGTGAGCCAGTCGGCCAGCTCGTCGACCGTCTCCGCCGAGTAGCGCTCGGCTTCGCGGCGGATCGAGGCGTCGTCGAGGTCGTGCCCGGTCACCTGCTGGTACATCTCCTGGATCGCCGCGACCTCCTCGTCGGCGATCTCACCGTCGACGGCCATCATCTGGATGGCCACCCGGCGAATTCCCTTCAGATAGTCCGCGTCCGCCGTGGAATCGGCCACCTGCAGCACCGCCGGCACGGCCGTCGCCCCGCAGTTCTGGCATTCCACGTATCGTCCCTTGTCGCCATCCCCGAAGATCCGACCCAACCAGGAGGGGGCCTGCGGCCGCGACGACTTGAGCGCGTAGCTCTGGCGGCTCTTGCAGTTGGAGCAATAGAACTCACCCGTTTCGAGGACAGTGGGCTGATCGGCGTCGGGTGTCATCAATGTGCCTCCGGACTGGGACGTGGTAGACGAGCCTGTTCAAAGTAGTGCGCGGAGCGCGTCGCCGCGCGGGATCATAGATTGCCACACGTGATGGAAGTCTTCAAGGAGTTCACGTTCGAGGCGGCCCACCGGCTGCCGAATCTGCCGCCCGAGCACAAGTGCGCGCGCCTGCACGGACACTCGTTCCGCGTGGAGCTGCACGTCGCCGGTCCCGTGGACCACGAGCTCGGCTGGGTCGTCGACTTCGGGGAGATCAAGCAGGTGTTTCGCCCGGTGCTCGAACAGCTCGATCACCGGTATCTGAACGAGATCGAGGGGCTCGAGAACCCGACCAGCGAGAACCTCGCCGCCTGGATCTGGGAGCGCGTCTCACCGGAGCTGCCCGGGCTGGCGAGAGTCGTCGTGCGCGAGACGTGCACGAGCGGCTGCGTCTACCGCGGTCCCGCCGCCGACTGAACACCTCACCGCCGATCGAACTCTCACGGCAACCAGGGCCGGCCGACTTCGCCCATCCGGGCGCCTTTCGCCTCGAACGCCTCGCGCCGCTGGATGATCTCATCGAAGCGCGGATCCTCCCGGTAGGGATCGAACATCGGGTGGAGCCGCAGCGCCGCGACGGAGAGTTGCTCGCTTGGCCGCTCGACCGCGTCGTCGAGCAGGCCGAAGCCGGCATCCAGCTCACCGACCGCCCCGTACCCGGCGATGGTCATGAACGCCCATCGAGCGTTCAAGACATGATCCGGCCATTCGCGTGCCAGGCGTTCCGCCTCGCGCAGATCGGGCAGCGCCGCGTCCCGGCGACCCGCCAGCGCCTCGGCGAAACCTATTCGGGCCGGGTGATCGACTTCCGCCCCCGGACTCGAGTTCTGGATGGCGAGCACGGAATCGACCACCGCGCCGATCCGCGGATCATCGAGCAGCGCGAGGGCCTGCGCCCTCACGATCAGCAGCTGGAGCGTCAGGAACGGCGATCCGGTACGGTCGACCTGGGCCGTGATCTCCAGCACCCGGTCCGGCCGACGGTCGTAGAACGCCATCTTCGTGAGCGCCGTCTGTTCCTCGAACGAAGTCGGATCGAGGGCCAGCTCGTCCGCCATCCGGTGCGCACGCTCGGTCCCGCCGTCCTGCTCGATCAGGTACTCCACCTTGCGCGAGCGAGCCCGCGCATTGGCCGGATCGAGCGTGAGAGATCGATCCACGATCGCAGACGCGTCCTCGAACGCTCCCGCCCACGCGAGGTTCTCCGCCAGGGTCTCGAGCCGCAGCGAATTGCGCGGGTCGAGCTCGGCCGCCCGCTTCATCATCGTCGTCGACTCGTCCCAGTCGCCCTGCCGGCGCAGGATCAGCGCGAGCGCCCACGCGGCGTCCGCGTCCGACGGGGCCAGGCGAACGGCGGCCTCGAACGCCGACCGGGCAGCGTCGTAGTCGCCCTGGGCGTAGTACGCGAAGAAGCCGCGCGCCAGGTGCGCCTCGAGGCTCCGTGGAGCCAGCGCGACCGTCCGCTCCATCGCGACCCGTGCCGGCTCGATCTCGCCGTCCCCGATGAACACGAGGCGGCTCTCGACCTGCGCGAGCCACGACCAGGCCACGGTGTACGTCGAGTCGATCGCCACGGCCCTCGCCAGGTAGTCCCGCGATGCCTTGATCTCGTCCAGTGAGCTGTTCTTGTAGACGTCGATCCCACGGTAGTACCACGATTGCGCGGCGAGGTCGGAGGCGGGGGACAGGGTTTCGAGCCGGTCTTCGTCCTCGGGCGTGAGCTGCGCCCGCAGCTCCGACACGACCTGCCGGGCGATGTCCGACTGGATATCGAACAGGTTGTCGGGAGTGACCTCGTTGTCGTACTGCTGCGTCCACATCTGCTCGTCCCGCGACGCGTCCACCAGGGTCACGCTGACGCGCACCCGGGTCCCGGAGCGC
>JASFRN010000117.1:0-8398 GCA_050114915.1 Gemmatimonadales bacterium | reverse complement strand
GCGTACACCCCGGCGATGACGGGCATCTCGTCGACCACCCTGGCCTCCTTTTCGACGATGCTCGCCAGCGTCACGACCTCGCGCTCGGTGCGGCCGGACGAGTCGGCGAGCGCGCGCCGCTCGGGCGTCCAGAACTCCTGGTAGCGTCGGACCATGATGCTCAGCACGTTGCGCGCCGGCAGACCCTCCGCGACCCGGTACGTCTCGGGGAACAGGTATCCCTCCAGGCCCGGCCCGGGCACGCCGAGCTCCGCGGCGAAGCTGCTGTCGGTGGTGAGCGCCACGACGCTGTCCTCGGGGACCTCCGACACCTCCGCCACGATCCCGGCGATCTGGGCGGCCGTCAGGCCCTCGGGTACCGTGATCGGCACCGTCTCCACCGCGCCCGCTTCCAGCAGGTCGAGGATCTCGCCCCACGAGGCCCCGGCGGGGATGCGGTACGTGCCCGACTTCAGATTCTCGGCGGCGCCTCCCAGGCGTGCGTACAGGGCGAACAGGCGGGGCGAGCCGACGAGCTCCTTGTCCTGCAGGATGTGCGCGATGCGCGAGGCGGAGGCGCCCTCGGGGACCACGATCTGGACCTCGCCCTCCCGGTTGGATCCGCAGGCCAGAAGCAGGACGACGACTGCGGCGCCGGCCAGGCGCGGTGCGTTCTTCCGCAGGGCTCGCATCATCCCTCGTCTCCGTCCTCTCGCAGGTAATCCTCGAGGAGCACCGCGGCCGCGAGCGCGTCGCGCAATCCGCGGTCCTCCCGTTTTCGCTTCGGCAGCTCGAGCTTCCGAATCGTTCGCTCGGCCTCTACGCTCGTCAGTCGCTCGTCGCGCACCAGCGTCTCGACGCCCGTTGCCGCGCGCAGGCGCCGCACGAACTCCCGGGCCTCGCGGGCCATCTCCCCTTCCGAGCCGTCCATGTGCAGCGGCATGCCGACCACGATGATCGACGGCGCGAGCTCGCGCACCAGGGCCAGCAGCTCGGGGGTCGGTTCCACCGGAGGTGAGCCCGCCCGCACCACGCCGCGCGGCTGCGCCAGCACTCGCAGCGGATCGGACGCCGCGACCCCGATGCGGCTCCGTCCGTAGTCGAGGGCCATCACGCGGCCCGGCATCTCACCCGTCGATGGATCCATCGCCTTGGACGTTCGTATGGTCTCCCATGTAGATTACACATGTCCGGCGCAACGGCCGACGGGTCATCCGTCCGCCGGGCTCATGATAGCCGCACCGCGGACATCCCGCCCGCCCCGGCGATCGGGGTCAGATCCGCGAATCCGGACGACGCACGCGACGACATCGCGCGACATGGCCACGGAGGAGAACCATGGCAGACAGGGATATCCAGGATACGATTCAGTTCATCGCGGGCCTCACGGTGGGCACGCTGATCGGGGCCACGACCGCCCTGCTCCTCGCGCCGCAGAGCGGGAAGCGGACGCGGCGCGAACTCGCACGCCGTGCCGAGCGCCTCTCGGACGACGCGGGCGAGCGCCTCTCCGACGCGCGGGCCGAAGCCCGTCGCATGGCCGACCGGACCCGGACGGAGTCACGTCGCCTCGCACGCGACGCCCGGCGAAAGGTCGACGAGACGAGCGAGCGCCTGTCCGAGGCGGTCGAGCGCAGTCGAGATCGGTTGCGCAGCTGACGTAGAGGTGGGCCCGGCCGAGCTGATCGAGCGCAAGCGCGACGGAGAGCCACTGGCTCCCGGCGAGTTGCGCGCCTTCCTGGACGCATATCTCGCGGGCGAGGTGGCCGACTACCAGATGTCGGCCTTCCTCATGGCCGTGTTCTTTCGCGGCCTCTCTCCCGCCGAGCTGAGCGAGATGACGCGGACGATCATCGAATCGGGCCGCCGGCTCGACTTCGGCGCGGACGGCCCTCCCGCGGTCGACAAGCACTCCACGGGCGGCGTCGGCGACAAGGTGTCGCTGGTCCTCGCCCCGCTCCTGGCCGAGTACGGCCTGCGTGTTCCGATGATGTCCGGGCGGGGGCTCGGCCACACGGGCGGAACGCTCGACAAGCTCGAAGCCATCCCAGGCTTCCGCACCGGCCTCGATCTCGACGAGTTCCAGCGCGTGGTCGCGGAAATCGGTTGCGCGATGATCGGACAGACACCGCAGATCACGCCCCTCGACGGTCGTCTGTACGCCCTCCGCGACGTCACCGGCACCGTACAGTCGATCCCGCTCATCTCGGCGAGCATCGTTTCCAAGAAGGTGGCCGAGGGGATCGGGAGCCTGGTCCTCGACGTGAAGGTCGGCCGGGGAGCGTTCATGGAGGATCCGGCCCGGGCCCGCGAGCTGGCCGGCACGATGGTCGATCTCGCGGCGTCCTTCGGCCTCCGCGCCAGCGCGCTCCTCACGGCGATGGACGAACCTCTCGGCGTCGCCGTGGGCAACGCCCTCGAGGTCCGAGAGGCGATCGACTGCCTGCGCGGAGGCGGACCCGCCGACCTGCGCGAAGTCACCCTCGCGCTCTGTGCGGCGGTGACCGCGGGCGCCGGGATGGCGGCCGACGAGCCGGCGGCCCGCGGTCGGCTGGAGGCGCTGCTCGACGACGGTTCCGCCCTCGCGCGGTTCGCTCGCCTGGTTGAACGGCAGGGCGGCGATCCGCGAGTCGTCGACGATCCCGAACGGCTCGCGGCCGCCCCGGTCGTGGCCGAGTTCGAGGCGCCCCGGACCGGCCGCGTCGCGGCGCTGGACGCCCGCGAGGTCGGGCTCGCCGCGGTGGGGCTGGGCGCCGGTCGCCGCGCCCTCGGCGACGAGATCGATCCCGCGGTCGGCTTCGAGGTGCTCGCCTCGGTGGGCGACCGGGTCGAGTCGGGCCAGGTGTTGGCCCGCATTCACGCCCGGTCGGACGACGATGCCGCGGTCGCGGCGCAGCGCCTGGAGGCGGCGCTGGATCTCACCGACGAGGACGATGGAGTGGAGCGTCCGCCGCTCGTCCTCGAAACGGTGGCGGACGCGGACCCGCCGGTTGCCGAGCGCTAGAACTCGAAATCGTCGGTGATCGGGGCGGCGGCGGAGTCCGCCTCTCCCTCGCCGGGTTGCCGGATCGTCCCCCACGGTCCGTGCACGTCGCACTCCTCCCGCGGTTCCGTACCCGGCTTGTAGTACTCGGTGTATACATCCTCGACCGGGCACCACGCGGTGGCCAGCATGCCCGACGTCCGGTCCACGGCCCGCTCGATAAGGTCCGGAGGCCGGGCCCACTCCTCGGGCGCCGGGTGATGCTCGTAGTACCACTTGATCACGGCCGCGTTGATCGGAGCCGCGTCCTGCCCGCCCTGGGCGTTGCGCCGGATCCGCGCCGGCTGGTCGAAGCCGACCCACGAGGTCGTCACGAGGTCGGGCGTGTAGCCGTGGAACCAGGCGTCGTTCAGGTCGTTCGTCGTGCCGGTCTTCCCGGCCACGGGGACGTTTCGGGGAACGGCCTCGTGCGGGACGGGAATCCGGTTCGGGTCCCGCACGCCGATGCCGGAGCCCCGGTTCACGACGTCCTCCATGATCGAGACCATGATCCACGCGGTCTCTTCGTCGAGCACCTCGTCGCGCTCGATCGGGGCGTCCCACAGCACTTCGCCTTCGGCGCTCTCGACCCTGAGAATCGGCCGCGGCTGCACGCGGACGCCGAGATTCGCGAACGTGGTGTACGCCTCGGCCATCTCGATCGGCTTCACGGAGGCGGCGCCGATCGCGGTGGACGGCACCCGGGGGATCTCCGTCGTGATCCCCATCCGATGCGCCAGCTGAGCCGCCGCTTCGATGCCCACCTTCTGGCCGATCTTCACGGCCACGATGTTGATCGAATGCGTGAGCGCGAAGCGCAGCGTGATCGGCCCCAGGAATCTCCCGGTGAAGTTGCGCGGCGACCAGATCGTGCCGTCCGGCTGGGGGTACTCGATCGGCGTGTCGTAGACGATCTCCGAGGCCGGGATCCCGGACTCGATCGCCGCCGTGTAGACGAATGGCTTGAAGCCCGATCCCGCCTGCCGCTCCGCCTGCACCGCGCGGTTGAACTCCGAGTCCTCGAAGTCCCGGCCGCCGACCATCGCCAGGACGTTGCCCGTTCGCGGGTCGAGGGCGATGAACATCCCCTGCAGGTACGGCATGTTCGTCGTCTCGAGCTCCTCGGGCGCCCAGTCGCGGGTCTCGGCGTATGTCGGCGCCCGGAAGCCAGGCTGCTTCTCCACCCATTCCAGCTGCGCGTGCACCGCCGAGTCGGCGACGGACTGCAGCTGCGGGTCGAGCGTCGTGTAGATCTTCAGGCCGTCCTCGTACAGCCGCATCCCGTAGCGGTCGAGCATGATCTGGCGCACCCACTCCACGAAGTACGGGGCGGGCTCCTCGGCGCGCCGTCCGCTCTTCGTGAGCAACGGATAGGCGCGTGCGGCCGCCGCCTCGTCGTGCGTGATGTTGCCCCGTCGCTCGAGGATGTCGATCACGAGGTTGCGGCGCCCGAGAGCCCGCTCCGGGTTGCGGATCGGGTTGTAGGCCCTCGGCGCGCGAGGCATCGCGGCGAGCATCGCCGCTTCCGGCAGGTTCAGGTCGGCGGCGTCCTTGCCGAAGTAGTACTGCGCGGCGCTCTGGATCCCATACACGCCGTCGAAGTTGATCTGATTGAGGTAGGCCTCGAGGATCTCCTGCTTCGTGAACGCCTTCTCGAGCGACCGGGCCACGCGCATCTCCCGCAGCTTCCGCGTCACCGAGATGTCCTGCCGGTTGACCGCGCCCGAGAACATGTTGCCGGCCAGCTGCTGGGTGATCGTGCTGCCGCCGGGACTGCCGTAACCGCCGATCACGAAGTCGATGAACGCTCGGGCGGTGCGCAGGAGATCGATGCCTCCGTGCTCCCAGAAACGCCGGTCCTCGACGGCCACGAACGTGTCGATCACGTGCTGCGGGATGTCGGCGTAGGCGACCGCCGTGCGCCGCTCGACGGCGAATTCGTGCAGGAGGGAGCCGTCGGCCGCATAGACGCGGGTCGCCTCCTTGGGTTCGAAGGCGTAGATCTGGGCGATCGAGGGGCAGTCCGTGCAGATGTGCGTCCACGCGCCCCACGCCAGGCCGCCGCCGAGCGCCATTCCGGCCGCCACGATCGTGAGCGCGATCCAGCGGGACCGCGCCGTGGTGTGTTCGCGGACCCATGCGGGCGCCGCTCGCAGGCGTTGCCCGGCCGAGCGCAGAGCGTCCATCGCCCCGCGGGTTTCCTTGCTTCGCTTCTGTGCCATCTCTATCCTTGGCGGCTCGACCGCAGGTTCTGGTCGTGACCTTCGTGAACTTCAGCTACAGGGCGAGCCGGCCGAATGTTTCCTCCCGTCGACGAACAGCTCACCCGGATCCGCGACGGAGCTGCCGACGTCATCCCGGAGGACGAGCTCCGGCGGAAGCTCGAGCGCTCCCGTTCCACCGGCCAGCCCCTCGTCGTGAAACAGGGTTTCGACCCGACGCGACCGGATCTGCACATCGGGCACGCCGTGTCGCTCCACAAGTTGCACACGCTGCAGGAACTCGGCCACCGGGTCGTGTTCGTGATCGGCGACTTCACGGCACTGGTGGGTGACCCCTCGGGCCGCAGTGATACGCGGCCGATGCTCAGCTCGGAGGAGATCGAGGCGAACCTGGCGACGTATGCCGAGCAGGTGTTCGCCATCCTGGACCGCGAGCGCACCGAGATCCGCCGCAACAGCGAGTGGCTCGGCGCGCTCGGGCTCGAGGACATCCTGCGTCTGACCTCGCAGTACACGGTGGCCCGGATGCTGGAGCGCGAGGATTTCGCTCGCCGGCACGCCGAGGGGAGCCCGATCTCGCTCGTCGAGTTCCTGTATCCGATGATGCAGGCCTACGACTCGATCGCCCTCGAGGCCGATATCGAGCTCGGCGGCACCGATCAGACGTTCAACCTCCTGCTCGGTCGCACGCTTCAGGAGCGAGCCGGACAGGAGCCGCAGGTATGCCTGATCATGCCGCTGCTCCGGGGCACCGACGGCGAGCGCAAGATGTCGAAGTCCTACGACAACTACGTGGGACTCGCGATGGAGCCGGCGGAGATGTTCGGACGGACGATGTCGATTCCCGACGAGCTCATGCCGGAGTGGATCGACCTCGCGACCGGCGTCGAAGAGGCGGAGCGCGCCGAATGGCGAAGCCAGGCGGACGGCGACCCGCTGGCGGCGAAGCGTCGGCTCGCGGCCCGAATCGTCGCTCGCTATCACGGCGCCGCCGCCGCGGAAGAGGCGCGGGAAGCGTTCGATCGGATCCACCGGGCGCACGACCTCCCCGAGGACATGCCCGAGGTGCGGCTGGCGGCGGATCGTGACGCGGGGCTGTGGATTGCCCACGCCCTGAAGCGCAGCGGGCTGGTCGATTCCACCTCGCAGGCCCGGCGACTCGTCGAGCAGGGAGGAGTGCGCGTCGATGGCGACACCATATCCGACACCGAGTGTCATCTTCGGCCGGGATCGTACGTTCTACAAAGAGGAAGGCGGAAATTCGTCCGCCTCGAGATCGACGGTGCGGAAGTCGGGGACGATGACGGCTCGTTCTCGGAGGGTCAGGGCGCTCGGTCAGGTTGACACGACACGGCCGGGCGACCACCTTTACGCGGATTTTACAATCGGCTAAGGCGGCAACATTGCTGGAGTTCGGCCGACGCCGACGGGGCCTCTCGCTATTGACAGCCAGAGGCGTCTCGTCTAACCTGTTTTTTCGGTGCGACCCGAGACTGCCGGGTTCGCGCCACGCAGTGCCCGGGAAGAATGACCGGCCATTGACCGGCGACCCGGGTCGGGTTCCCCGACGAGCCCGCTTGCCGATGAGACGGAGCGCGACGCATTCGCGCCATATATATACAGACAAGATTCGCGAAGCCTGGTTGGACTCCCCGCGAGAACGGGATGTGGGGATCCGGCTTTCGTACATCATACAGTTCTCGACAGTTCGTTCTCATCAGAAAGCGCCGGTCCACGCGCATCGCGACCGGAAAGCGGGTACCCCAGCCTACGGGGAGGGCGTTATCGGTTCATGCTCAGTTCGTACCTCCGGAAGTCGGCCGTCGACTTCCCGCACAGTCGTCTCACTCATTTTTGTTGACCGGGTCGCGGAAGGGAGCGCGGGCGCAAGCCGCAACGTGCGCCCCGCAGCGGCGGAGGAGCGGTCGACGATTCTCCTTACTGCCCGAGGAGGGTTGATCCATGGTACGTAATCGGTTCAGAAGGGCTTTCCTTTCGAGCCTGGCCACGGCCGTGCTGGCGTTGTTCGTAGCCGGCCCGCTGTTCGGACAGGCGAGTACGGGTAAAGTCCAGGGCCGAGTCGTCGACGAGGCGACGGGGGCTCCCATCGCGGGAGCGTCCGTGACCGTCGTCGGCTCGACGATCGGAAACCTGACCAATGACCAGGGTTACTACTTCTTGAATGAAGTGCCCGCCGGTCTGCAGACGGTGCGCGCCGAGTTCATCGGCTACCGGGCCGTCGAGATCTCCGACGAGCGAATTCTCGCCGGACAGACGACGAACCTGAACTTCGAGTTGAGTTCATCGGCCGTCGAGCTGCAGGCCCTGGTGGTCGAGGGCGAGAGAAATCCTCTCGTGCCCCGCGACCAGACGTCCACGAAGTCGATCGTGCAGGGTGAAACGGTCGACCAGCTGCCGCTGGACAACGCGACGAGCATCGTCGTGCTCCAGCCGGGCGTCGTCGAAACCAACCGTGGCCGCACGATCCGCGGCGGCCGGCCGAACGAAGAAGCGGTCGTCATCGACGGCGTGCTGACGCGCGGCTTCGGGACGGGAACGGCGGACAACATCTCGCTGCCCACCAACGCGCTCGAGCAGGTCGACGTGAACGTCGGCGCCTTTTCGGCCGAGTATGGTGAAGGGCAGTCGGGCGTGGTGAGCTTCGTCACGAAGTCGGGCGGCAGCGCCTTCACGGGCTCGCTCGAGTACATGACGGACCAGCTGAGCCCGAACGACATGCGCACGAACTTCAACCGCGCGGAGCTGACGCTCGGCGGGCCGATCGCCGGGCCGCTGACCTTCTTCGTCGCCGGTACCGCGCAGGGTGGAGACAACTCCCAGACGACGGACGCGCCGCCGCGCTACGTGATCGACGGCGCGGACATCTGCCCGAGCGCCCCGCAGTTCTCGGGGCTGTGCACCCCGGGCGACGTTGCGACGTTCAGCCTCGAGCGGTCCTCGACCGCGCCGAACGTGTCGGACTACATCGACGTGACGGCGCCGAACTTCGTGGCGTGGGACAACGGCCGTACGGTTCCGTTCGGCTGGAGCCAGAGCGACCTGTTCCACGGGAACCTGAACTGGCAGCTGCCGCGGGGTTCGAGGATCAACTTCTCGTACAACCGCAACCGGAATCAGGGCTTCGGCCACAGCGGCTTCACCTCGAACTTCCTGT
>JASFRN010000116.1:0-8603 GCA_050114915.1 Gemmatimonadales bacterium | reverse complement strand
CGTTAACACAACAACTAGCCTATGGCATTCCACCCGTTCGAGGAACTGAAGCGGCGGAAGGTGTTCCGCGTTGCCGTCGTCTACCTGGCGGTCGGCTTCGTGCTGTTGCAGGTCGCGGAGCTCCTGGCGGAAGGTCTCCTGCTCCCCGACACGTTTCTGCCGCTGGTCACGGCCCTCCTCATCATCGGATTCCCGGTGGCCCTCATCCTGGCCTGGGCGTTCGAGCTCACCCCGGACGGCCTGAGGCTGGAGAGCCCGGCGCCCGCCGAGGATTCCCGCGCGGATGCCGCCGCGCGGCCCCGGTGGCGCCTGCGACTCTGGCACGGCGTCGTGGCAGCCGTCGTGCTGGCGGGCGTTTACCTGCTCCGGCCCCGCTCGCCGGTGGCCGAGAGTCTCGCGGCCCCCGTCGTCGCGTTCGTCGATTCGGTCGCGATCCTGCCGATCGAAAACCATACCGGGGACAGCGCGTTCGCCGAGCTGGTGGCCGCGACGAGGGACCTGATGGTCGGACGACTCCTGTCGGTCGGATCGGTGAAGGTGACCGACGCCTTCTCCAGCCGGCGATACGCCGAGCTGCCGATCACTCCGAGGCAGATGGCGGATTCGATGGGGGTCGAGAAGATGGTGTACGCTTCGCTGTACGACGCCCCGTTGCGATTGCGGCTTTCCGTCAACGACGGGGAGAGCTCGACTCCGTTGTGGACGGCGGAGTACACACCGGATATGTCCGACCCGAGCGGCCTGGCGGCCTTCTTCGCCGACTCGTTCGCGGCCGAGTATCTGCAGCACTCGGCGGCCCGGGCGACGGCCAGGCCGGAAGTGGCCGAGCGGAGCGCCGAGGACTCTGGCCTGTCGGCGCGAGGCTGGGACGCGCTCGGCGAGCGCACGGCGGCCGGGCTGGCGGAGGCACGGGAAGCGTTCGCGGAGGCGATCGCGGCGGACTCGATGGACGCGAGAGCGTACGCCGGACTCTCCGAGGCGCATTCCCTGTCGCTGGCGTACCGGTATGCGACCGGAAACACGGGATACCGGGATGCCGGCCTGGCCCTGGCGTACGCCAACCGTGCGATCGAGCTCGACTCGACGGTCGTACAGGGGTACGAGGCGCGCATCTACGTCGCGACGCGGTCGTCGGCGCCGCTCGAGGAGGTCATACCGGACTGCCGACAGGCGCTGACGCGCGCGCCCGCTTCGCCGGCGGCCAACAGCTGGTGCGGCCGCGTGTTCAATCAGCAGGGAGACGACGAAGTCGCCCTCGAGACGATGCGCCGCGCGATCGACTCGGACCCGCGGAACGCGGGACGCCGGCTCGCCCTGGCGTACTCGGCGCTCAAGCAGGGGGAGGTCGACCTGGCCATCGAGCAGGCGGACGAGGCGGGTCGCCTCGAGCCGACCCTGATGCTCTCGCGGGCGATCGAGGCGCGCGCCCTGCTCCTGGCGGGTCGAACCGCGGACTGTCTGCGCATGGAGTTGGGGCCGCACGCCGGGATCCGCGCCGCGTGCCTGCACGAGGCCGGCCGGCCGGCGGAAGCGCGGGCGATCGTAGATTCCCTGGAGGCCGCCATCCGCGCCGACGCGCTCGACGACTCGACCTACACGGCGGTCGTGCGTGCCGAAGATCTGGCGACATACTACGCCTGGATCGGCGACGCGGACGGAGCGACGGAGTGGGCGATCACGGCCTACACGATGTCGCCCCTGGGCGTCGAGATGCGCGTCGTGGAGTCGCCACTGTTCGATCGAGTGCGGGACGACGGCCGCTTTAGCCGGGAGGTCGTCCGCATGCGAAACCGCGTGTGGAGCCACGTGAAGCAGGCGGCGATCGGGGTCCAGTAGGCGCGTCCACCGGACCGTCGTAGCAAATCCCGCATCGGTTGTCGTATAATGTCCGGCGGTTCCGCCGGAGACGGCGGCGGCGCCCGCCCGCTGGCGGGCTCGACACCACACGGCGCGCTTCGATCCCGCCCCGATCGTAGACGCGCAGCGAGTTCGCCAATCGTGCCAACGCGTGCCCCGCATGCTCACGCGGACGACGGGGCGGACCGGGAGATCACCGAGGCGCTTCTCGCGCTCCGGCGCCGCTCTCCGGGAGCCCTCGACCGTCTCATGCCCCTGGTCTACGAGGAGCTTCGGCGGGTCGCCCACCACCAGCTCCGCGCGGAACCGCTCGGGCACACCCTGTCGACGACCGCCCTCGTCCACGAGGCCTATCTCAAGCTCGTCGATCAGTCCCGCACCGAGTGGCAGGACCGGGCGCAGTTCTTCGCCATCGCCTCGCGGGCGATGCGGCGGATCCTCATCGACTACGCCCGGCGGCACCGGGCCCTGCGGCGCGGCGGTGGACCCGACGGCGCCCGGCCCAAACCGGTGTCGCTCGACGAGGCGGAGATCCCGGTTGCCGAGCGCGCCGACGCGCTCATCGCGCTCGACGATGCGCTCGAACGGTTGGCCCGGGTCGACGGCCGCCTCGCGCGCGTGGTCGAGTGCCGCTTCTTCGCCGGGCTCACGGAGCCCGAGACGGCCGAGGCGCTCGGCGTGTCGCGGCGGACGGTGGCGCGCGAGTGGGCGGTCGCGCGCGGATGGCTCTACCAGGAGCTGAGCGATGGAGCGGCCTGAGCCGAACTTCGCGGCGGTCAAGCGTCTCGTGGAGGAAGCCCTCGATCTGCCGGCCGCCGGACGGATGGCCCACCTCGAGGCGTCGTGCGCCGACTCCGAGCTGCGGGCGGCGGCCGCTCGACTGCTCGACGCATGCGAGCGGGCCGCCCGCAGCCCGGTGCTCGACGCGCCCGCGGCCGCCTTCGCGGCGGGTCTCATCGACGACGTGGAGCAGGCGTCGTCGATCGACGCTCTCCGCACGGCCCTCGCGGGGCGTTACACGGTCGAGCGGGAAGTCGGCCGCGGCGGAATGGCGATCGTCTACCTCGCCCACGACGTACGCCACGGACGCGACGTGGCCGTGAAGCTGCTGCGACCCGAGATCGCGCCGGGCGACGGTCCGACGGGGGGCGCCGCACGGTTCCAGCGCGAGATCGGGATCGCCGCGAGGCTGTCTCACCCGTGCATCCTTCCGCTCTACGATTCGGGAGCGGCCGACGGGCTCCTGTTCTACATCACCCCGTTCGTCGACGGCGAGTCGCTGCGCGAGCGGCTGAAGCGGTCGGGGTCGCCGCCGGTGATCGAGTCGGTCCGGTTGCTGCGCGACGTCACGCGGGCGCTGTCGTACGCCCACCGACAGGGCGTCGTGCACCGCGACGTCAAGCCGGCCAACATCCTGCTCAGCCGGGAGGGAGATCCGCTCGTGGCTGACTTCGGCGTAGCCCGCGCCCTCGCGGCCGTGCGGCGAGATACGGGCTCCGAGGACGCCGAGCAGACGGACGGGACGCTGGTGGTGGGTACGCCCTCCTACATGTCCCCCGAACAGGTCGTCGGCGCGCCGGACGTCGATCGCCGGGCCGATTTCTACGCGCTCGGGATCATCGCCTACGAGCTCCTGACCGGAGCGCCCCCATTCGCGGGCCGCCCGCGCCACGAGCAGCTCGCCGCGCACGTGGCCGAGATCCCCGAGCCGGTCGCCGGGCGTCGCCCCGACGTGCCGCTCGCCCTCGCCGGCCTGGTGGACCGCCTCCTGGCCAAGCGTCCCGACGACCGACCGCGCGACGCCGCCGACATTCTCGAGGTGCTGGACGACGTGCTCGCGGACCCGGCCCTCGGCGCGACGGTGCGCAACGACGCGGCCGCCGAGGCACCCGCCAGGCGCGGCACCCTCGACCTCGAGGCCTACGAGCTCTTCCTGAAGGGACGCCACCTGCTGGGAACGCGTCAGCGGGACGGGCTGTACGGCGCGCTGCAGTACTTCGAGCAGGCCGTCGCCCGGGACGGACAGTTCGCGCGCGCCTACGCCGGAATGGCCGACGCCTGGGTCTTCCTGTCCGTGTTCGGCCATCTCTTGCCGCACGAGGGTTTTCCCCGGGGCCGAACGGCTGCCGAGCGAGCCCTGGAGCTCGACGCCACGATCGTCGAAGCGCGGGCGACGCTGGCCCACATCCAATTCGTCTACGACTGGAACTGGGAGTCGGCCGAGTCGGCCTTGCGGCGAGCGATCGCGCTCGATCCCGCCTATCCCGTGCTGCGCATGTACTACGCGTCGTTCCTGCATTCGGTCGGGAAATCGGACGAGGCGCTGGCGCAGCTGGAGGCCGCGCGCGAGCTCGATCCGCTCGGCAAGTCGGGCCTCCTGCGCGGGCGAATCCTCGTGGACACGCACCGACCCGAAGAGGCGATCTCGGTCCTGCGCGAGGAGGTCGAGCTCGAGCCGCGGCGCGACCTGGGCCACCAGTGCCTGGCGCACGCCTATCTGCAGCTGGGGGAGAACGCGGAAGCCGTCGCCTCGATGCAGCGGGCGGCGGCGCTGAGCGGTCCGCGGGACACGGCACAGCTTGCCTACGTGTACGCCCGGACGGGAGACGCCGCCGCGGCCCGCCGGACGCTCACCCCGCTGCTGAGACACGAACACGCCGCCGAGCTGCTCGGCTTCCACCTCGCGATGGGATACGCCGGCCTCGGCGAGGCGGACGAGGCGTTCCGGTGGCTGGAGGCGGCCTACGCGGAGCGCGCGAGCTTCATGAACTTGCTCGGCGTGGCGACGGGGTTCGAGGCGATCCGCGACGATCCCCGGTTCGGGGAGTTGCTGGTGCGGATGGGGCTGCGGCGACCGCCGGCGGATTGAACGGGGAGTATTCGATCACGGGAAGCGGGCCGGGAAGGTGTCGCTCGATTTCGACGACCTCCTCGACGACGACGCGGACGAGGCGCTCGGCGCCCGGGATCTGAGCCACCCGCGCGGCGTCCCACACGATCTCGGCCCGGCCGGTCAGCTGCAGGACGGTCCCGGTCGTGAAGTCCACGAACGCGAGGCCGGCCCGCTCGCTGGCCTCGATGTTCCCGAGGGTGTTGAACATCGAGTTGCCGGCGTAGTCCGGCCACTCGACGCTATCGGCGGTGGCCCGGACGAATCCCGGGTTGCCGCCGCGGTGCGAGGCGTCGGCGCCGTGGCCGGCCGCCGTGCCGATGAAGAACGTGTCGGCCCGACGTATGAGGCCGATCTGGCCGGCGTCCAGCGTTGCCGCCGTCCGGGGCGGGTACGGGCTCGGCGGACCATCCCGGGAGGTCGCGCCCGCGGCCCCCGTCTCCTCCCGCTTCTGGATGTATTTGGGGCAGTTCGCGTAGGCCTGCTCGACCTCGACGAGGATCACGTCCCCGTCCACCGATCGCACGACGCCGTTGATGCGCGAGCGGTGACGCTTCGCGAAATCGACGGCCAGCGTGCCGATCGGCCGCCCCGGCCGAAGGCCCCGGGCGGCGGGATCGTCGGGGTGCGCGCAGGCCTCGATCCGCAGGGTGCCCGGGTCCGGGGCCCGGACGAAGCCCGGGTCTCCCGAGAGTATGGTCACCCACGGCCGTCCCGCCGCGTCCACGCTGGAGACGAAGAGCCGCCGCCGGACCGCGAGAAAGGCGGCCGCCCGGTCGGGGACCGCCGGGTGGATCGAGCGTCCGATGCGTTCGGCCATCTCCCGCACTCCGGCGCGCTCCTGTACCCGACGTTCCCCTTCGTGAAAGACCGGACGCGACATCGGGCTAGAAGAACCCGCAGGTCGGCGCCCCCGGGGTCGGCGCGCCCGCATCCGCTGCGGTGTTCACGCCCTCGGGCACGAACACCTCGAGACGGATCCCGTCGGGGTCGGTGAAGTAGATGCCCCCGGAGTCGGCGCCCTCGGCGTGCGGCACGAGACCGCCGTGCCGAATGGCGGCGCCCGCGTCGCGGATCTTCGCTTCCAGGGTGCGCAGCTCCTCGATCGTCTGGACCTGGAACGAGAGATGGTGCAGGCCCGGCCGGTCGGTGGCCGGCTCGCCGCTGCTCTGCTGCCACAGAGTGAGCACGAGCTCGCCCTCGTGAGCGAGGAACGCCCAGGCCGGCTGACCGGGCTCCGAGCGGGCGGCGATCTCGAACCCGAAGATCGCCTGGTAGAACGCCACCGAGCGCTCGAGCTCGGTGACGTTCAGGCCCACGTGGCCGGTCCGCGGTGACACTGTTTCGGAAGTCATTCTGTATCTCCTTTCGACCCGATCAGCGGGCTGCGAGGCCGTTGGCGCCGGCCGGCAGCGGACCGAAGTCGGCGATGTGGGTCAGCTCACCGCCGTTGCCGACGCGGAAGGCGCCGACCGATCCGCCGTTGTTGCGGACATACAGGAAGCCGCCGCCCGAGGTGAACGCCGCGTCCTGGGGCAGGCTTCCCGCCCCGGAGATTCCGGCGGTGGGATCGTCGAGCTCGAGCGCTCCGCCCGGTCCGACGGCCAGCCGCGAGACGGTGCCGCTGCCGGTGTTCGTCGTGAACGCATACGAACCGTTCGGGCTGACCGCGATCCAGCAGGCAGCGGTCTGCGTCGTCGCGATCGCGGCAGAGACGAGCGAGAGGCTCGCGTCGGCCGACACGCGGTACGTCGAGGCGCTGCTCGCGCCGGCCGCGCCGCCCGCGGCCTCGGAGACCACGAGGTCGCCGCGCTGGTTGAAGTTGAAGCCGAACGGCGTCGGACCGGCCGAGGCCCGGGTCAGGGGCGCTCCGGCACGACCGTCCGATCCGACGGCGTAGGTCGTGATCGTGTTCGTCGCCTTTTCGGTCACCACCAGCGCACGACCGTTCGGGGTGAACCCGATCTGCGCCGGGCCCGCGGCCGCCGAGCCGAGTGGACGAATCGATCCGGCGATCGCCGACGGCAACCCGTTCGCACCGATCCGGAAACCGGCGATTCCGCCGGCGCCGCCCGCGTTCAACACGTACAGCAGGTCGCCGTGCACCGTCAGGCTGATCGGCCGCTCGCCGCCCGAGGAGACCGGATCACCGATCGGCCGCAGGCCGTCGCGCTCGACCGCGAAGGTCGAGATGTCTCCGCTGCCGGCGTTTACGGTGTACAGGTAGCGGTGATCCCGCGTGAGAACGAGAGAGGCCTGGTTGCCGAGGCCGGCGCCCGTTCCGAGGCCGCCGGTCGGATACGCGACGGCCGGCGCGAGCTGCCCGTCCGACGCCCGCTCGAAGGCGAGGATCTCGTTGCCGGTGGCGGCGTTGCTCGTCACGTAGACGGCGCCGGGTCCGGCGAGGCTCGCCGCGGCCGATCCCGTCGCGTCGAGCGCCTCGACGGGCCCGGTGGGTTGGTCGGAACAGGCGGCGACCAGGCCCAGCACGAGGGCCACGGTCGCGGTCTGGAACGTCGAACGAATATGCATCGAACAAGTCTCCCGTCTGATTAGTGATCGTCGTCGGCCGAGGCCGATGGTTGGCGACCCGCCCGCTACGGTCGATTGACGAGGCGGGTCGTGGTCGCTGTTGCGGGGGCCAATGCGGAACCGCCCCGAATGGTTCCACGTTCATGGGAAGAGATGATCAGAATCGAGCATCGAGAAACCGGCGAGACGATCGTCGAGGTGCAGGGAGACTCGCTGCGGGGCTGCGAGCTACCCCTCGCCGCCCTGCACCTGGCGCTCCTGCCGAACGCCGACCTCGGGGGCGCCGATCTCCGTGGAGCCGACCTGTGCGGGGCCGATCTTCGCAGGGCGAACCTGCGCGGGGCCGACCTGACCGGCGCCGACATCAGCGGGGCGGACCTGCGGGGAGCGGTGCTGAGCGGCGCTACGCTGATCGACGCCAAGGTTCTCGGGGTGCGGCTGGACGGCGTGGTCGCGTCAGGGGCCGACCTGACGCACGCGGTGCTGAGGATGGCCGTCGGTGAGGGCGCCGACTTCCGGGACGCCAGGATGTGCCGCGCGGATCTCAGCCGCAGCGACTTTTCGGGCGCGGACTTCACGGGCGCCGACCTGACGGAGGCGCGGGTCAACTTCACGCGCCTCGAGGGCGCGAAGCTGCGTTACACCTCGCTCGTCGTCGCCTCCCTGAATCGGGCGGTGCTCACGAATGCCGACCTGCGGGACGCCGATCTTTCGATGGCCACGCTGCATACCGTCACGCTGCCCGGCGCCCGCTTCGAGGGGGCACGCCTCGTCGGGTCAGTGTTCGGAAACTGCGAGGGGATGGAACGCGCCACGGGTCTCGAAGAGATCAGGGCTCTTCGTGACCGTTCGCGTCCTGGTTCCGCTTGAGGGCCGTCTCGATCTTCTCGAGCAGCGAGGCCGGTACGTCGATCTGACGGATCTTGTTCTTCAGGCCGTCCACGATTCCTCGTTCGAACCGAGCTTCGCTGGCGCACTGGGCGCAGGTCGCCAGGTGCTCTTCGACGCGCTCCGTCTCCTCCGTCGTGAGCTCGCGGTCCACGTAGTCGTCCAGCAGGTGGAAGACCTGCTCACAGGTGTAGCGATCCAGGGAGCTCATCTACATTTCTCCCTTCGGCGCGACGAGGCCGTGCTCGGTCGCGAGGTCCCACAAGTTGGCCTGGAGCAGGCGCCGTCCGCGGTGCAGGCGCGAGCGCACCGTACCGATCGGGATGCCCAGCACGTCGGCGATCTCGCCATACTTGAAATCGTCGACGAAGTATAGTGTCGCCACGGTCTTGTAGTCCTCGGGTAGCTCGTTCAGTGCTTCCGCGATCTCGTCGGT
>JASFRN010000115.1:0-8741 GCA_050114915.1 Gemmatimonadales bacterium | reverse complement strand
GATCGACAGTTTCTGCGGGTGCACCGCTCCGCCCTCGTGAACCTGTCGCGCGTGCGGCGGTTCGACGCCTCGCGTGCCGGCGGCGGCTGTCTCGTGCTGCGTGACGGCACCGAGGTGCGGGTGAGCCGCCGGCAGCGCGCCGAGGTGCGGCGACGGCTGGCGGATCTCGCCGGCTGAAGAGGCATCCTTCGAACCTCTCCCCCGACGAGCCCGGACCGTCCGCGTCTAACCTTTGACAAAGCTTAGACGCCGTGCTATCGTACTCCTCGTAGTCGAACGACAACACGGAATCGTCCGCCCCCGCGGCGATTCCTCACCGATTCGAGTTGGAGGAGCACATGATCCGGAACCGCATCACCACCGGCTTCGCGGCCGCCGCCCTGGTGCTCGGCACCGCGGGCGCCGCGCAGGCTCAGCAGGAGATGGCCGCCGAGCGGCCCAGCATGGACATCGTCGAGACGGCCGTTGCCGCCGGACAGTTCAACACGCTGGCCGCGGCCCTTAAGGCGGGCGGCTTGATCGAGACCCTGCAGGGCGAGGGTCCGTTCACCGTATTCGCGCCGACCGACGAGGCCTTCGCGAAGCTGCCGGCGGGCACCGTCGAGGAGCTGCTGAAGCCCGAGAACAAGGACAAGCTCGTGGCGATCCTCACCTACCACGTCGTGCCCGGCGAGTACATGGCGGCGGACGTAGTCGGGATGGACGGAGCGACGACCGTCGAGGGTGACGACGTCAGCTTCAGCGTCACCGACGAGGGCGCGAAGGTCAACGACGCGAACATCGTCAAGACGGACATCGCCGCGTCGAACGGCGTCATTCACGTCATCGACAGCGTGATCCTGCCTCCGCAGGACTGATGGTATAGATTGTCGGATCGAAGAACGGGCTTCTCGAAGCCCATCCGCCGGAAGACGGGGCGTCGCAACAGCGGCGCCCCGTTTTTCGTTCGAGGCGCTCTCGGTGGCCCCGCCACTTCTGGAACCTCGCCACCGAGGGTCGGCACTCAAGAACGGCAGATGGGAACCGCCAGGGAGGGAGGTTCAAATGGCGAAGCCCCACCGCACGCTCCTCTCGCTCGTCTTCGCTACCATGGCGACGGTCTCACCGCTGGCGGGCCAACAGAGCCCGTCGCGAAGTCCGGTCGTCGCCGGACTCTTCAGCGCCTGGATCCCGGGCGTCGGCTCCTACTATGCGGGCGATGCGTCGCACGGTACCCGGCATCTGGTGATCGCCGGCGTCACGGCGGCAGGAGTTCTCATCCCCGACTGCCAGATCCTGTCGTCCGAAGACACCGATACGGCCTGTGCGATCGGGCTCATCTCGGCGGTCGGCTATGTGGCCAACTGGATCTGGGCCATCGTCGTGGGCGTGAACGATGCCGAAGAGTTCAACCGGTCACACCGTGTGGCGCGCCTGCGGGTGGCCCCTGAACTGGTCGTCGTCGGTCGACGTGAACCACGGGTCGGGCTGGCGCTCGTCAGTCTCCGTTTCTGAGAGCTGAATCGGGCACCCGGGCTGGCGATCGCCGCCGGCACGGCAAGCGGTCTCCTGCTAGCCCCGCTGGCTGACGATCGTATCGAGCCGGTCCTGTGCCGCGCGCACCCTCGGCTGGAGCGCCGCGTCGGCGTTGGACCAGAGCTCGATGAAGCGCGCGTAGTGCTTCGCGGCCTCGTCGAGGCGGCCCGCCTCGTCCTCGAGTTCCGCCAATCGCTCGTGCGCCGGCGCCAGCGCCTGGCCCAGCGGATAGGTGTATGGCAGGAATCGATCGGAATACGGAGTGTCGACGTAGCGAGTGAGGGCGACGATCGCGGAGTCCGGCTGCCCGGCCGCCTCGTAGGCCCGCGCGAGACCCGGTAATGGACAGATATGACAGAAGTCCTCGAACGCACGCTGGAACCGTTCGATCGCCTCGTCGGGCCTTCCCTCGGCCAGCGCGATCTCTCCTTCCACGCGCCACAGATCGGCTCGCACGCGCTTCAAGTCGGAGGGCTCGAACTCGGCACGCATGTCCTCGACCAGGGCCTTCGCGCCGGCCGGGCTCCCGGCCGCCGCGAAGACCTCGGCCAGTTCCAGGTAGGGACGATCGCGGACCTCGAGCTCGTCGAGCGGATGCTCATCGAGGGCTTTTGACAGGCGGGCCACGGCAGCCTCCGGGCGCTGCCGGACGACCAGGTCCGTCCACGCCGCCTGCGCGACCGTCTGGTAATACTCGGTTTCAATCTCGGATTGGGCGAGGAACGCCAGACGGATCCGGGTCTCCGCCTCCGCCTCGGCCAGTCGGCCGCGCGTGGCCGCGAACTGGGCGAGCCGGAGCGCCAGCTCGGCACGCCACCTCGCCGGCAGATCGGGCTGCAAGTACTTGCGGAAGTTGGCCTCACCCTCGTCGAGTCTCCCCTGCGCCGCCAGCACCATGATGCTGGCCCGAGCGGGGTTTTCGGCGCCCCATACCTTCTTCGCGGAGTCGAGCACCACCTCCGCTTCTTCCACGCGCCCGGCATTCACGAGGCTGGTGATGGAGTTCCAGTAAACCGGTCCGTCGCCCTCCGGATCTAGAGCGAGCGAGCGCAGCGAGAGATCGGCCGCGCGCTCGTGATCGCCCATCGAACTGGCGAGCACACCGAGATTCACGAGCGTCCCGGAGTCGTCGGGATCTTCTTCGAGCAGTGCCTCGTACTCGGCCGCAGCGAGCCGGGGCTCGAAGTCGACCAGCGTGTAGTAGATCGACGCCGTCTTGTGTCGCTCGGTCTCGGTCAGGTGGTCCCGGTACTCGAAGGCCCGCGTGAATGCGTCGATCATCCCGGCGCGGTTGGTCCGTCGATTCCGGTACTGGATGCCGAGGGCGCGCCAGGCCATCGCGAAGCTCGAGTCGAGCGCGACCGCCTGCTGCAGGAGCGTGACCTCGTCCACGTTCGGATCCGTGGCCCGCGAGTAGAGCTTCAGCGCTTCGAGGTTCGAGGTCGTGACGCGTTCCAGGGGCGGGCCGGAGCTCATGGAGCGGTAGGAGTCGCCCATGCGCTCGCGGAGCTTCTTCGACAGTCGGTCGATCGCGGGGATGACGTCTGCCTCCGTCGCGGCCGACTCTCTCTGGGAGGTGAGCACCGACCCGTCGGCCACCGACACGACCTGTGCGGAGAACACGTGCCCGGAGCCCGCCCGGTTGATCTCCCCCGTGACCACGGCACCGGCGCCCTCTCGCAGAGCCAGCTCGGACGCGAGCTCCGGGGTGAGACGCTCCGCCGGATCGCGGTCCATGCGCTGGAGCGCCTCCTCCACGAGAGCCGGGTCCGCCAGCCGGATGACGTCCGATTGGGACAGGTCGACCCGGAGGGCCTCGGTAGCCGCATCGGCGAGGGCCGAGTCGGCCGCTTCGAAGTCGGCCAGGACGACGAGGGCGCGCTTCTCCAGTTGCCCCTTGGCGACCAGTGTTCCGACCGGTCCGATTCCGGCGGCTCGCATGGCGAGCCAGGCTCCCACGACGAAAGCCAGCAGTGCGAAGGCGCCCACGCCGCCGAGCAGCGCCTTCTTCCAGGTGAACAGACGGTGGGCGGTGGTCGGTGGACCGGACGAAGCGCGCTCGCGGGCGGGCGCTGAGCCTCCGGTAGCGGGTGCCACGTTCGCAGGTCGCAGACCTTTCTGCACGAACGCGGTGGCGAGCACGATCGGCAGGCCTACGAGCAGCAGAATCAGCGCCGCCGGCGCCACCCATTCGGGGAGTCCGAAATTGTTGCCGATCACGTCGACGACCTGCAGCACGATCCAGGACATTCCGAGGTACATGCCCAGGACCTGCCACATGGAACGATCGTGCAGCTCGGTGATCAGACTCTTCAAGTAGCGCGCTCCATCGTTCTGGCCTGTCAGCACCCGGCCGCACGTCCTCCCCGCCGTCGGGAGCTTGTACCGGCCCCGCTCGCCCCGCAACGGTCCCCCAATGGGCCCGGCTGGACTCGAACCAGCGACCTTGGGATTATGAGTCCCCTGCTCTAACCAGCTGAGCTACGGGCCCTGAAGAGCGTCCCGTCGTCCGCAGGCGCGCTTCGTTGCCGGAGGATACGCGCTCGGTGCGCCTTCCCACAACGGCGCATTCCGCGCAGACGCTCACCAGTGGCGGCGCTCCCGCTGCCCGCCTACCCTGCAAGCGTGTCTACCTCGAAGCTCGACGCCGTCGTCGTCGGCGCCGGCCCCAACGGCCTCGCCGCCGCCATCGCCCTCGCCGAGGCCGGCCTGCGCGTCCGGGTGCTCGAGGCCAACGACGAGGTGGGCGGCGCCGCGCGCACGGCGGAGCTGACGCGCCCCGGGTTCGAGCACGACCTCGGTTCGACGACGCATCCGCTCGGCATCGCGTCCCCGTTCTTCCGCCGGCTTCCCCTCGACGTGCACGGCCTCGAATGGGTGCACCCGGAGGTGCCGCTCGCGCACCCGCTCGACGGCGGAGGCGTCGTGCTGCATCACCGGTCGCTGGAGGAGACGGCCCGGGGTCTCGGCCCGGATGGAGATGCGTGGCGACGGCTCTTCGGCCCCCTGGTCGAGGGCTGGCCGCAACTCGAGGAGGACGTGCTCGGCCCCCTGCTCCACTGGCCGCGCCATCCGCTGGCCCTCGCGCGCTTCGGGCTCTCCGCGATCCGCTCCGCGCAGGGGCTGGCGATGCGCCGATTTCGAAGTCCCGAGGCCCGAGCGCTGTTCGCCGGGCACTCCGCGCACTCCATTCTCGCCCTCGACCGCCCGGCGTCGGCCTCGTTCGGGCTCGTCCTCGGGCTCCTCGCACACCGGGTGGGATGGCCCTGCCCGCGGGGCGGCGCGGGTCGGATCACGGCGGCGCTCGAGGACTATCTACGGAGCCTCGGCGGCGAGGTGGAGACAAACCGACGGATCGACGCACTCGAGGAGCTGCCGGAGGCGGACCGTGTCCTGCTCGACGTCACGCCGCGGCAGGCCCTGCGGATCGGCGGAGACCGCCTGCCGCGCTCTACCCGCCGGGCCCTCGACGGCTACCGTTACGGCGCGGCGGCCTTCAAGCTCGACTGGGCCCTCGACGGACCCATCCCCTGGGCGAGCCCCGACTGCGCCCGCGCCGGCACGGTCCACGTGGGGGGCACGCTGGAGGAGATCGCGGCGGGCGAACGCGCCGTGGCGGACGGCGCGCTCCCGGAGCGGCCGTTCGTCCTCCTGGCCCAGCATTCGCTGTTCGACGCGAGCCGGGCGCCGGCCGGCTGCCACTCGGCCTGGGGCTACTGCCACGTGCCGAACGGCTCGACCATCGACATGACCGACCGCATCGAGTCCCAGATCGAACGCTTCGCCCCGGGCTTTCGCGATCGCATACTCGAGCGCCACGTCTCGGGACCGGCCGAGCTCGAGCGCCAGAACGCCAACCTGGTGGGCGGTGACATCAACGGGGGCGCGCAGGACCTCGTGCAGATGCTGCGGCGACCGCGGTTGAGCCTTCGCCCGTATCGCCTCGCGGGACGCGGGCCGGGGGGCGTCTACCTGTGCTCGTCGTCCACCCCGCCGGGTGGCGGCGTACACGGGATGTGCGGCTGGCACGCCGCCCGGACGGTGCTGAAGGACGCCGGCCGGGCATGATCGGTACGCCCGGCGCCCGATGATCTACTCGTCCCTCGCCGACCTGGTGCTCGTCCTGCACTTCGCCTTCATCCTGTTCGTCGGCGGGGGCGGCCTGCTGGCGCTGCGCTGGCCGCGGGCGGCGTTCGTGCACCTGCCGGCGGCCGCCTACGGCGCCCTGATCGAGCTGTTCGGGTGGATCTGCCCGCTGACGCCGCTCGAGAAGTCGTTGCGTCGCGCGGCGGGCGGCACCGGGTACACGGGCGGGTTCATCGAGCACTACCTGCTGCCGATCATCTACCCGGGCGGCCTCACGCGCGAGATCCAGCTCGGGCTGGCCGTGCTCGTCGTGGGCCTCAACGGGCTGGTATACGGGCTCGTCTGGCGGCGCGCGCGGTCCGGCGGGTAGGCTGACGCCATGGACCAGGCTCGCCTGTACGCCCTGTATGAGACCGACCCCGCGCCGATCGTGGACTTCCTGCGCTGGCTCGCCGCCTCCTGCGACCTGGTCGGAGAGCTCGACGTGCTCGACGTCGGCTGCGGCCCCGGCCGGCTCCTCGCCCCGCTCTCCGCGCTGGGCTGGCGAGTCACGGGGCTCGAGCCCGATCCGGACTACGCCGACGCCGCCCGAGAGAAGGCGGCGAACCTGCCCGGGGTCCGGGTGCGCACCGCCAGCCTGACGGAGATCGAGGAATCGGACGCCTATGACCTGATCGCGGCCGTGAACGGGCCCTACAGTTACCTGCTGAGCGCCGAGGCGCGGCGGGAGGCTGTCGAACGCTGCGCCCGCGCCCTGCGTCCGGGCGGCGTGCTGTTCCTTCACTTCTCGAACTTCTGGTGGATCCTCCGCCATTATCGCGAGCCACCCGAGCAGACACTGACGGTGGACGGAACCATGATCACGCGCACGGCAGTGCACGAAATCGACTACGACGCGGGACACTTCACGCACGTCGACACGTTTCGCTGGGTCGATGGCGCCGGCGACCGTCACGAGGTCCGAAAGACGCACGAGATGGCGATGGTCGACCCCGTCGAGGCGCGCCGTTGGATGCGACAGGCGGGACTCGCGGACATCCGGACGTTCAACGGCTACGAGGACCGCGAGCCCGCGCGACTTTGCGGCAAGAGCGTGCTGGTTTCGGCCCGTAAGAAGCCCGTTTCCTAGGGCCGGACGTGCGCCAGGCGCATCGCGTTGAGCACGATCGCGATCGTCGCGCCCATGTCGCCGACGAGCACGGCTACGATGAGGCTTACGTGGCCGGTCACGGCGCCGAGCGCCAGCAGGCTCTTGAGGGCGAGAGCCAGCCCGATGTTCGCTCGCACGGTGCGCCGCGCCGAGCGTGCGAGCCGGCGCGCATAGGGGAGCATGTTCAGGTCGTCGGCCATCAGCACGACGTCGGCCGTCTGCACGGTCGCCGGCGATCCCGCTCCGCCCATCGCGATCCCGACGTTCGCGGCGGCCAGCGACGGCGCATCGTTCACGCCGTCGCCCACCATCGCCACCGCCCGGTGCGCGCGCCCGATCTCCCGGACGGCCTCGACCTTCTGGTCGGGCCGCAGCGAGTGCCGCACTTCGTCGACCCCCATCTCCCGGCCGACGGCCGCCGCCGCGTATGGCTGGTCGCCGGTGAGCAGCACCTGGTGGTGGACCCCGTCGGCCCGCAGGCGGCGCAGCACGGGCACGGCCTCGGCGCGCGACCGGTCGGCCAGGCCCACGAGGCCGGCCACCCGGCCGTCGACGGCGACGGCGACCACGGTCCTGCCGGCCTCTTCGAGCGGTCGCATCAATGGCTGCAACTCGGTCGCCGACGCACCCGCTACGTCTCGCGCCCGCAGGAACTCCGGCGTACCGACGGCGACGAGCGCGGTGCCGACGCGTGCCGCCACGCCCTGTCCCGGATGCGACAGGAAGTCGGACACGTCGGGCGCCCCGTCCGCTCCCCGTTCGTCCGCCTCGGCGTGACGCCGGGCGATCGCCCGGCCGATCGGGTGCTCCGAGCGCGCCTCGACGGCGGCGGCGAGTTCGAGGAGCTGCCCGGAGCCGGTGCCGTCGAGCGGCACGATGTCGGTCACGTCGAGCCGCCCGCCGGTCAGGGTCCCCGTCTTGTCGAACGCCATCGCGCAGGTCGAACCGAGCGCTTCGACGTACTCCCCGCCCTTGATCAGCACGCCGTGGCGCGCGGCGGCGGTGAGGGCGCTCACGATCGTCACCGGCGTGGCGATGACCAGGGCGCACGGGCAGGCGATCACGAGCAGCGTCAGGCCGCGCACGAACCAGGTCAGTCCGCTTCCGAGCCCGACGAGCGGCGGCAGCACCACGACGGCCACCGCGAGGCCCGTTACGATCGGCGTGTACCAGCGGGCGAATCGCTTCACGAACTGCTCGGTGGGCGAGCGGCGGGCCTGGGCCTCGCGCACGAGCCGGGCGATCCGGTCGAGCGTCGTGTCGCCGGCGTCCGTCGTCGCCTCGATCTCGAGGAAGCCCTCGGTGTTCAGGGTGCTCGCGTAGACCGGATCGCCCGTGCCCTTTGCGACCGGCACGGATTCCCCCGTCACGTTCGCCTCGTCGACGGCCGACTGGCCGGCCAGCACCCGGCCGTCGATCGGGACCTTCTCGCCGGGCCTCACGCGGATCCGCTGGCCGGCCTTCAGCTGGCCGGCCGGAACGACGCGCTCCGATCCGTCCTCGTCCACCACCGTGGCGCGCTCGGGGCGCAGTCGCAGCAACTTGTCGATCGAGCGGCGCGACCGGACGACGGCCGCGTGCTCGAGGAGCTCGGCGAACGAGAACAGGAAGGCGATCGCCGCCGCCTCGAGGGGCTCCCCGATGAGCACCGCCCCGGCGATGGCGACGGTCATCAGGAAGTTCATGTCGAGCTTCAGCGTCCGGGCGGCGCGAATCCCCTTCGGAAAGAAGTTCCACCCCCCGACGAGGGCGCCGGCCAGGAACACCAGTCCGGCCGCGTCGAGGCGGATCTGGAGCCAGCCGGCCCGGTCGGGTGCGTCGGTGAGCCAGGCGAGGAGCAGGCCGAGTCCCCAGAGGACCCCCGACAGGTAGGTGATGCGCGCTTCCGTCGTCCACCAGGGCGACGCGGCGTGCTCGACCGTCCCCGGCGAGCCACCGCCCTCCAGGCGCTCGACGCCGTCCGGGCCGCAGACCGCGCATCCCTCACTCA
>JASFRN010000114.1:0-8814 GCA_050114915.1 Gemmatimonadales bacterium | reverse complement strand
ATCGACCATTCCGGGCCGGTGCCCGTGGTCGACCGCCTGGTCGTGCATCCGCTCGAGGGGGACGCCATCGTCGAGGGCGAGATCATGGACCCGGGGCTCGTCGCGTCCACGATCGATCGCCTGTTCGTCGAGCAGGGGCTCGAGACGCGGGACGTGATCGTGTCCGTCGGCGGACGGGACGTGATCATCAAGCCGATCCAGATGGACCGCATGTCGAAGCCCGATGCCCGCGAAGTGATCCGCTGGGAAGCCGAGCAGCACGTCCCGTTCGACATGGACGACGTCCAGCTCGATTTCGAGATCACCGATCCCGAGGGCGAAGGCCTGCAGATGGGAGTCCTGCTCGTCGCCGCAAAGCGAGAGCTGATCGAGAACAAGCTTGCGCTCCTCGACGAGGCGAAGCTGCGCCCGCTGATCATCGACGTCGACGCGTTCGCGATGCACAACGCGCTCGAGCTCAACTATCCCGAGGCCATGAAGGGCATTTCAGGCCTCGTGAACATCGGGCACGAGACGACGACGGTGACCATCCTCGACGACGGCGTCCCCGTGCTCACGCGGGACATCAGCTTCGGCACGCGCCGCCTCGCGCTCGACCTGCAGCGCGACAGGGGGATGCTGGCCGAGGAGGCCGAGAAGGTCCTGCGGGGCGAGAACGTGGACGAGCGCCTGCGGGCGTTTCTCTACGAGCGCGCCCAGGAAGTGGCCCGTGGCATCGAGCGGGCCTCGGCCTTCCTCGAAACCCAGGAGCTCGGCGCCCGGCTCGGAAAGCTCTATCTGAGCGGTGGCGGCGTGCGCGTCCCGGCGCTCGCCGAGGCGCTCGCCGAGCGGATAGGAGTGGAGACGCGGATCGCGAATCCGCTCGAGCAGATCCAGGTCAAGGCCGGCAGCGTCGCCGAGCGCGAGGCAGCGTCGATCGCTCCGATGATGTTCCTCTCGATCGGCCTCGCGCTGCGGCAGGCCGCATGATCGAGGTCAACCTCCACCCGGATCGCGGCAAGGCGCGGCGCGCCGGCGGACGACGCTGGCCGATATCGCTTCCGAGATCGCTGCCCAGCTTCGGCGGTGGCGGTGGCGAGCGTGATCCGTGGACCCTCGCGGCGATCATCGTGCCGCTCCTCGCCCTGCTCGTCGTCGGCTGGCTCTGGTTCTCCCAGCGCTCGGAACGCTCCGGACTCGAAGCGCGGCTCGAGACGGCGGTCGAAGACTCCACCCGTCTCGCCGACCTGCGTGCGCTCAGCGATAGCCTGTTGGCGCGCCGGGCCCGGATCGGCGAGCGGCTCGAGCTCGTCAGCACGCTGGACCAGGGTCGCTTCGTGTGGCCGCACATCCTAGACGAGGTCAGCCGGGCGATGCCGTCGTACACGTGGCTCACGGCGGTGCGCACGAACGCGACGGAACCGGAGCTGGAGGTCCAGGTCGACGGCCTCGCGGCGAACCCGCTCGCGATCACCAGGTTCGTTCGGGGACTCCAGGAGTCGCCCTACATCGGGACGGTGCGCATCCTGGGGTCTCAGCAGGAGCTCGTCGACAACGTGGCCGCGCAGGCCTTCAAGCTGATGCTGACGTACGAGGCGCCCCCCGCCGACGTCGTACGGACCGAACCCGTGACGGAGAACTTTTAGGCGTGGCGCTGTTTCCCGACGATCCGCAGGATCAGCTCAAGCTGCTGATCGCGATCCTCGCCCTCGCGGCCGGGGCGCTCTACTTCAATTTCCTCTATCGGCCTGCCTCCGACGAATTGCTCGATCTCACCGATCGGGTCGAGAACCTCGAGACCCAGAATCAGCTGGCCGAGACCCGGATCGGAAACCTGCAGCAGCTCCGCGACCAGCTCGGGACGGCGGAGCGCCAGCTCTCGGTGCTCGAGCACCTGGTTCCGGAGGGGTCCGAGGTACCGGAAATCTACGAGGCGATCGCGCAGGAGACCCAGGCCCTCAACCTGCGCCTGCTCAGCATCGAGCCCCTTGCGCCGGTCGTCGCGGACAGCGCCGGGACCCTTCTGCGCCAGGAATGGTCGCTGGTCGTCGAAGGTGGGTATCACGCCCTCGGCCGGTTCCTGACCAACGTCGCGTCGTTCGAGCGGATCGTCCGCCCGCGCGTCACCGAGATCGTGCCCGCGGGTACCACCGGTGGCGGAAACCAGCTGGTCCAGGCGACTTTCAGTCTCGAGACGTTCGTGCTCTCTCCGGGTGGCCAGGCGGCGGAGGCTGCGCCTCCGGCAGCCGGATCTTCCGGCGACGCGACCGAGGAAGGACTGGTAGGCGGATGAAGACCCCGATCGCGCTCCTGGCGCTGCTGGGCGTGCTGGGCGTTCCCGCGGTGGCGGGCGCCCAGGAGAGCGGTGATTCGCCGGGCATGCGACGCGAGGTGTTCGAGTATCCGGCCGACGGGCGGCGCGACCCGTTCGAGCCGCTGTCGGCGGGCGACGAGCTCGGGCCCCGTTTCGAGGATCTCCGCCTGGCGGGCGTGATCTTCAGCCCCGAGCGCGGAAGCGTCGCCGTTCTCGTCGACCAGGCGACCAGCCGCCGCTTCCGCGTCTGGGAGGGCGACGTGATCGGCGGAGCCCGGCTCGTACGGGTCGGTCCGGACCAGGCGGAGTTTCAGGTCACGATGTTCGGGGTCAGCCGCCGCGACACGCTGCGACTCAAGACACAGGACAAGGAGCAGGATCGATGATGTGGCAGCCCCTCGTCGCCCTCGCCGTCGCCGCCATGCCGGCGGCGACGCCGTCCGCAGAGGTTCACGAGATTCGTGTCTCTCCGGCGGGTGGCGACACCGAGATCGTCGTGTTTTCGGACCCGTCGGTCGAGGCGCGCGAGTTCCTGCTCTCCGATCCGTCGCGGCTCATCGTGGACCTGTACGGTGCGACCGTCGGCTCCCTGCGGGGCAGCTACGACGGGATCGGCCGCGGCGGCGTGCTGCGCCTGCGCACCAGCCAGTTCCGGCCCGACGTCGTGCGGCTCGTCTTCGACCTCACGGGGCTCCCGACCTACGAGACGCAGGCCTCCGAGGGCCGGTTCGTCATCCGGTTCGCGAACCCGGGCGCCGGCTTCCGGGCCTGGAGCTCGTCCGACTCCCGCGAAGACGTGATGGCGATGGAGGATCGCGCGCCGACCCGGACCCCGGCCAGCCGGGCCCTCGGGACGAGCGAGCTGCAGGAGACGCCGGCCCGCATATCCGTCGCGTACGACAGCGCCAGCATGCTCGACGTCCTGTCGGGATTCTCCGAGTTCGCCGGCGTGTCGATCGTGCCGAGCGCCGACGTGGCGGAGATGATCGTGCGCGGCATCGACATCCGCGACCAGCGCTGGGACGTGGCACTCGACGCGATTCTCGCCGCCCAGGGACTCGGGTGGCGCATGCAGTCGGAGGGGATCCTCATCGTCGACAAGCTCGAGGGGCTCCGGACCCGCGACACCCTGCAGACCCAGACGCGGGTGTTCCGGATCAACTACGCCAGCGCCGACTCGGTGGCGAGTACCCTGAGCGCCCTCGCCACGCCGCAGCGCGGCCAGGTCGTGGCCTACCAGGGCTCGAACTCGGTGATCGTCACCGACGTGCCGTCCGTCGTCGCGCGCATGGACACGCTCGTCCAGAGCCTCGACCGGAAGACGCCTCAGGTGTCGATCGAGGCGAAGATCATCTTCGTCGACCGGACCGACGTGAACGCGCTCGGCATCATCTACGACCTCAAGGACCGGACCGGGAACTCGATCAACGACGTGATCGCCGTTCCCGATCCCACGAGTCCCACCGGTGAGCTGACGAACGAGACGCTGGTCGACCTGTCCGGGGAGTCGATCGCCGCGCTCGCCAACGCGAACGACCGCATCCTCGCTCCGTCGCTGCAGATCCTGGCGACCACGGCGTTCGGCGACTTCTCGCTGGCGGCGTTCCTCGACGCGCTCGAGCAGCATCAGCTCTCGGACGTGCAGGCGGCTCCGAGCATCCAGGTCGTCGACAACCACAACGCCCGCATCCAGGTTGGCGAAGAGACGCCGATTCGCGTGCTGGAGCAGGGCGCGCAGCAGGCCAACGCCACCGTGAACGTCCAGTTCAAGGACACCGGCATCATTCTCGACGTCACGCCTCACGTGACGAACAACAACCAGGTGCTGCTCGACGTGTCCGCCGAGCGTTCCGGGGTGCAGACGGACCTCCCGGACGTGGGCTTCAACTTCACGCAGCAGCTGGGGCGGACTCGCCTGCTGCTCGACGACGGCGAGACGATGGTGATCGGCGGGCTGACGCTGTCGGAGGTCAATCGGAACGAGAGCGGAATCCCGCTGCTCATGGACATCCCGGTGCTCGGCGCGCTGTTCCGCACGACGAACAACCGGGAACAGAAGCAGGACCTGATCATTCTGGTCACGCCGCACATCGTGCCGTAGTCTAAACGGCCGGTTGCGCTTCCTCAGGCGCCTCCACGGGGCCCGGTCGACCGGGCCCCGTTCTTTGTTCAGGTACGCGGAGAGCAGATGCTGCAGCGGTTCAAGTTCACTACGGCGGGCGAGTCCCACGGACGCGGTATGCTGGTCGTGGTCGAAGGGGTCCCGGCGGGGCTCTCCCTCGCTCCCGTCGACATCGCTACCGACCTGGCCCGGCGGCAGCTGGGCTTCGGTCGAGGCGGCCGGATGAAGATCGAGAAGGACGCCGGGGAGATCCTCAGCGGCGTCCGCTTCGGAGAGACGCTCGGCTCGCCGTTGTCCGTGTGGATTCCAAATCGCGACCACGAGAACTGGGTCGAGGCGATGGCGGTGGAAGCCCGGCCCGAGGACGACGACGAGACGTTGCGCCGGGTGCACCTGCCGCGCCCCGGTCACGCCGACCTGGTGGGCATGCTGAAGTACGGCCGTTCCGACGCCCGCGACATCCTCGAGCGCTCGAGCGCCCGCGAGACGTCGGCGCGCGTGGCCGCCGGCGCGGTGGCCCGCAAGCTGCTCGGCGCCCTCGGCGTCGAGATCGGCAGCCACGTGGTTCGGATCGGCGGCGCCGTCGCTCCGCCGGCCGCCGACTTCACGGGCCTGAACGAGCGGTCCGATCCGTCCGACGTGAGGTGCCTCGACGAAGATGCGGCCGAGGCGATGCGCGAGGCGATTCGTGCGGCCGGCCGGGTCGGAGACACGCTTGGCGGCGTGTTCGAGGTCGTGGCTACCGGCTTGCCGGTGGGCCTCGGCAGCCACGTCGCCTGGGACCGCCGCCTCGACGCGCGGATCGCGGCGGTGATGATGGGCATACAGGCGATGAAGGGCGTCGAGATCGGGCTCGGATTCCAGGCCGCCGGCCGCCGGGGCTCGGAGGTGCACGACGAAATCGACCGGGATCCGGAGCGCCGGACGACCGGCGGATACCGCCGCCGCCGCAACAGCGCCGGGGGAGTCGAGGGCGGAACGACCACCGGGGAGCCGCTGGTCGTGCGCGTCGCCATGAAGCCGCTCAGCTCGCTGCGCCGTCCACTCGACAGCGTGGACACGAAGACCGGGGAGCCGGCGAAGGCGGTGCGCGAGCGCAGCGACGTGTGCGCCGTGCCCGCCGCGGGCGTGATCGGTGAAGCGATGCTGGCCATCGTTCTCGCCGACGCGGCGCTCGAGAAGTTCGGCGGCGATACGGTGGACGACCTGGTCGCGGCGCGAGACGCATACCTGGGGCGCATCAACGACGTCGAGTTCGAGTCTCCGTGAGCGACGGGAACGGGCCCGAAACGCGGCCCCTAGTGCTCGTCGGCCTGATGGGAGCCGGAAAATCGAGTGTGGGCCGCCGGCTCGCCGCTCTCTGCGGTCGCGAGTTCGTCGACCTGGACGAGGAAATCCGGCGGGTCGCCGGCCGCGGCATCGGGGAACTGTTCGCCGAGCGTGGCGAGGCCGGCTTCCGGGCACGCGAGGCCGCCGCGACCCTCGCCCTCGCGGCGCGCATTCGGGATTCCCGTTCCCGGCTCGTCATCGCCGCGGGTGGGGGCTGGATGGCGAATCGAGAAGCCCGGACGGCACTTCCGGACGCCGAGACCGTATGGCTGAAGGTCGACCCGGTCGAAGCGGCGCGCCGTCTCGCCGGAAGCGATGCAACCCGGCCCTTGCTCGACGGGTATGATCCGGCCGACCGCCTCACGAAGCTCCTGGCCGAGAGGTTGCCCGCGTATGGACAGGCGACGTATACCGTAGACACGAACGGGCGGGACGCCGGAACGGTGGCCCGAGAACTGGCGGCGGTCGCCGGGATCCCGATCGAGAGCGCTCAGAATTCCGATCCGAATACCGAAAGCTGACGATACACATGGCGAACAAGAAGCACCTGGTCATCCTCGAGTCCGACAAGAAGGCTCGTTTGCTGGGCCCCTGGCTGGGCTCCGACTACGTCGTTTCCGCGACGGGCGGACACATCATCGACCTGCCCAAGAAGGGCCTGGCCGTCGACGTGGAACACGGATTCGAACCCGAGTACGAGGTCGTACGCGGTAAGAACAAGATCATCTCGGAGCTCAAGAAAGCGGCCAGGAACGCCGACCGTATCCTGATCGCCACGGACCCGGATCGAGAGGGCGAGGCGATCGGCTTCCACATCGCCCGGCAACTCGGGTTCGATCATGGTGACAATGGCGACGGCGAGCGCTTCCAGCGCATCACCTTCAACGAGGTGACCCGCGACGCCGTGCTCGAGGCGCTGGAGAGGCCGGGCGAGCTCGACCTGCACCGCGTGGACGCGCAGCAAGCCCGACGGGTGCTCGATCGTCTGGTCGGTTACGGGCTGTCCCCGCTCCTGTGGAAGAAGATCTCGCCCGTCGATCCGATCAGTCGCGTGCCGCTGTCCGCCGGACGCGTGCAGTCGGTGGCGGTGCGCCTCGTCGTGGAGCGTGAGAGAGAGCGCCGCCGGTTCAAGGCCGCCGACTACTGGGATCTCACCGCGAAGCTCGCGCAGGAAGGGAAGGACTTCGATGCGCGTCTCGCCGCGCTCGGCGGTGTGCGTCTGGCTTCCGGAGCCGACTTCGATCCCGACACCGGCACGCTGAAGGACGAGGAAGCCGTGGTGCTGCTCGACGAGGCCGCCGCCGGCGAGCTGGCCGGCCGGCTGCGCGAGGCGACGTTCCGGGTCACCGGGATCGAGCGGCGCCGCAAGCCGAAGAACCCGAGTGCGCCGTTCAAGACCACGACGCTGCAGAAGGCGGCGAACCGAAGCCTGAACCTGTCGCCGAGCCAGACGATGAGAGTCGCCCAGCGTCTCTACGAAGCGGGGCACATCACCTACCTGCGTACCGATTCGATCCAGCTCTCCGATCGGGCGGTCGCGGCGGTGCGCCGCGAGATCGGATCGCGCTACGGGGGCGAATACCTGAGCGAGGAACCGCGGACGCACACCACGACCACGAAGGGCGCTCAGCTGGCGCACGAGGCGATCCGGCCGGCCGGGACCGAGATGAAGACCGCGAAGCAGCTCGGACTGCGAGGTGTCGAAGCCGCGTTGTACGACCTGGTCTGGAAGCGGACGATGGCCAGCCAGATGGCGCCCGAGATCCAGCAGCACGTGACCGTGACGCTGATGGCCGACGACGCGGAGTTCCGCGCTACGGGCCATACGCTGGAGTTCGCCGGCTTCCGGCGCGCGTGGATGGAGGGCTCGAAGAACCCCGAGGCGGCGCTCGGCGACCGGGACGTCTTCCTGCCGGAGCTCGCCGAGGGCGACGAGCCCGCGGTGGTGGAGATCGCGGCCGACGGTCACACGACTCGCCCCCCGGCCCGCTACACGCAGGGCGCGTTCCCGGGCATCCTCGAGGAGGAGGGAATCGGCCGTCCGAGCACGACGGCGACGATCATCAGCACGATGGAGCAGCGCGGCTACGTGCGGATCGAGGGACAACAGCTCGTCCCGACCTTCCTCGCCTTCGCCGTCACCGCGCTGCTCGAGAAGCACTTCCAGGATCTCGTCGACATCGGATTCACCTCGGAGATGGAGCAGGGCCTGGAC
The DNA here is from genome assembly GCA_050114915.1 of Gemmatimonadales bacterium. Taxonomy (GTDB): domain Bacteria; phylum Gemmatimonadota; class Gemmatimonadetes; order Palauibacterales; family Palauibacteraceae; genus JARFPW01. The sequence continues at coordinate 855 of JASFRN010000114.1, read as the reverse complement.
CGGATCGCCGACGGCGAGATGGACTGGCGCACGTATCTCGAGAAGTTCTATCGGGGCGAGGCGGGTTTCGAGACCCGCCTGGCCGAGCGCGAAGAGAAGATCGATCCGCGCGAGGCGTCGACCCTCGAGTTCGACGACATGAAGCCTCACGTCCGCATCGGGCGCTACGGCCCGTTCCTCGAGCTCGAGGCCGAAGACGCGGAACCGATTCGGGTGTCGTTGCCCGAAGACCTGGCTCCGGCCGACCTCACGCCCGAGGTCGCGGACCGCCTGATCGAGCAGAAGGAGGCGGCGAACGAGGACCTCGGCGCCGACCCGGAGACGGGAAAGCCGGTGTTTCGCCTCGTGGGCCGCTTCGGCCCCTTCGTGCAGCTGGGCGAACAGGAGGACGACGGCCCGAAGCCGAAACGGGTCTCCTTGCCCGAGGGCGTGAAGATCGAGGACGTGGACCTCGACCTGGCGCTCCGCCTGCTGGAGCTGCCGCGTGAGCTCGGGAAACACCCGGAGTCCGGCGAGCCGGTGAAGGCGGGGATCGGACGCTACGGCCCGTATGTCGTGCACAAGAAGGACTACCGGTCGCTGAAGGACGGCGACGACGTCCTCACGGTCGATTTCGACCGGGCGATGGAGCTGTTGTCCGAGCCGAAGCGCGGCCGCCGCAGCCGCGAGCCGCTGCGCGAGCTCGGTCCGCATCCCGACGACGGCGAGATCATCAAGCTGTTCGATGGTCGCTACGGGCCCTACGTGAAGCACGGGAAGGTCAACGCCTCGATCCCGCGCGGGACGGCGCCGGGAGACGTGACGCTCGAGCAGGCGCTCGAGCTGATCGCGGAGCGGGCCGAGAAGATGAAGTCC
>JASFRN010000113.1:0-8933 GCA_050114915.1 Gemmatimonadales bacterium | reverse complement strand
GCCTGTGACTGCGGCATGGTGCGCGTCGACCGCGACGCCGAGGGCCACGTGCTGAGTGTCGGACGTCGCACCCGGTCGCTGCCGCCCGCCCTCCGCCGGGCGCTCGAGGCGCGCGACCGCGGCTGCCGGTTCCCCGGCTGCGGGCTTCGGTTCACCGACGGGCACCACATCGTGCACTGGGCCGACGGTGGTGAGACTTGCCTCGACAACACGGTGCTGCTCTGCCGCTTCCATCACCGGTTGCTCCACGAGGGCGGCTGGAAGCTGCAGCGCTGGGGACGGGAGCGGCACTTCGTCTTCGTCGACCCGCGTGGGCAGGCGCACGCCGACTTCCGGCGCAGGCGGGCGGCGAAGATGAAACGCGGCGAGGCGGCAGTGCGCGACCTCGTCCTCGACAACCTGGCTGCCGGCGTCACGCCCGACACCGAGGCGCCGCGGGCCCGCTGGCGGCGCGAGCGCGACGTCCCCGCCCAGGTGCTGTTCCGGGCCCGCGAGGCCACCGCCCCCGGCTAGAGGTCTGCTTTACACCGGCATTGGGGCCCGGTAGCGTGGCGCCATGGACTCTACGCTGCCGGTCCCAGCCTTCGCTCACCGCTCCTTCTATCTCCTGGCGGCATTCCTGGCGTTGCCGTGCGTCGGTTCGCCGCTCGCCGCCCAGACGCGCCCGGCGCCGGTCGTGACGCCGCCGCCGACCGGTGGTGAAACGGTCCGTCGCCCGCTTCGGCCGCTGCCGGGACCGATCTACGAGACGCCCGAGTTCTCCCGCGCCGTAGAAGGCGGGACCCGAACCCGAACCGGCCGTCCCGGGCCCGAGTACTGGACGCAGTATGCCCGCTACGACATCGACGCGCGTCTCGACCCCGCGACGCAGCGTGTCTCCGGGCAGGAACGGGTCGTCTATCTGAACCGCTCGCCCGATACGCTCACCAGCGTGGCCGTGCATCTGCGGCAGAACGTGTTCAAGCCGGACGTGCCGCGTCGCGACCCGGCACCGCTCACGGACGGCATGCAGATGAGTCGGATCCTCGTCGACGGCGCCGCACCCGCGGGGGACGCGGTCGAGGTGGACGGCACCGTGATGAGGATCGAGCTCGCCCGGCCGCTCGCGCCGGGCGACAGCCTCGACCTCGAGTTCGGCTGGTCGTTCGAGGTGCCGCCGAAGCCCTCCGACGGACGCCAGGGACGGGAAGGGGACGTCTACTACATCGGCTACTGGTATCCGCAGCTCGCCGTATACGACGACGTGCACGGCTGGGTGGCCGACCAGTACTCGCTCGGCGGAGAATTCTACATGGGGTACGCCGACTACGACGTACGGCTGACCGTGCCCTGGGGCTGGACGGTGGGTGCGACCGGCTCGCTGCGGAACGCCTCCGAAGTTCTGACCGAGGGAGCGCGCAGGAAGCTCGCCGAGGCCCGACGCACGGGCGTCGTGGTGCGGATGTTCGCCCCCGGCGATCCGCCCGAGCGGACCTTCGTCGTCGCCGCGTCCGGAGACGCCATGGCCACCTGGCACTACACGGCGACGAACATTCGCGATTTCGCCTGGACGACCAGCGACGAAGAAGTCTGGGATGCGACCCGCGCTCTGGTGGAGCACGGCGCCGGCGACGCCGATGCCGCGCCCGACACGGTCGACATCCACAGCTTCTTCCGCCTGCACGAGCCGGCGGCCGCGTGGCCGATCGGCGGCGCCCGCTACACGGCCGACGCGATCGAGCAGCTCTCCGCCTACCTGTGGCCCTATCCCTGGCCGACCATGACTTCGGTGGAGGGCGTGCTGACGGGTGGCGGGATGGAGTATCCGATGATGACGGTCATGCGGCCGTGGCGGGACACGCTGAAGCTCGCGGGCGACCTGATGCACGAGACGGGGCACATGTGGTTCCCGATGATGGTCGGCTCGAACGAGAAGCGGGTGCCGTGGATGGACGAGGGGCTCACGCAGTTCGACGTGGCCCAGGCGATGCGCCCGCTGTACGGCGAAGCGCCGGAGGGAGGTCGCCCCAACGACTCCGAGGTCGGACAGCGTTCGATCTACCTGTGGGCGGCGACTCGCGGCTCCGACTGGCCGTTGATGTGGCCGGGAGAGCTGTATCCACCGAGCCTGTACTTCGTCATGCAATACAACAAGACCGGCCAGGTGCTCGCCGCGCTGCGAGCGCTACTCGGCGAGGAGACGTTCCACCGCGCCCTGCGCGAGTATGGCCGGCGCTGGGTGGACGGACACCCCTATCCGTTCGATTTCTTCAACACGTTCGACGACCTGGCCGACCGGGACCTCGAGTGGTTCTGGCGCACCTGGTTCTTCGAGGGCTGGTCGCTCGACCAGGCGATCGGCGACGTGAGCACCGAGAGCGGCTCGACCGCGATAGCGATCGATGACCTCGGCCTCGCGCCGATGCCGGTGCGGCTGGAGATCACGCGGGCCGACGGGAGCGTCGAGCGCCTGGAAGTGCCGATCGACGTCTGGATGGACGGGGCACGCTCTTACACGCTGCGCGTGCCGGCCTCGCCCACGGTCACGAAGGTCGTGATCGACCCCGACGAGGTGTTCCCGGATCTCGATCGCTCGAATCAGTCGTGGAGCGCGGAAGGGGATACGCCATGAGCGGGCGACCGACTGCTGTCGCCGCCCTGGCCGGCGTCGCTCTCCTCCTGCCGGCCGCGGTGGGCGCCCAGCAGGGCACCGAGACCCGCACCGCCGGCGGCGCTCCCGGCCACGCCTACTGGCAGAACCGGGCGGACTACCGGATCGAGGCGCGGCTCGACGCGGCCAGCCACGTGCTCACGGGCCGCGAGTGGATCACCTACACGAACAACAGCCCCGACACCCTGCGGTTCGTGTGGGTGCAGCTCGATCAGAACGTGTTTCGCGCCGGCTCGCTGGCGCACGCCGGCATCCCGCCCGGGACCTTCGAGCTGGCCACCACCGACGGCTACGTGCTCTCGTCGGTGCGCGCGGCCGCCCCCGGCGACGGCGCTGCCGTCGATGCGCCCTACGCAGTCCGCGACACCCGCATGCGGGTGGACCTCCCGACGCCCCTCGCCCCGAGCGGCGGCCAGGTCGTCCTCGAGATCGGCTACTCGTTCACGGTGCCCGGCGAGAATTCCATGCGCATGGGGTGGATGGAGAGCGAGCACGGGCCGATCTACGAGCTCGCCCAATGGTACCCGCGCATGGCGGTGTACGACGACGTCCGCGGCTGGAATACGCTCCCGTATCTCGGCTCGGGCGAGTTCTACCTCGACTACGGTGACGTCGAGTACACCGTCGACGTACCCGCCGACATGATCGTGGTCGGCTCGGGGGAGCTGCAGAACCCCGAGGACGTGCTCACCGCCGAGCAGCGCGACCGGCTCGCCCGCGCCCGCACGAGCGACGAGACCGTCATGATCCGCACGGTCGCCGAGGTCCAGGCGGCCACGGCGGCCGGCGCTCGCGGCGAGTCCGGCGCCCGCAAGCGCTGGCGCTTCACGATGCGTAACACCCGCGACGTCGCCTGGGCCGCTTCGCGCGCCTTCGTGTGGGACGCCGCGAAGATCGACCTGCCGGGCGGCCGCAAGTCCCTCGCCATGTCGGCGTACCCGCCCGAGAGCGCCGGCGCGGAGAAGTGGACGCGCTCCACCGAGTTCGTGAAGGCGAGCGTCGAGCAGTTCTCGCGTGACCTCTATCCCTACCCCTGGCCCGCCGCGATCAACGTGGCCGGCGCGGAGGGGGGCATGGAGTACCCCGGGATCGTGTTCTGCTACGCGACGGCCGAGGGCGCCGGCCTGTGGAGCGTCACGAACCACGAGATCGGCCACGAGTGGTTCCCGATGATCGTCGGTTCCGACGAGCGGCGGCACGCGTGGATGGACGAGGGCTTCAACACGTTCGTCGACATCTACGCCTCCGAGGCGTTCAACGGCGGCGAGTTCGCGCCCAAGCGCGACGGCGAGTACGCCCCGAAGGGCGGCAACCCGGCGCGGGAGATCGTGCCCCTGTTCCTCGACCCGGACGCGCCACCGATCGACACGCCCGCCGACGCGATCACGGAGCGCTACCGCCATCCGGTCTCCTACTACAAGCCCGCGCTGGGCCTGGTCATCCTGCGCCAGGTGATCCTCGGGCCCGAGCGGTTCGACCGCGCCTTCCGCACCTACGTCGCGCGCTGGGCGTACCGGCACCCGCGTCCCGTGGACTTCTTCCAGACGATGAACGACGTGACGGGCGAAGATCTCGACTGGTTCTGGACCGGCTGGTTCGAGGAGAACCGGAAGATCGACCAGGCCGTGAGTGACGTGGCGTACGTCGACGGAGATCCCGCCAACGGCGCGCTGGTCACGGTTCAGAACCTTGGCGACCTCGCGATGCCGACGCGCGTGCGGGGCGAACAGGAGGGCGGTGGCGCGGTGGAGGCCGTGATTCCGGTGCAGGCGTGGGCGAGGGGCGACCGGTTCGTCGTGCGCCTCGACAGCACGAAGCCGCTCGCGTCCGTCACGGTAGACCCCGACGAACAGCTGCCCGACGTCCATCCGGAGAACGACAGGTGGACGCCGTCGGACTGAGTTGAGCCGCGCCTGGCGCACCACCCCGACTCCTGCCCTGCACGGGCGAAGTAAACGCCCTCCCGCTTTGCCACGTCTGTTCAACAGCACGTGAACTGAAACCGGGCGCCCGTGATCGAGTCCATCGCACACCCCGACGAGTCCGATCGAGGCGCGAGATCGCCCGCGCCGGGACTCGTGGCCCGGGCCCGCGATGGCGGTGCGGCGCTCGAGGTGCTGCTGGAAGAGATTCGGCCGCTGGTGAAACGCTGGGCGCTCGTCGCGCTCGGTGACGTCGATCGCGCGGCGGACGTCACGCAGCGCGTCCTGCTGACCGTGCATCGCGGCCTCGGCGACTTCCGGGACGAATCGGGGAGCTTTCATGGCTGGCTGTACCGGGTCACGAAGAACGCGGCGGTCGACGAGCATCGGCGCCGCCGGCGGTCGGAGGGGCTGCGGGACGCGATGCTGCGCCACGCGCCGGAGCCGGCGCCGACGGGCAACGCACTCGCCGACATACATGAACGACTCGACGCGATCACGATCCGCCGCCTCGTCGAGCGCTTCGCGGAGGAACTCCCGAACCGCCAGCGGGAGGTGTTCGACCTCGTCGACCTCCAGGGTTTCGACGCGGCGGAAGTAGCGGAGTTGACGGGCATCGCGCCGGCGACCGTCCGGGTGCACCTGATGCGCGCCCGACGCCGACTGCGGGAGCTGCTGATCGAGAGCAATCCGGAGATCGAGGAGGAGTACGGGTGACGGGTGAGAGAACGACCGAACGCGGACGGCCGGAGCGATGTGCGGAGATCCGGGCCGCGATGTTGGAAGCAGCCTCTACCGACCTCCGGCCGGGGGCCGACACGGACCTCGCGCGTCACCTGGCCGACTGCCCCGGCTGCCGGCGCCTCGCCGATCGGGTGCTCGCCGGCGACGCCACTCTCGACCGGATGCTCCGGGCCCTGGCGGCCGAGTCGACGCCGGCGGTGTCCGGGAAGCCACGCGCTCGGCGCCGGGCGATTCGCCGGGCAGCCGGATTCGGCGCGGCGGCGGTCGCCGCGGCCGCTGCGGGTGTGCTCCTGGCTCCCCGCGGGGTGCGCATGAACCTGACCTGGTCGCCGGCCGCCGATCGGTTGGCTCCTGCGGCAGACGTCCAGGTGGCGAGCAACGCGACGACGATTTTCACCACGCCGGACCACGCGGTGACGGTGGTCTGGCTTGAGCGAGAAACAGCGGATCGGGAGAGCAAACCCGCGCCATCGAAGGAGATCGAGTGATGCGAGGAAGAAGCCTATGGACCGCGCCGGCGCTGCTCGCGCTCATATTCGCGGCGAGCGCCTGCGGCCGGCCCGAGATGGAGACCCGGACGTTCCGGCTGCAGAAGCTCGAGGCCGGCAGGGCCGGCGAGCTGCTCGAACCCTACGTCACGGCCGTGGAAGGCGGCTCGATGAGCGTCGTGACAGGTGAGACGCCGGCGCTGACGATCCGTCAGACACCCGAAGCGCTGGACCGGATCGGAGAGGTTCTGGCCGAGTTCGACAAACCGGACCCGACCCTGACGTTGCGCTTTCGAGTCATCGAGGCCGATGGATTCGAGACGGACGAGGAATCGCTGGCCGACGTCCTGCCGACCTTGCGCGAGGTGCTCGGCTTCGAGGGCTATCGCCTTCTCGGCGAGACCCAGGCGATCGCCGGGGCCTGGGGAGAAGTGCAGCAGACGATCGCCACGGAAGGTGACTTGTTCGTGATCAGCTGCCATGTCGGCGAGCTGCGCGTGACGGACGACGCGGGTTCGGTGAGGCTCGAAGTCCGGCTCGGGGACTACGGCCACGAGGTCCTGTCCACCGAGGTCACGGTGCCGATCGGCCGGACGGTCGTGCTCGGCACCTCGAGGCCGTCGCCCCAGCGGGGCGCCTTCATCCTGACGGTCGAGCCGACGTATGCAGGGGCGTGAGCGGCGCCCGGTTCGACCCGGAGGGTAGCCTCTACTGCGGGCCCCGGACCCCGTACATCGCGGCCCTCCAGCCGGTATCCGTCTTCGCCATGACCACCGTCTCCGTCACGAGCGGATCCTCGCCCACGCGGAAGGCGACCCGGCGGTAGGTCCCGGGCGGCGTGGCCTGCAGCTTCGGGTCGGCCTCGTAGCGGATGAGCTCGCGCTGGACGGGCGTCGGCACGTCGGCCCGCGCCATGCCCAGGAACTGGTCCCAGTTCTGCGCCGAGCCGACCATCTGGCGCAGCAGGGGAGCGGCGCTGTCCAGCGCGGCTCCCGTCTCTCCCGCGTCGAGCATCTCGACCCAGTGGCGCGCGGCGTTCACGACGGCCGCGCTGTCGTCGGCGACTTCCTGGGCGCTCAGCGGCTCCGCGCGGATCAGAAACGCGGACAGGACGGCCAGCGCGGCGAGGCTCGACTTCGGCAACGACTTCATCTTCGACCTCCGGCGTCATGGAACAGGGTGTCTACGATACCCCCGAGCCGTCGTGGCCATTCCACCGTGGATCGGAGCCGGAACGGAGGTCGCCGGCTCGACCGGACCGGTGCGGGGTATGCACCCGAACATCGCAAGCCAGGCCCACCCGCATGAGGAGGCCCGATATGACCGACGAAAGCGTGCTGCACCATATCAAGGAGCTCGCGGACGAGGAGCACCGGCTCTACCAGGAGGGCGATCTGACGCCCGAGAAGGACGAGCGCCTCGCGAGGATCAAGACCGAGCTCGACCAGTGCTGGGATCTGCTCCGCCGGCGCCGCGCCCGGGAGGAGTTCGGGGAGGACCCGGACCAGGAGCGGGTGCGCCCGGCGGAGGTCGTGGAGAACTACCGGCAGTAAATTCACAGGTAGTGGACATACGATCGGCCGCCCGCGTTTCCACGCGGAGCGGCCGATGTCGCTTCAGCACGAAGCCGTCGCCGTCAGGCGGTCTGCTTCGCGTGCTTCCCCTCGGCGAACTCCTCTACGGCCTTGGCGCAGAACGCGTCGAGGTCGCCCGGGTTGCGGCTGGTGACGAAGCCGGAGTCCACGTGGACCTCCTCGTTCACCCAGTGCCCGCCCGCGTTCTCGATGTCGGTCTTCAAGCTAGGCCAGGAAGTCAGCGTGCGGCCTTCCACCACGCCGGCCTCGATCAGCGTCCACGGTGCGTGGCAGATCGCGGCCACCGGCTTCGAGTGCTCGAAGAACTCCCGCACGAACGCCACCGCGTCGTCGTTCAGTCGCAGGGCGTCGGGGTTGGCGACCCCTCCGGGCAGCACCAGCCCGTCGAATTCTTCGGCGCTCACCGAATCGATCGTCTCGTCGACGTCGAAGCGGTCCGCCTTGTCGAGGTGATTGAAGCCCTGGATGCTGCCGGACTTCAGCGACACCAGCACCGGCGTGCCGCCGGCCTCTTCGACCGCCGACCACGGGCGGGTGAGCTCGGGCTGTTCGAAGCCGTCGGTGGCGAGAAACGCGATGCGCTTGCCGTCTATCCTCATCGTATGTCCTTCCGTCTTTGGTTCGACCCCGCCGGGCGGCGGGGGAGCTTCCGTCTCCATGTAGACATATGCATCTGTCGGCGCTCTGGTCCGGCGCGGGAAAGGCCGGCAGGATGAAGGGGAGCCAACGTCCGCGTCTCGGAGCGAAGGAGCGGTGTGAAGGTCGTCTGGTCGCCGGATTACGAGGTCGACATCGGGTCGCACGTATTTCCGACCCGGAAGTACCGGCTGGTGAAGGAGCGCCTGGTGGCCGAGGGAGTGATCTCCGAGGCGGACCTCGTGGCGCCGGAGCCGGCGAGTCACGACGACCTGGCCCGCGTCCACACCGCCGAGTATCTGCGCAAGATCGAGGACGGCGACTTCAGCCTGGCCGACGAGGCGTTGCTCGAGGTCCCGTTCTCGCCCGCGTTGCGCGAGGCGATGATCCTGTGCTGCGGGGGGACGACGAAGGCCGCCCGCCGGGCGCTCGCCGACGGCGTCTGCGTGCACCTCGGCGGCGGCTTTCACCACGCGTTCGCCGGCCACGGCGAGGGCTTCTGCCTGCTGAACGACGTGGCGGTGGCGGCGCGGGCGCTCCTGGCCGACGAGGCGATCGCCCATGCCGCCGTGGTCGATCTCGACGTGCACCACGGCAACGGTACCGCCTCGATCTTCGCCGACGACCCGGCGGTGTTCACGATGTCGATGCACCAGGAGAACAACTACCCCGCCATGAAGCCGGCCGGCGACCTGGACGTCGGGCTGCCGGACCGCGTCTCCGACGACGACTACCTGTCGATCCTCGATCGGCACCTGTCGCACGTGCTGCGCGACCACGGCTTCGACCTCGTGCTCTACCTCGCGGGGGGCGATCCGTACCGGGCCGATCAGCTCGGCGGGCTGGGACTGACGATAGAAGGCCTGCGGGAGCGCGACCGCCTGGTGCTGGGGGCCTG
>JASFRN010000112.1:0-9000 GCA_050114915.1 Gemmatimonadales bacterium | reverse complement strand
GCCGATGTCGGAGGTCGCGGGGCGGCTGGCCGTGCAGGAAGGGGCGGTGCGTCTCGAGAAGGAGAACGGCGGCTTCGGGATCCTGCTCGGCGGTGTTCCCGGCGTGCCGCCCGCGGAAGTCGTCATCCTCGGGGGCGGTGTGGTCGGGACGAACGCGGCCAAGATGGCCGCCGGGCTCGGGGCCCACGTCACGATCCTCGACATCAACCTCGACCGGCTCCGCTACCTCGACGACGTGATGCCCGCGAACGTCGACACCGTTTACTCGAACCGCCACAACATCCTCGAACAGGCCGAGAAGGCCGACCTGCTCATCGGCGCGGTGCTCCTGCCGGGCGCCCGGGCGCCGAGCCTGCTGCGGCGCGAAGACCTCGCCCTGATGAAGGACGGTTCGGTGATCGTCGACGTCGCGGTCGACCAGGGCGGGTGCATCGAGACGGTGAAGCCGACCACGCACGCCGACCCGACCTACGTCGTGGATGGGGTCGTGCACTACTGCGTGGCGAACATGCCGGGCGCGGTGCCGCGTACGTCGACGCTCGCGCTCACCAACGCGACGCTGCCGTACGGCCTGATGCTCGCCGACGAGGGCTGGCGCGAGGCCTGCCGCGCGAACCGGCCGCTGGCCCTGGGTCTCAACGCGGTCGAGGGGCGGCTCACGTACGCGGCGGTCGGCGAGGCGTTCGGACTCGACAGCATCCCGGTGTCCGAGGTCCTCTAGAGGGCCGGGACGGCCGGCGCTTTCGCCGCTCCGGCGCGCCGTCTAGATTCCGCAGGCCGGCGGCCCGGAGCTTGCAAACAGAAGAGGTGCGTACGGCTCCGCGGAGTCCGCCGGCATGGTTCGAGCGCCTGCCGACGGCCCCGAATGTTCCCCGAGTGACAAACGGAATCGCCGAATGTGGAAACGTCTGTTCGAGGCTAGCTTCCTGCCCATCAACGACGTCGGCGTCGACCTGGGCACGGCGAATACCCTCGTCTACGTCAGCGGTGAGGGCATCGTTCTCAACGAGCCCTCCGTGGTCGCGGTCGAGAAGGCCTCGGGCCAGGTCAAGGGTATCGGCCTGGAAGCGAAACGCATGCTGGGTCGCACTCCGCACGGAATCGAGGCGGTGCGCCCGCTGAAGGACGGCGTGATCGCGGACGTCGACATCACCGAGATCATGCTCCGCTACTTCCTCAAGTCGGTGACCGCGAACCGCTTCTTCAAGGTCCGTCCCCGGGTCGTCGTCGGCGTGCCTTCGGGGATCACCGAGCTGGAGCGCCGGGCGGTCCGTTCGAGCGCCCACGCGGCCGGGGCCAAAGAGGTGTACATGGTCTCCGAGCCGATGGCGGCCGCGATCGGGGTCGGCCTGCCCGTCGAGACGCCGACCGGCAACATGGTGATCGACGTGGGCGGCGGAACGACCGAGATCGCGGTCATCGCGCTCTCGGGGCTCGTGGCCGAGACTTCGATCCGCGTCGGGGGCGACGAGCTCGACAGCGCGATCGTGTCCTTCCTGCGCAAGAACTACAACCTGCTGATCGGCGAACCGACCGCCGAGGCGATCAAGATCCAGATCGGCTCCGCCTTCCCGACGGACGACGAGCGCGACATGACCGTGAAAGGCCGCGATCTCGTGTCGGGAATCCCGAAAACGGTGCGGGTGAACTCGGCCGAGATCCGGGAGTGCATGCTCGAGCCGATCCACCAGATCGTCGGCGCGGTGCGCCGCGCCCTCGAGATCACGCCGCCCGAGCTCGCCGCCGACATCGTCGATCGGGGGATCGTGATGACCGGCGGCGGATCGCTGATCCGCGGTCTCGATCGCCTGTTGCGCGAAGAGACCGGTCTCAGCATTCACGTCGACGAAGAGCCGCTCACCTGCGTGGTTCGGGGATGTGGCCGGATCCTCGACGACCTCCCGCGCTTCCGGAGCGTCCTGGCCACCTGAGGAGCCGTGCGCTATCCGACCGTCGGCCAGCCCCGCAGCCGTAGGCGCGACCTCCTGGTCGCCGCGGCCCTGGCGGCCGTGGCCCTCGTATTCTCCGCCGGACTCGATGAGCCCGGCCAGATGGTCGTGATCCGGGCCCTGCGCGGGTCCGTCCTCCGTCCCTTCATCGCCACGCACGAAGTGTTCGAGGCCCGGGCAGGCCTCGCCACGCGAGTCCGCTATCTCGAGGCCCGGGCCGATTCGCTCGGCGAACAGGTGCTCGAAGGCGCCGACCTGGCCGACGAGAACCGCCAGCTGCGCGCCCTGCTCGAGCTGCCCGGTCGCAACGCGGGGCGCTTCTTCGTGGTCGAGGTGGTTCCCGGCCACTCGCCCGCCGGGGAGCCGAGCGGGTTCCAGGTGAGAACTCGTTCGGGCCTCGCCTTCGATCCGCCCCTGGCCGTGGCCAGCCCCGACGGCCTCCTGGGTGTCGTGCGCACCGCGCGTGGTCACGTCGGGATGGGCGAGTACTGGACCCACCCGGACTTCCGCGTGGCCGTCGTGACGGCCGACGGAGAGACGACCGGAATCGTCCGCCCGTTCGTCGACGAGCAGGGCGAGCAGCTGATGCTCCTGCAGGGCGTGCCGTTCCAGACCGACGTGCCCGCCGGAACGCGGCTCGTCACGTCCGGGGTGGGCGGGATCTATCCGCGGGGCCTGCCGGTGGGGCGGGTGCTCTCCGAGCACGAGCAGCAACTAGGCTGGACGCACTCGTTCCTCGTCGACCCGGCGGTGCGGCCGGGGCAGGGGGACATCGCGATCGCCTGGCAGCCCGGCTCGCTGGTCGACTCGCCCCGGGTCCCCGCCGATTCGATCGCCCCGCCCGCGAGTGCCGCGCCATGACCGTCACGCCCGGACCGACCGATCTGCAGCGACGTGACGCCGTCGCCTCGCTGGGAGTGGTCGCGCTCCTCCTGCTCCTGCACTTTCTGCTCTGGCCCTGGCTGACCGGACTCACGGTCGGACCGGATCTGCTGCTGGGCGGACTCCTGCTGGCGGCGCTGCGAGTGCGCGCCGGAACGGCGGCGGTGCTCGGCTTCGTGCTCGGCCCGCTGGAGGCTGCGATGGGCCTGGGCGATCCGGGCACGTTCGCTCTCGTGCTCACGCTGACGGGATACCTGGCGGCGCGCTCGCGTGACGTGCTGTTCGTCGACGCCCCGCTGTTCATCGCCGTGTACCTCTTCCTCGGCACGTGGATCGCACGCGTCGCGCTGGTGTTGATGGCTGGAGGACCGACCGGCGTGGGAGCGGCGATCGGCTGGGCCCTGCTCGACGCGCTCGCGACGGCGCTGGTGTGCGGAGGCGCCGACACCTTCGCCTCGGCCCTGGTGCGGCGCGCATGAGCGGCAGGGGAGCGGCGATACGAGCTGACGGACGAGTGGACGGCGGACGATGAAGCGAAACACGCCTTTCGGGCTGGTGGGACAGGGCCGACACGAGACCGTCGGTGCCCGTGAAGCCGCGCTCGAAGTCCGGAGCGGCCGGGCCCGCGGGGCCACGATCCTCCTGTGGGCGGCCCTGGGTCTCCTGGTGCTCAACTTCTTCCGCCTCCAGATCCTCGGACGGGAGGAGTACCAGCTGCGGTCCGAGGAGAACCGGCTGCGCGCGCTCACCATCCCTCCCGCCCGCGGTACGATCGTCGACCGCAACGGGCTCCTCGTGGCGGAGAACGTCCCGGGCTACTCCCTCTCCGTCCTGCCGGGGCGCGTCGACACCGTGCGCGCCACGCTGGAACGCCTGGCGCCGCACGTGGGGCTCGACCAGGAGGAGATCGACGACCTGATGGAAGAGTACCGGCGGCGACCGAGCTCCTCGTTGCTGGTGCGCGACAACCTCGAGCCCGAGCAGGTGGCGGCGATCGAGCAGCGTCGACCCGAATTCCGGACCGCGGTGATCGAGATGCACCCCCGCCGCCACTATCCGGCCGGGAAGGCGATCGCCCACGTCATCGGCTACGTGAGCGAGATCAACGAGGCGGAGCTCGAGCTGCCGGAGTTCGAAGGCTACCAGCCGGGCCGAACGATCGGTAAGTCGGGGATCGAGCGGGAGTACGAGGGGGAGCTCGGCGGCACGCCGGGCGTCCACTTCGTGGAAGTGAACGCGCGCGGCTCGATCGTGAGCGAGTTCGCGCCGCGTCCGACGATCCACGCCGTGCCCGGAAGCGACATAGAACTCGGCCTCGACCTGCGGTTGCAGGCGATGGCCGATTCGCTCTTCCCGGATACGATGAAGGGCGGGGTCGTCGCGTTCGACCCTCGCAACGGCGAAGTGATTCTGCTCTACAGTCACCCCACGTACGATCCGAACCTGTTCATCGGCGGGATCTCGCGGACCGACTGGGCGCGACTGCGAGACGACCCGCGCCAGCCGCTGCTCAATCGGGCGAGCGGCAGCCTGTACCCGCCGGGCTCGACGTGGAAGCTCGTCGTGTCGACCCTGGCGATGAAAGCCGGGGTCGCGACGATCGACACGCACATGCCGGAGAGTTGCGACGGCGCCTACCAGTACGGAACGCGCTCGTTCCGCTGCTGGAAGACCGTGGGGCATGGCAATCTGAGCCTGGCAGGCGCGATCAAGGAGAGCTGCAACGTCTTCTTCTATCAGCTCGGCCTGCGGCTCGGCCTCGACCGCCTGCTGAGTGGCGCCGACGCACTGGGCTTCAACTCGCGCACCGGTCTCGACCTTCCCGTGGAGGCGCGCAGCCGCTTTCCGCCGTCGCGCGAATGGTACGACGATCGGTTCGGTCCGCGCGGCTGGACGGAGTCGGTGACGCTGAACCTGTCGATCGGGCAGGGAGAGGCGGCGCAGTCGCTCCTCCACATGGCCCAGTTCTACGCGGCCCTGGCCCTCGGCGGCAGCCCGCCGATCCCTCACCTGCGGCGCAGCGAAGTGCTCGACGCGCGCCGGGCCGACTGGTCGCTCCCGCTCGACGAGGAGCAGCGGGCGCAGCTGGTCGGTGCGCTGACGCGCGTGGTCAACGAGCCGGGAGGCACCGCGTTCCCGTATCGGCCGTCGGACTACGTGGTGGCGGGAAAGACCGGCACTGCCCAGAACCCCCACGGCGAACCCCACTCGTGGTTCGTCGGGTTCGGACCGGTGGACGATCCGCGGATCGTGATCGCGGCGATCGTCGAGAACGGTCACCCGGACAACACGGTATCGCTCGCGGTGCCGCTCGCCACGCAGCTCATGCAGGCGTATCTGCACAGCGAGGGCGTGCCGGCCACCGGCATCCCCGTCCCGCGCGGCACGGTCGTTCCGCGGCCGACGCCGTCGGCCCCCGTCGCCCGGACGGGGGACTGAGGCGACGATGAGGGAACGGCTCGAGCGCTGGCTCGGCGATCCGGCCCTGCTCGGCGGCGCCCTGCTGCTGGCCCTGATCGGCGTCGGGATGATCTGGTCGGCCGGCCAGCTCGACGTGCCGTCGGACGCCACCGGGATCTGGCGTCGACAGGTGCTGTGGCTGTCGCTGTCGCTGTGCGCCTTCGCCTTCGTCTCGCGCGTCCCGTTGCGCTGGGTGGAGGTCGCCAGTCCGGCGGTCTATGGGGTTTCGGTCGCGTTGCTCGCGGCCGTGCTCGCCACGGGGTCCGGACCGGGGGTGGCCAGCTGGTTTCGGTTCGGGGGCGCCTCGTTCCAGCCCGCCGAGCTGGCGAAGCTCGGGACGATCCTGATGCTGGCCCGCGTGCTCGCGAACCGCCGCGTCGACGATTCGCGGATCCTCAGCCTGTGGCGTCCCCTGGCGATCACCATGCTGCCGTTCGGGCTCGTCCTCCTCCAGCCGGACCTCGGGAGCGCGATCACGTTCGGCGTCATCCTGATCGGCGCGCTGTTCTGGGCGGGCGTTCCGCTGTTCACGATCTTCATGCTGGTGAGCCCCGGCGTCAGCCTGCTGCTGGGGTTCTCGGCGACCGTGTGGGGCGGGTGGTTCATCCTGGTGGTGGCGCTCATCTACCTGCGGCGCCCATATCTGATCGAGGGCGTCGGTGTCGTGGTGGCCAACCTGGCGGCGGGTGCGATCGCTTCGCCGCTCTGGAACCAGCTGGCGGAGTATCAGCAGAACCGGCTGCTCGTGTTCCTCGATCCCGGCCGGGATCCCCGGGGCGCCGGATGGCAGCTCATCCAGTCGCAGGTGGCGATCGGCTCCGGCGGACTGTTCGGCCAGGGGTTCGGCCAGGGTCCCCAGAAGCGTCTGTCGTTCCTGCCCGAGCAGCACACCGACTTCATCTTCTCCGTGGTCGGCGAGGAGCTCGGATTCATCGGGGTCGTGGTGCTGCTCGCGCTGTTCGCGTGGTTGCTGCGCCGGATGATCTCGACCGCGACCCTGGCGAGCGACGAGTTCGGAAACATCGTCGTCTTCTGCCTGTTCGCCGTCTGGTTTTCTCATCTACTCATCAACATCGGCATGACGGTGGGCTTAATGCCGATCACGGGTCTTCCGCTGCCGTTCATCAGTTACGGAGGGAGTTTCCTGCTGATGACCTTCGTGGGGATCGCGCTCGCCTCCCGGGTCGCCATCGAGAACTGAAACCGCCTATATTGCGGCGATTTCACCCCGCATACCCGGAGTTCTCATGGCGTGGTTTCGCAAGGAAAAACAGCCGCTGCAGGCTCAGAAGCGCGAGCTCGCGGCCGACGTGTGGGAGAAGTGCGAAGGCTGCGGCGCCGCCCTCTACGTCCGCCGCCTCGAGGATAACGACCGCGTCTGCCCGGAGTGCGGCCACCACTTCCGCATCGGCGCCGTCGACTACCTGCGCATTCTGTTCGACGACGGATTCGACGAGGAATTCGGCGCGGACCTGCGCTCGTCCGATCCGCTCGGCTTCGTCGATTCGAAGCCTTACCCGCTGCGGATCGAGATCGCCGAGAAGAAGGTGGGACGGCACGACGCCGTGCTGGCCGGCGCCGGTCGGATCGACGAACGGCTCGTTTGCGCGGGCATCATGGACTTCGGGTTCATCGGCGGTTCGATGGGCTCGGTCGTCGGGGAGAAGATCACGCGAATGATCGAGGGTGCGGTCGAACGCGAGGCGCCCGCGATCATCGTATCGGCCTCGGGCGGTGCGCGGATGCAGGAGGGCATCTTCTCGCTCATGCAGCTCGCCAAGACCTCGGCGGCGCTCCACAAGCTGGCCGAGGCGGGCCTGCCGTACATCAGCATCCTCACTCATCCGACCACGGGTGGCGTCACGGCGAGCTTCGCGATGCTCGGCGACGTGAACCTGGCCGAGCCGGGCGCGCTGATCGGGTTCGCCGGCCCGCGCGTCATCAAGGAGACGATCCGCCAGGACCTGCCCGAGGGCTTTCAGACCGCCGAGTTCCTGGAGGAGAACGGGATGGTCGACCGAATCGTCCCGCGCCACCAGCTCAAGGCGACGGTGTCCCTGCTGCTGGGCCACATGTGCTGAACCCGACGGACCCGAGATCGATCGCGTCGGGCGCGCCGGACGGGGTCGGTGACGACGTCGGTCCACACCTCCGTCGTCTGCTCGACCGGCAGACCCCCACCGCCGTCCAGTTCGGTCTCGACCGCATCCGGGCGCTGCTGCGCGAACTGGGCGACCCGCACCTGCGCTACCGGGCGATCCACGTGGCCGGGACGAACGGCAAGGGCTCCGTGGCGGCGACCGCCGAGTCGATCCTCCGCGAGGCGGGACGCCGGACCGGCCTCTACACGTCTCCCCATCTCCTCGCGTTCGCCGAGCGCATCGCCATCGACGGGACGCCCGCCTCCGCGGATCTGCTGGAGAGCGTGGCCGCGGACGTGCTCCCGGCGGCCGCCTCCGTCGACGCGACGTTCTTCGAGGCGGTCACCGCTCTCGGATTCGCGGTGTTCGCGCGGGCCGGCGTCCAGGACGCGGTCGTCGAGGTGGGTCTCGGGGGTCGTCTGGACGCCACGAACGTCCTCGGAGCCGACGTCGCCGTGATCACCTCGATCGCCCTGGATCACGCCGACTACCTGGGCTCCGACCCGGCCGGCATCGCCCGCGAGAAGGCGGGGATCATCGCCGAGGGTGCCGCGGTCGTGATCGGAGACGTGCGGGGCGCGCCGCGCCGCGAGCTCCTGCTCGCCGCGGAGCGCCGCGCCGCGAGAGCGCTGGTGTTCGGAGAGGCGTACGCGGCGGAGCAGGTGCGAGAGACGCCCGACGGCATCGAGCTCACGTATCGCTCGGCCAGCCGGTCCGAAGGGCTGCGTCTCGCCTCGCCCCTGCGCGGGGCGCACCAGGCCGTGAACGTGGCGGCGGCCGTGGCCGCGGTGGACGCGTTCACGCTCGCCGGCCCCGGGGCCGTGCCCGTCCCGGCCGACGCCGTGGCGCGGGGTGTGGCCGGAGTGCGTTGGCCGGGCCGGTTCCAGGTGGAGGGGCCGGCGTCGCGAGGAGAGCCGGCGCACGTGTACGACATCGCGCACAACCCGGCGGCGGCCATGCAGCTGGCGGGGTTGCTGGAGCGGGCGCTCTCGCGGGGCGAGCTGGAGCGGCCGGTCGTTCTGCTCGCCGCGGTCCTCGGCGACAAGGACTGGCGCGCCGTGCTCGGCCCCCTGCTCGCCGTGACCGACGACGCCGTGCTGACCGACGCACCGTCGGCCCCTGCCGGGCGCCGGTGGAAGCTGCAGAGCGCCGCGGCAGAGCTGTCGCGCCGCGCGCCGCTCACCGTGGAGCCGGAATTCGGCTGCGCCCTCGAGCGCGCCCGGAAGCTGGCGGGGGAGGGAACCGTGCTGGTGACGGGCTCCTGCTACACGGTGGGTGACGCCCTGCGTCGGCGCGCGGCCCGCTCGCCGGATGACGAGGCGTTGATCGCGGGCTGATCCAGCGCGCCGAGCGGGCCGCGCGGAACCCCGCCCCGGTCCGGCTCGTTGTTGCCCTCTGCGTGTACACATGTACACTTAGACCCACACACGTAGATACATTCGCCGCGGGGCCCGCCGCAGGGCGGCGCGCGGCCGAAAGGAGCACGAGATACATGATGTATGATCCGCAGGTCGTGAAGCCGATGCGCGAAGAGCTCGTCCGGGTCGGAGCCACCGAGCTTCTGACCG
>JASFRN010000111.1:0-9112 GCA_050114915.1 Gemmatimonadales bacterium | reverse complement strand
CGTCGACCACTCGTCCGAGATCACCGTCTCCGTCGTCCCCCTGCCGAGCGACGACATGAAGGGTCGGATCATCGGCCGAGAAGGTCGCAACATCCGCTCGTTCGAGGCGGCGACCGGCGTCGACGTGGTCGTCGACGACACCCCGGAAGCGGTCATACTCTCGAGCTTCGACCCGGTGCGCCGCGAGGTGGCGCGCCTGGCGATGGAGCGGCTGGTCACCGACGGGCGCATCCACCCGGGCCGGATCGAAGAGATGGTGGAGAAGGCGGCCGACGACGTGAAGGACGAGATGCGCGAGGCGGCCGAGGAGGTGCTGTACGAGCTCGGCATCCACGACCTCCCGGATCAGCTGACCGACGTCCTCGGGAAGCTCAAGTTCCGCACCAGCTACGGGCAGAACCAGCTCCGGCACGCTCGTGAGGTCGCGCTCCTGTCGGCGAACATGGCGTCAGAGCTGGGCCTCGACGCGCAGCTCTGCAAGCGGATGGGCCTGCTGCACGACATCGGCAAGGGTCTGACCCACGAACAGGAGGGCAGCCACGTCGATATCGGCTACGATCTCTGCAAGCGCGCCGGGGAGAAGGACGCCGTGCTGAACGCGATCAAGGCACACCACGGCGAGGAGCCCGCCCGGTACCCGGAGACGTTCCTCGTCACGGCGGCCGACGCGATCAGCGGCGCCCGGCCCGGCGCCCGGCGCGAGTCGTTCGAGCTCTACGTGAAGCGGCTCGAGAAGCTCGAGGAGATCGCCCGCTCTCACAGCGGCGTGCAGAAGGTGTATGCGATCCAGGCGGGTCGTGAGATCCGGGTGATGGTGATGCCCGACGAAGTAGACGACGACGAGATGTCGAAGATCAGCGAGCGTACCGCGCGCCGGATCGAGGAGGAGCTCCAGTATCCCGGCCAGATCAAGGTCGTGGTCGTGCGGGAGTCCCGTTCGGTCAACTTCGCGCGCTGAACGCCAGCTTCCAGAGGAGGACCTCATGTCGGCCCGGGACATCGACGGAAAGGCGATCGCGGCGAGCGTACGGGAGTCCGTGCGCGAGCGGGTCGAAGAGCTCAAGCAGGAAGGGATCGAGCCCTGCCTGGCCGTACTCCTCGTCGGAGAGAATCCGGCGTCGCGCGTCTACGTCGGGATGAAGCAGCGGGCCGCCGACGAGGTCGGGATCCGCGCGCTCGATCGGCGGCTGCCGGCCACGGCTTCCCAGGAAGAGATCCTCGATATCGTCGACGCCTGGAACGAGGATCCGGGGGTCCACGGCATCCTCGTCCAGCTCCCGCTTCCCGGGCACGTGGACGAGCGGACCGTGATGGAGCGGATCCGGCCGGAAAAGGACGTCGACGGCTTCCACCCGGTGAACGTGGGCCGGATGACGGGCGGCGATCCCGACGCGTTTCGGCCCTGCACACCGGCCGGGATCCAGGTGATGCTGGAGTACATCGGATACGATCCGGCCGGCAAGCACGCCGTCGTGGTCGGCCGCTCGAACATCGTGGGGCGCCCGATGGCGACGATCCTGTCGCAGAAGGAACCCTATGCGAACGCCACGGTCACGATGGCCCACAGCCGCACGGCCGATCTCGGCGCGATCACGCGGCTGGCCGACCTGCTCGTGGTCGCGGTCGGGCGTCCGGAGTCGGTGACCGCCGACATGGTGTCGGAGGACACCGTCGTGATCGACGTGGGGGTGAACCGGGTCGAGGACCCGTCGAGGGAGAAGGGGTACCGGCTCGTGGGCGATGTCGATTACGAGGGAGTGCGCGAGAAAGCGTCGTGGATCACGCCCGTGCCCGGAGGGGTCGGTCCGATGACGATCGCGATGCTGCTGCGCAACACGGCTACGGCGGCCGGACGACTCGGCGTCACCGCGGCCGCCTCGGACTGAGCGGGCGCAGCCGCATGCCCCCGGGGCAGATTCCGCTGTTCGGCGAACCGCCGCGCCAGACGGATGAGACACCGGACGCGCAGACGGCGAAGCCTGCCGCCGCGCACACCGGGTCGGCCCCCGGGCGCCTGTCGGAGAAGGAGACCCCCGCGGCTGCCGAAGCCGCCTCGGAACCGGGTCCGACGGAGCTCGAGGCCGAACGGGCGCCGCCGGGAACCGCGCCCGAGAGCGCGATTCCCGTCACCGAGCTCAATGAGCGTGCCCGACGCCTCGTCGAAGGTGCGTTCGGCAGTGTCTGGGTGAGCGGCGAGGTCACGAACTGGGGCCCGCACCGCTCCGGTCATTGCTACTTCAGCCTGCGCGACGATGACGCACAGTTGTCGTGCGTGATGTTCCGTTCCGACCTGCAGCGCCTTCCGACGCACCCCGAGGACGGGATGCGCGTCGCGGCATACGGCCGTCCCACGATCTACGGCGCCCGCGGGAGCTACCAGCTCGTGGTGCGCGACATCCAGGCCGAGGGTGAAGGCCTGTGGAAGCTCGCGTTCCAGCGCCTGAAGGCGAAGCTCGCGGCGGAGGGACTGCTCGATCCGTCCCGCCGCCGGCCGATTCCGCGCGTACCGCGCCGGATCGGGGTCGTGACGTCACGCTCGGGAGCGGCCCTGCGGGACGTGGTGGCCGTCGTGCGGCGGCGCGCTCCGTGGGCCCGGGTGCTGGTCGCCGATTGCAGGGTCCAGGGCGACGGCGCCGCTCACAGCATCGCGGCCGCGCTCGACCGGTTGGTCCGCCACGGTCAGTGCGACGTGATCGTGTTGACCCGCGGGGGCGGATCGATCGAGGACCTGTGGGCGTTCAACGAGGAAGTCGTAGCGCGCGCGATCTGCGACTGTCCGGTGCCGACGATCTCGGCCGTCGGGCACGAGATCGACGTGACGATCGCCGACCTGGTGGCCGACCTGCGGGCTCCGACTCCGTCGGCGGCCGCCGAGGCGGTCGTGCCGGAAACGGCTGCGTTGCGCCAGGCGCTGCGCACGCGGGCGAGCGTTCTGGTGGAGACGCTGCGCCGCCGGACGCGCCGCGGTCGCGAACGGGCCCGGCTGGCGGCGGGCCGCCTCGACGACCGGATGGCCCGCGGTCTGCGCGAGCGCCGGGGTCGGCTGGAGAGGGCGGCCGGACGGCTGGACGCCCTGAGCCCGCTCGGCACGCTGCGACGCGGCTATGCGGTGCCCCTGGACGAGGACGGCCGGGTGCTGCGGCGCGCCGCGGAGTTCGAGCCGGGCGACGCGTTCCGGCTGAGAGTCACGGACGGGAACATTCACTGCCGGACCGAGTCGCGCTCCGCGGCGCCGGAGTCGGCGAGCACGGGAGACACGGCGTGAGCGAAGGATCCGACCAGTCGGCGGAGACGCGCGGCTTCGAGGCGTTGATCGGCGAGCTCGAGGAGATCGTCGATCGCCTCGGCCGCAACGACCTCGAGCTCGACGAGGCCCTGGGCCTGTTCGAGCGCGGGGTCGCCTGTCTGCGCGAGGCCGGGAAACTGCTCGACGGGGCCGAGGGGCGGGTCGAGGAGCTCATCGAGTCGGCGGCCGGCGACTTCGAGGCGATCGGGTTCGAGGTGCCGGACCGCGAGGGAGGGGAGGCGGGCGCGGGGTGACGCGCACCCCGGTCCGCCGGGCGACGATCCGCCGCTATCGGGAGCAAATCGACGCGGCGCTCGAACGTATGCTCGACGAGCTCCTGCGGGACGCGCCGGGCGAGGTGGCGGATCCGATCCGCTACGCCGTGCTCGGACCCGGGAAGCGGATTCGCCCGCTGCTGCTGATGGCGGCCTGCCGGGCCACGGGGGGGGATCCGGTGGCGGCGGCGCCGCTTTCGTGCAGCGTCGAGCTCGTGCACGCCTATTCGCTCGTTCACGACGACCTTCCGTGCATGGACGACGACGTGCTGCGCCGCGGTCGTCCCACCGTGCACGTGCGCTACGGTACGCCCGCCGCCGTACTTGCAGGCGCGGCGCTCATGCCGCTGGCCGTGCAGGCGATATGGAGAGGGGCGTCGTCGCTCCGGCTCGACGAGTCGACGGTGCGCGCGCTCGTCGAGCGGCTCACGGTAGCGGCCGGTGCGTGGGGGATGGTAGGCGGGCAGCTTCTCGACCTCCGGGCCGAGGGTCGCGAGGTGACGCCGGGCGAGCTCGAGACGATCCACCTCGGCAAGACGGCCAGGCTGATCGCCGCCGCCGTCGCGATGGGCGGCATGGCCGCGGGCGCCGACGCCGAGGACGTAGAGCTGCTGGACCGTTTCGGCACGCAACTCGGGCTCGCGTTCCAGGCCACGGACGATATTCTCGATCTTCGGGGAACGACGGACGAGCTCGGCAAGGAGAGCGGCCGTGACGCGGCGCTGCGCAAGGCGACGTACCCGGCCGTCTACGGGCTCGAACAGGCGGAACGGCTTAGTCGCGAGCTGGTCGCTTCGGCCGAACGGGAACTCGACGGATTGCCCGAAGCGGACGATCTGCGGACGATGGCCGACTGGATTCTGGCGAGACGATACTGAGCCGATTGAGTCGATCCGAGGGAGGTGCTGCGATGAAGCTCGGCGTGCTGGCCCGACCCGGGCATCCGGAGATCGTGGCGATCGTGAAACGCGTCGCCGCGGCCTGCGAGGCGATCGGCTTGCAGCTCCATGGCGACGAGGTCGTGACGGGGATCGACCCGGGGGTCGGGTCGCTGGACGATCACGCGGCTTCGATGGACGTGATCCTGACGCTGGGCGGCGACGGGACGTTGCTCGCCGGTGCCCGCCTGGCCGGGCCGAACGGGATACCCGTCATCGGCTGCAATCTCGGCGATCTCGGATTCCTCACCGCCGGTCCCGTCGAGCGGCTCGAGGAGATGCTCGAGCGCATTCACTCCGGGGAGTGCGTCGAGGAGCCGCGCCTGGCGCTCGACGTCCGCTGCGGTGACAGGAGCTGGTATGCGCTCAACGACGCCGTCGTGCACAAGGGAGGCCTCGCACGGCTCCTCCGCGTGCGGGTTTGGGTGGACGGCGACGAGGTCGGCCAGTACAGCGCCGACGGGATCATCGTATCGACGGCCACCGGCTCGACGGCGTACAGCCTGTCAGCGGGGGGGCCTATCCTGCACCCCGGCCTCGACGCCCTGGTGGCGACTCCGATCTGTCCGCACACGCTGGCGATCCGACCGCTGGTCGTGGATGCCGACTCGACGATCGGAATCGAAGTGTTGAGAGGAATGGAAGGTCTCGTCACGGTGGACGGACAGGCGGGCGGCAAGCTCGTGCAGGGAGAGCGGGTGACGGTGCGGCGCTCCGCGAGCGACGTCCGCCTGCTTCGCCTGCCGGACGACAACTTCTTCTCGGTGCTTCGGCACAAGCTCCGCTGGGGCGACGTGCGGCCCGACGAGGTGTGAGGAGATGCTGACGGAGCTGCGGGTCCGCAATTACGCGGTGATCGAGGACGTTCGGCTCGAATTCGGGCCGGGCCTGACCGTGCTCACCGGCGAGACGGGGGCGGGGAAGTCGCTCGTCGTGGGCGCGCTGTCGCTGCTCCTCGGCGAGCGCGCGAGCACCGACATCGTCCGGGCCGGCGCCGACAGCGCCACGGTCGAGGGGCGGTTCGACGTGCACGAGCTGTCCGAGGTGATCGTGCGCTGCGAACAGGCGGGACTCGAGGCGGATGACGGATGGTTGATCATCCGCCGGGAAGTGCAGCGCGAGGGCCGAAACCGGGCCTGGATCAACGGAAGCTCCGCGACGACGGCTCTCATCCGCGAGCTCGCGGCCGCTCTCGTCGACCTGCACGGTCAGCACGAACACCAGGCGCTCCTCAACCGGCCGGCCCAGCGCGACATGCTCGACGAGTACGCGGGGGCGACGGCGGAACGGGCGTCCGTCGCGTCCGCGTTCGACGAGCTCGCGCAGCTCGAGGACGAGCGAGTCGCACTGCTCGAGAAGGTGGAGGCCATTCGCGAGCGGGCCGACTTCCTGCGTTTCAAGCTCAAGGAGATCGACCGGGCCGCCCTGGAGCCCGGAGAAGAAGAGGACGCCGAGAACGAGTCGCGGCGACTCGAGCACTCGGAGGAGCTTCTCGAGCTGTCGGGCGGGATGGCCGAGACGCTGTACGGGGGGGACGAGGCATTGCTCGATCGGCTCGGCGAGCAGGGTCGGCGGCTGAACGACCTGGTGCGGATCGACGCCTCCGCCGAGCCGTTGCGCGAGCTTCACGAGACGGCGCTTCACGCGGTCGAGGAGCTGGGACGACGCCTCGCCTCGTATCACTCGCGGGTCGAGCACGACCCCGAGCGGCTGGAGACGCTCCGCCGTCGCCTGCAGCAGATCGACGGCCTGAAGCGGAAGTACGGGGGCTCCGTGGACTCGATCCTCGCGGAGGCGGAATCGATCCGCGCAGAGCTCGACGCGATCGACACCTCGGATCTCGAGCTGGCGCGGATCACGAAACGGGCCGACGCGGCCCGCCAGCGGCTGGCGGAGGCTAGCGGAAGCCTGCGCGAGCGGCGCACCGCCGCGGCCGAGAGGCTGGCCGGCGACGTGGCGGCGCTCCTGCCGGCGCTCGGCATGGAGGGCGGGCGGTTCCGCGTCGAACTGGATCCACTCGAGACCCCGGGTCGGGCCGGGTCCGAGCGTGTCGAGTTCCACGTCAGCCTGAATCCGGGTTTCGAGCCGGCCCCGCTCGCCAAGGTCGGGTCCGGCGGCGAGCTCAGCCGGGTGATGCTGGCGCTGAAGACGGTGCTCGCGGCCGTCGACCGCGTCCCGACGCTCGTGTTCGACGAGATCGACGCCGGCATCGGCGGCAAAGTCGCCAACCAGGTCGCCGCGCGACTGGCCGAGGTGGCGGGCCGCCACCAGGTGTTCGCGATCACGCACCTGCCGCAGATCGCCGCGAGGGCGTCGAACCACCTGCGGGTCGACAAGTTCGACCACGAGGGCAGGGCGGCGACGCGGGCCACGCGGCTGGCGGACGAGGAGCGCGTCGGTGAGCTCGCCCGGATGCTGGGCGGGGACCCGGAGAGCGATATCTCGCAGCGTCACGCCAGGGAACTGCTGGCGGCGACGGAGTGAGGGACTGCCGGCGGCGACGCAGGAGATCCAGTCCCTTTCCCGCCGCCGAAGGACTCGATACCATTCGGGCCCTCGCCGGCGGCCCCGGCGAGCGCGGTGCCGTGGCCGAGTGGTTAGGCAGGGGCCTGCAAAGCCCCCTACTCCGGTTCGAATCCGGACGGCACCTCTCCCTCCCCCCGGGTTGATCGCGGCGCGCGGTTTCGTTGCGGTCGGGACGGCCGACAGGTAGCGTTTCGTCGCCGGCTTCCGAGCCTGGCCGTTCGCCCCACGGCCCCGGACTGACATCGGTGCAGGGAGTGCCCGTGAGACGTTGGCTGCGCTTCGAGAACCTGCTGTACGTATTGCTGCTGTTCGTTCCAGTGACGCTCGTCCTCGAGCTCGTCATGGGCGTGCACGGCACTCCGATCTTCGTGACCGCCGGCCTCGCGATCATCCCCCTCGCCGGCCTGATGGGCCGCGCCACCGAACAGCTGGCGCATCACGTGGGCGCCGGGCTCGGCGGCCTCCTCAACGCCACCTTCGGCAACGCCGCCGAGCTGATCATCGCCGGGTTCGCGCTCCACGCGGGATTGTACGACGTGGTGAAGGCGTCGATCACCGGATCGATCATCGGTAACATCCTTCTCGTGTTCGGACTCAGCGCGTTCCTCGGCGGACTCCGGCGGCCGGTGCAGCGATTCAACCGAACGGCGGCGAGCCTCGGCGGCACGATGCTCGTCCTGAGCGCCATCGGGCTCGTCGTGCCGGCGCTGTTCCACGCGATCGCATCGGTACCGGCCACCACGGAATCCACCCTGAGCCGCGACATCGCGATCGTCCTCATGATCACCTATGTGCTGAGCCTCCTGTTTTCGCTCGGCACGCATCCCCATCTCTACCGGGGCGACGCGGCGAGCGAGGAGCACGCCGAGGGCGAAGACACCGCCGGTGAGGCGCCGATGAGCGTCGGAACGTCCCTCGGGCTGCTGCTCGCTTCGGCCGTCGCGGTGGGCGTCATGTCGGAGATGCTGGTGGGAGCGATCGAGCCGGCGGCCGAGCAGTTCGGGATGAGCGAGGTGTTCGTCGGGGTGATCCTCGTCGCGCTGATCGGTAATGCGGCCGAGCACTCGACGGCCGTGCTGATGGCCATGAAGGACAAGATGGACCTGGCCGTGAACATCGCGATCGGCTCGTCCACCCAGATCGCGATGTTCGCGGCGCCGCTGCTCGTATTCATGAGCTACGTCGTCGGTCCGCGTCCGATGGACCTGGTGTTCACACCATTCGAGGTCGTGGCGGTCGGCGTCTCCGTCGGAATCGCCGCCCAGATCACGCACGATGGCGAATCGCACTGGATGGAGGGGATCCAGTTGATCGCCGTATACGTCATGCTCGGGATGGGGTTCTGGTTCTTGCCCGCCTGAGTCGATGCAACGATTCACCTCACGTGTATGTCTGTTAGATGGAGATAGGAGTGCGGCGGGGATGGGTGATGGGGCGCGCGGCGGCGTAGCGCGCGTTCCAACTCCGAGCTGAGACGGATGCCCGGCCGTGAGATTCGCCACCAGAGGACCGGACGGCCTGGAATGAAATCGCGTCATATCGTCACCCTCGGAGTGTTCCTGCTCGGCGCCGTCATCCTGACGGGCGTCTACCTCAAGCTCAGAGAGACCCAGGCCGCGGAGGCCGACGGCGAAGGAGGAGAGACGTCGGCCACCGTCGATTCCGCCAAACAGGCGGCTTCGACGACGGCGGCGACCGCCTTCGCCGCCGGTGTCGCCGTGCCCGTGGAGGGCGCTCGCGCCACCCGCGGCACCTTCACCATCTGGGTGACCGCGGAAGGTCAGGCCGCGGCGCTGCGCCGGGCTCCGCTCACCTCGGAAGTGGAGGGGCCGGTGGTCGAGGTGCCGATCCGCGAGGGGCAGTTCGTCAGGATTGGCCAGCTGATCGCCAAGGTCGATCCGAAGACCTACGAACTGGCTCTCAAGGAAGCACAGGGCGCACTCGACCGGGCCCAGGCCGACTTCCAGGAGCTGACGCTCGGCGACGAGCGGATCGAAGACCCGGAGGTGCGAGCCGAGCGTGAGCGGTCGGCCCGCATCCGCAGCAACCTCGCGTCCGCCGAGGCCGGGCTCGAACGGGCCCGGTAC
>JASFRN010000110.1:0-9116 GCA_050114915.1 Gemmatimonadales bacterium | reverse complement strand
TTGAGCAGCGGGGGCCGCCTCGGAAGCGGCGGCGACAGCTTCCTCCGCCGCGCCGCTCCGGCGTCCGACCCACCAGGCGCCGGCGACGAGGGCCGCCACGCCCGCGAGCGCCAGCAGCCCGACCGGCCAACGCTGGGAGGCGGGGGCAGAGGCGATTTCCGCGAGCTCGTCCGGAGAGGCGGCGCCCGTCTTCTTCACGCCGTCCGGTGTCACCTCGAACGCCCACGCGAGGATCAGGGCGACCGGGAAGGCGAGGATCACGACGGCGACCATGAACGTGACCGTCCAGTCCGGCATGCCGAGACGCGGCAGCATGAGGTCGGCGGCCTGTAATACGCCGAACGAGACGATGCCGTACAGACCGGCTACCCGGAATACCTTCCGCCGCTTCAGTTCGGCGAAGAACTCCTGGTAGGACTTCATCGCCCGGTCTCTTGCTGCCCGTCGGCGGCGTAGTCGTCGTCCTGCAGGATCAGCGGACGTGTCCGTTCCGAGGGTGGAGTGCGCTCCGGGACCATCCGCGGCGCACCGGTCGCGGCAACCAGCGCGGAGAACGCCGGGTCGGAGCGCAGCGGGTCGAAGATCGGGGGCCAGAAACCGCTGGCCATCGGCACGCCCGCAGGCATGGCGGGATTCCGGTTCCCGAGCATCGCCAGGGCCCGAGGCCGGTCGCCCATCATCATCCACACCTCAGGCGGGAGCTCCGAGCGGAAAACCGAGGGGATCAAGCTCGAGTCCGAGCTGACTACGCCCCGTACGAAGCGGCGGATGGTATCGGCCACCGCTTCGGGACTCATCTCCGGCGGAGCGAACCTCCCGACGACGGCATTGAACGCCTCGACTGCTCCCTCTTCGTCTCCTGCCTGCAATCGGGCCATCGCCGCGTCGCCCCACAGGCGCGGCAGCGTCGCCTCCGGATCCCGCCGCAACCCGACCTCGTAGACCTCGAGGGCCTCGTCCAGCCGACCGTCCAGCTCGAGATGCAGGCCGAGGAGGTCGATCCGGATCGGCGCCGGATCCAGGGCCGCGGCCCGGTCCAGGGCTCGCACGGCTTCGCCGATTCTCCCGACCTCGCGCATGAATTCGCCGTACTGCTGATGCGCCTCGGGATTGTCGGGGTCGAGCGACAGGGCTTGGCGGTAGGTCGCCTCGGCCTCGTCCCACTGCCCGCGATCCCGCTCGACGCTGGCCAGCGCCACGAGCGCCGAGGCGTTGCGCGGATCCAGCTCCAGCGCGCGCCGGGCGGCGCGCTCCGCCTCCGCCAGCGCCGCCTGTACGGAGGCCGAGTCCGACATGCTGTCCGGGAAGGTCTCGTTGTACCAGATCCGAATCTCTGACGCCTCGGCCAGGGCCGCCCAGGCGGGGGCCCAACTCGAGTCGCGGGCGATGGCGGCCTCGAAAAGACGTTTGGCTTCCAGCAGCCCGATACCTCGCTCGCGCACCTTCGTCCGTCCGGCGAGGTAGAGATCGTAGGCAGCGAGGTCGTTCGTCGGCGTGACGAGGCTTTCGTCGCCCTCGAGGCCGAGGGGAACGGTGAGCGCCCCGGCGATCGCCTCGGCGATCTCGGTCTGGATGGCGAACACGTCCTCCAGCTTCCGGTCGTACGTGTCGGACCACAGGTGCGAGCCGTCGGTCGCGTCGATGAGCTGCGCCGTGATCCGGAGCTGGTCGCCCGCCTTCCGGACGCTGCCCTCGATCAGGTAATGCACGCCGAGCTCTTCCCCGATCGTGCGCAGATCCACGGCGCGCCCTTTGTAGGCGAAGGCGGAGGTACGGCCCGAGACCCGCAGCTCGTCGATGTTCGCCAGCGTGTTGAGGATCTCCTCGGTGATGCCGTCGCTGAAGTACTCTTGCTCCTCGTCGGCACTCATGTTGACGAACGGGAGTACGGCGATCGACGGCCGTGGGTCCTCGTTCGGCGTCGCGTAGGCGAGCTCCAGCGCCTCGGGGCGCCCGTCGGCACCCACGGCCTCGACCCCCGACTGCCGGCCGGCCCACCACGTGCCCGCGAGCAGGGCCGCGACGCCGAGCAGCGCCAGCAGGCCGGCCGGCCACCGCTTCGAAGCGGGCTCGGCGAGGATTCCCTCGATCTCCCCGGCGGCCGCCGCACCGGTGCGTTGAACCCCCTCCGGGGTCACCTCGAACGCCCAGGCGAGGATCAGCGCGAGCGGGAAGCCCAGAAGAACGACCGCCGTGATGAACGGCATGAACGAATCGGGCAGGCGCAGACCCTGGCCCAGCAAGTCCGCGACCTGGAGGAGCACGAAGGCGACGGCGCCGTATACGGCGGCCACCTTGAACACCTTCCGGCGCTTGAGCTCGGCGAACAGCTCCTGGTGGGACTTCATGGCGCGGCCTCGTCGTCGTCGGTTCGCAGTACTGCCGGCAGTTCCCGTTCGTCCGGTGGTGTGCGCTGGACGGTCACGCCTCCCAGCCCCCTGTCGCGCAGATACGCCTGCACGGCCGGGTGGCCGCGAATCGGGTCGAAGATCGGACTCCAGACGCGGTAGATGAAGCCGATCCAGTCCGGGTGAGGGGGATGGGCCAACGCGCTTGCTGCAACGTTCGGTGCTCCGAGGTGAATCAGGTCCTCCGGCTTCAGGTACGGACGCGCGGTATCGGGCACCGCGTCGAGGGTCCCGGCCCGCATCATGGCCACCCAGTCGCTCCAGTACGTATCCAGGTTCTGCTTGTTGGTCGGGTCGCTGGCCCAGGCGTCATAGGCCTCGTCGTAACGTCCCGCGTCGTAGTGGAGCATGCCGAGGTTACCGCGCAGGGACCCGAGCTTCCCGTCGGGGTCGAGGGATATGCCCTTTTCGTACGCCTGGATCGCTTCCGCTTCCCGATCATCGGTCATCAGGGCCCAGGCCAGCATGTTCATGCGGATGGGTGCCGGGTCGAGGGCCGCCGCGCGCGCCGCCGATCGCACGGCCTCTCCGGTACGCCCGATTGCGATGAGAAGCTCCGCATACTGCTGATGAGCCTCGGGATAGTCGGGGTCGATGGCCAGCGCTTCTCGGTAGGCGGCGCCGGCTTCGAGCCACTGGAAGCGGTCGCGGAGGACGTTGCCCAGTGCCACGCGTGCCGCGGCGCTCTCCGGATCGAGCTCGAGGGCGCGCCGTGCCGAGCGCTCTGCCTCATCGAGCGCCACGGCCATCGTGTCGGCCGCGGGGCCGTCGGTGCCGTTCTGGTACCACAGCCGGATTTCCGAGGCCTCGGCGAGGCTGGCCCACGGCGGTGCCCACGTCGAATCGCGAGCGATCGCCGCTTCGAACAGACGAATTGCCTCGATGAGGCTTTCCTCTCCTCGCTCGCGCATGCGCGCGCGACCCGCGAGATAGAGGTCGTATGCCTGGAGGTCGGCGGTCGGCGTCACGAGCTTCGAGGGCTCGTCGATCCCGAGCGGTACGCGCAGCTGCTCCGCGATCGCCTCGGCGATCTCCGTCTGGATCTGGAACACATTGTCGAGCGTGCGGTCGTAGGTGTCCGACCACACGTGCGAGCCGGTTCGGGCGTCGATGAGCTGGGCGGTGATCCGCAGCTGGTTTCCCGCCTTGCGGACGCTGCCCTCGATCAAATAGCCGACGCCCAGGCTGTCCCCGACGGCCCGCATGTCCATCTGCCGGCCTTTGAAGGCGAACGCCGACGTGCGGGCGGCCACCCGCAGCTCCGGCAGCTTCGCCAGCACGTTGAGAATCTCCTCGGTGATCCCGTCGCTGAAGTACTCCTGGTCGCCCTCGGGGCTCATGTCGGCGAACGGGAGCACGGCGAGCGATGGACGCGGGTCGTCGGCGAGATCGGCATAGGCGAAGCGGACCGCTGACCCGGAAGCTGCCGCCGCGTCCGTGGCGACAGGGGCGGTGCGCGTTCCAACCCACCAGGCGCCGCCGAGCAGGGCGGCCATCCCCACGAGCGCGCCCAGTCCCGCCGGCCAGCGCCGGGAGGCCGGCTGCGCCACGATCGCTTCGAGCTCGCCCGGAGCAGCACCTCCGGTGCGATGGAGACCCCCCGGCGTCAGTTCGAAGAACCAGGACAGGACCAGGGCGAGCGGGAAGCCGAGGAGCACGGCCGCGGTGACGAGGGGCAGGAAGGCCTCGCCGAGCCGGAGTCCCTGGCCGAGGACGTCCGCACCCTGAAGGACGGCGAAGGCGCCCGCCCCGTATACGGCGGCCACCTGGAACACCTTCCGCCGCTTCAACTCCGCGAACAGCTGCTGGTAGGACTTCATTCCTGGGCCTGCCCTGACGCCGGCCGATCCGGCGTCACGCCCTCGAGGTGCGCTTCCTTCAGCATCTCCAGGTACGCCGGGTGTTCGCGGATGGGGTCGAACAGGGGCAACCAGTGGAGGCCGAGACCCCTCGGATTATCCCTGAACTCGCTCAGCAGCTTCTCGGCCGCTTCGTCGGGTCGGCCGAACTTCATGAGAATGATCGGAGACTGGAGGTCTTGCGGAATGTCATCGATGTCGCCGGCCTGCAGAGCCCGGATCGCTCGCTCAACCTCCTCGGGCGGATACGTTGCCGTAAACTGACTCGGCAAGCTCCTCAGGGCCCCGTACCGGCCCAGCGCGACGTTGGCCGTCGCGTCCACCCATGCCTCGAGATTCCCCTTCCCATCGCGATTCGGGTCCGATCGATCGAGATCCTCGAGGGCCTGTTCATACCACCCGGCCGCGAGGTGCGTGGTGGCCAGGACTCTCAGGCTGATCGGCAATCGATCGAGCGCGACCGAGCGCTCCGCGGCGTGTATGGCGTCGGTCACGGAGCCGGTCGCCAGGAGGAGTTGCGCGTACTGCAGATATGCTTCGGCGTTCTCCGGGTCGAGCTCGATCGCCTTCTCGTACTCCGCGTCGGCCTCCGTCCATTGCCGCCGGTTCCGGTAGACGCTGCCGAGCGCCACGTGCGCCGACGCGTTGGCGGGGTCGAGGGCGAGCGCCCGCCGGGCCGCGACGCCGGCGGGTTTCTGGAGCTCGATGAATCGGCTGTTGCCTTCGGCCACCGTACGCGGCGGTCCGCCCTCCCAGACTTCCGGGTACCAACCGATGATCTCCCGTGCCTCCGCGAGCCCCGCCCAGGCGGGCGCCCACGTCGAATCGCGCGCCACGGCCGCCTCGAACAGCCGGATCGCCTCGGGCAGACTCTCGCCCCGCTCCCGCAGCCGGGCGCGCCCGGCCAGGTACAGGTCGTACGCCTCGAGGTCGTCGGTCGGATGGACGAGCTGGTTCGCCTCCTCGAGACCGAGCGGCACGCGCAGCTCTCCGGCGATCGCCTGCGCGATCTCGGTCTGGATCGCGAACACGTCGTCGAGCTTCCGGTCGTACGCTTCGCTCCACAGGTGCGTCCCGTCGGACGAATCGATGAGCTGGGCCGTGATCCGGAGCTGATCGCCGGCTTTGCGGACGCTCCCCTCGATCACGTACCGGACGCCGAGACTGTCGCCCACCGTGCGGATGTCAGGGCTCTGCCCCTTGAATGCGAACGCCGACGTCCGGGCGGCGACCTTGATGTCGCGGATCCCGGCCAGGGTGTTGAGGATCTCCTCCGTGATCCCGTCGCTGAAGTACTCCTGGTCGTGCTCCGGGCTCATGTCGACGAACGGGAGGACGGCGAGAGAGGGCCGGGGGTCGGATTCGGGCGCCGGGATCGCGAGATCGACGTCGGCGACGGTGGTCGGCGCCGGTGCGCTGCGCCGTCCCGCCCACCAGGCTCCGCCGACCAGCGCGGCGACCCCGATCAGCGCCAGGAGCCCCGCCGGCCAGCGCTGGGACAGCGGTTGGGCGACGATTCCTTCGATCTCGCCGGGCGCCGCCGTCTCGGTCCGCCGCACCCCGTCGGGCGTGACTTCGAACGCCCAGGCCAGCACGAGCGCCAGCGGGAAACCGAGCAGCAGGAGGCCGACGACGAACGGCAGGAAGCTCTCGGGCAGCCGGAGTATCCCGGCCAGCGGGTCGGCCACCTGGATGAGGCCGAACGCCACGACGCCGTACACGCCCGCCACCCTGAAGACCTTTCGCCGCTTCATCTCCGCGAACAGCTGCTGGTAGGACTTCAAGAGCTGGCCCCCCGGTCACCGGTGCGGTGCACCTCGTACCCGGCGAGCCCCCAGGCCTCCTGAGTCGCCTGGAACCGCGGGTCGTCCCGCAACGGATCGAACACCGGGTTCCACCACCAGTCCGTCTGGCCGAACGGGATGCGGTCTCGAAGCGACCCGATGTGACGGATGGCGCGCTCGGGCCGATCGAGCAGCATCCACATCTGCGCCGTGATAGCGTTCCTGACGAGGGGGGAGTCGGGGGCGCCGAGGATCTCGACCGCCTCCGGTGACGGCAACCCGCTCGACGAAGGCCAACTGCGGGCTACCCGCTCCGCCAGGTCCGGGTAGAATTCCCCCAGAAATTCCAGGAACAGGGTTCGGCTCACCGGAGCCCGGTCCGTCACCATGTGCGCGATCGCCAGGTTATAGCGAAGGAACTGGAGCCGCCCCTCCGGGTCGGCCCGGATTCCGTCCTCCAGGTACCCGATCGCCTCCTCGGGCCGGTCGTCGTGCAGGGCGAGGTAGCCGGCGACGTTCAGTCGAATCGGCGAGCGGTCGAGCGCGAGGGCCCGCCGGGCGGCCGCGTTCGCCTCGTCGAGCCGGCCGACGTAGCCGAGGAACTCGGCGTACTGCTGATAGGCCTCGACGTTGTCCGGGTCGAGCTTCAGCGCCCGGCGATAGGCGGCCTCCGCGGCGTCCCATTCCCAGCGGTCGCGATGCACGTTGGCGAGGGCGACCGTGGCCGAGGCGTTGCCCGGGTCGAGCTCGAGCGCCTGTTCGGCGGCGCGCTCGGCCTCGGCCAGGGTGTTCGCCCAGTAGGTGGAGTCGGCCACCCGGTAGAAGGGCTGCAGCGCCTTACCCTCGGCGAGTCCCGCCCACGCGGGCGCCCAGCTCGAGTCCTGCGCGACTGCGGCCTCGAACAGTCTCACGGCTTCGTCCACGCTCGCCCCGCGCTCTCTCATCCGCGCGCGGCCCGCCAGGTAGAGGTCGTAGGCCTCGAGGTCGTCCGTCGGGGAGACCAGCGCGCGCCCCTCGTCGAGGCCAAGCGGCACGCGCAGCTGGTCGGCGATCGCCTCGGCGATCTCGGTCTGGATCGCGAACACGTCTTCCAGATCCCGGTCGAAGTTCTCCGACCAGAGGTGTGAGCCGTCGCGCGCGTCGATCAACTGTGCCGTGATGCGCAGCCGGTTTCCGGATTTCCGGACGCTGCCCTCCACGAAGTAGCCGACGTCGAGCGTGTCGCCGATCTGGGTCGCGGTGAGGTCCACGTCCTTGAGCGCGAATACCGACGTGCGCGCCGCCACGCGCAGCTCGCGGATCTTCGCAAGTACGTTGAGGAGCTCCTCGGTCATCCCGTCGCTGAAATACTCCTGGTCACCCGCGGGGCTCAGGTCCTCGAACGGGAGTACCGCGATCGACGGTCGCGAGTCCTCGTCGGGGGCGACGTAGGCGAGCTGCACGGCGCTGGCGTTCGCGGCCGAATCCACCTCCGAGGCGGCCGAGCCGCTCCGGTGGCCCGCCCACCAGGCGCCCGCCACGAGCAGCGCGACGCCCGCGAGGGCCAGCAGTCCGGCCGGCCAGCGTTCGGATGCCGGTCGGGCCACCATCGCCTCGATCTCGCCGGTCCCGGCGGCCGTGGTCTTGCGCACCCCCTGGGGGGAGAGCTCGAACGCCCAGGCCAGCACGAGGGCGACGGGGAAACCGAGCAGGAGGAGTGCCACGACGAACGGCACGAAGGTGTCGGGAAGGCGCATCGCATCGGCCAGCGGGTCCGCCACCTGGATGAGGCCGAATGCGACCGCACCGTACACGGCGGACACCTTGAACACGTTCCGCCGCTTCAGCTCGGCGAACAGCTTCTGGTAGGACTTCATGGGGAACGTTCCCGCGAAGCCCGGGATGTCCGCTGCGGCACCGCGCCGTCGAGGTTCTGCTCGCGCAGCATCTGCAAGTAGGCGGGGTGATCGCGGATCGGGTCGAACACGGGCCACCAGACGGGCACCAACGAGCTGAATGGAGCTCCTCGAGCCAGATCGGCGACTGCCGAATCGGGCTGGCCCATCGCCATCAGGGCTGCAGCCCGTGCGAGTCCGTGATAGGCCGTCAGATCGCCTGCGACGAACCGGCGCATATCCGCCCGGGCCTCTTCGTCGGGGGCCATCGCGATCCACTCGTCGAACTGTCCGAGCATCGCTCGGGAGTTGAAGAGCCCCAGCCAGAGAGCGACGTCGTCCGGGGACTCCTTCAGGCCTGCCAGCAACGCTTCGACACCCCGCTCCACCTCGCCATCGGTCTGCAAGCCATTGGCGTACCACAGGATTCGAATCGGCACGCGATCCAGCTCGAGGGCCCGTTCGGTCGCACGGCGCCCCTCCGCGATGCGGCCCATGTCGAGCAACATCTCGCCGTACTGTTGATAGGCCTCCGGGTTCTCGGGATCCGTGCTGAGGGCCTTGAGATAGGCGTCCTCGGACTCCTTCCACTCCCGTGTGTTCCGGAGAATGCTGCCCAGCGCCACGTTCGCGGAGGCGTTGTCCGGATCCAGTTCCAGCGCCCGCCGCGCCGCCTGCTCGGCGGCGCCCCACAGGGAGTCCCGGCCCGCGGCGAAAGACAGGGAATCCGTCGGTTCCTCGTCCCAGGCGTCGTACCACCAGCCCGTCAGCTCCAGCGATTCGGCGAGGCCCGCCCACGCCGGAGCCCACGACGAATCGCGCGCGATCGCCGCCCGGAACAGCCGGTTGGCCTCTCGCATGCTCTGGCCGCGCTTCCGCATCTCGGAACGCGCGGCCAGGTAGAGGTCGTACGCCTCGATATCGGCCGTCGGCGCCACGAGATCGGAGGGGTCATCGATTCCCAGCGGCAGCTTCAGCTCGCCGGCGATCGCTTCGGCGATCTCCGTCTGGATCTGGAACACGTTGTCGAGCCTGCGATCGTAGCTCTCCGACCACAGGTGCGAACCGTCGGCCGCGTCGATGAGCTGAGCGGTGATGCGAAGCTCGTCGCCCGCCTTCCTGACGCTTCCCTCGACCACGTACCGGACGTCGAGCGAGTCGCCGACGGCCCGCATGTCGAGCTGCTTGCCC
>JASFRN010000109.1:0-9173 GCA_050114915.1 Gemmatimonadales bacterium | reverse complement strand
ACTCCCGACGCGCCCAACGCTCCCGACTCACCCGACCCGCCGGCCGACCTCGCGGTGACGATCGTCTCTCCAGTGTCGGCTTCCAGCTTCTACCTGGGTGACACGATCGACTTCGAGGCCAGCGTCACCGACCGCCTCGGTGCGCCGGTCGAGGCCGCCGTCGAGTGGGTGTCCGACCTGTCGGGCGCACTCGGAACCGGGACGCGGCTCGAGCGGGACGATCTTCCTTCCGGTCGTCACACGATCCGGGCCGTCGCCGTCCGACGCGGGGAAAGGGATAGCGCCGCCGTCCTGACCCGCGTGTCCGAATGCGGACCCTTCGACGACTGGTCATCGTCCCCCTACGTGCTCCCGTATCCGCCCGGGAGCGCCTACGTCGTCAACCAGGGCAACTGCTCCGGCTATGGACACAGCGGCTTCTGGAAGCATGGATACGACTTCATCATGGACATCGGCACCGACGTCACCGCGGCTCGCTCCGGCACCGTCGGTTGGGCGAACGACGGCTGCAACGATGGCAACTCGGCCTGCACGAACCTGATCACCGTCATCCACGACGACGGGACCGTGGCGCTGTACTCTCATCTGACGCGGGGCGGCGTGCTGGTCTCGCCGGGCCAGCACGTGGCGGCGGGCGACCTGATCGGACGAAGCGGAAACACGGGCAACACGGGAGGGCTCCCGCACCTCCACTTCTCGCTGCATCCGTGCAACGAGCTTCCCGGGCTACCGAACGCCGGGGACTGCCCGACCCTGCCGGTCAACTTCCGCAACACGCATCCGAATCCGCATGGACCGCTGGCCCGCGGGACGTATCGGGCCCGGTAGGCCAGTGGCGGCGGCTATCGGGATCCTGCGTTCCGCAGCGTGACTTCCGGGAAACCCGGCAACTCCACGTCCCGTCCGAGGACATGCCGCTCGAGGAACGCCCGGGTGAGCGCCGCGACGATCTCGTGCGCGCGCTCCGGGGCGATGGCGGCGTCGTAGCGGCCGGGATCGATCAGCGGAAGATCGGTGAACGACATGTGGACCGTACCTTCCACGACGGCGTCGACCGCCTCGGATCGGTTTCGAGACAGGAAAGCGTCGAGCTGCGCGACCCGGTCCCTCGGCCACGGGCGCCGGATCGTCAGCTGCGGCTGCGACAGGCCCGTCTCGGTCTCCGGTTCGGGACCGATGTTGTCGAAGACCACGCAGGCGTCGAAGCGGTCGTCGATGCTGCAGGCGCGTCCGACCGTGGAGCCGCCGCGGGAGTGACCGATGATCGCCACACGGGTCGTATCGATACGCCCCGTGAAACGGTTCCGTGGGTCGGTCGCGGTCAGGTCCGTCAGGCGGTCGAGCGTGAACCTCGCATCGGCAGCGAGCATCGACGTCAGTTCGTCGTCGAGTCGCGCGAGCTCGGCGTCGGAGGCTCCCTCCGGCCCCTGCCAGTACGAACTCGACATCACGAAGCCTCCTTCCGGGAATACGTCCCAACCACTGTGCAGGTGACTCATGACGGCGACGATCCAGCCGTGACTGGCGAGCTCTTCCGCGAGGGCCGTGTGCGAGTGCCGTGACACGTTGCCTCCCGGCGAAATGAGAGCCACCGGGTAGCTCGACGCGGCATCGTCCAGCGGGACATTCGCGAACGCGTGCGTCACGACACAGCCGCGCACTGCGACGGCATCCGCGATCTCGTGCGGCACGTCCCGCTGGTCCGTCATGAACCCGGCCCGGAACAGGTCGAGCTCCGGAAAATATGGAGCCACGTCGCCATGGGTGTCGCCGCGCACGTCAGCGGCGGGATAGTAGATCGTGGCGACGATCTGCCGATCGTCGTAAGCGTTTTCCGTCAGCTCGTCGGGCCGCGAGCGGTCGACCCAGTGGTAGGTGATCGTCCCGACCCGGTGGGGACCCGACGGAGCCGGGAGCGGAATCGACCGCCGGCAGCGATGATCGTAGTTCGCGAAGGCCTGCGCGACGGCAGGGACCGGAACGAGCAGTCCGATGCTCAACAGGAAGAGGCTCAGTTGCCGGGGCTGTGGTCGAAATGTCATCGAACTTCCGGGTCGGAGGCGTGGGACAGTCTCGTTGAGTCGGATGCTCGAAGGGCCCGGAACGTTGCGGGACCTCTCGTGGCGCGGATTCCGTCTCGCAAGTAGGATTGGCCCGGCACCAGTTGGTTCCGGCCCGGGAGGCATCATGGCCATGTTCCGCCGCGGGTATCGCCTGCTCACCGCCGCGTCGATCGTTCGGCCGCATCACCGTCCGGTTCGGAGCGCCTCTCGTTTGCCCACCGCGTGCGAGCCGCCTAAGCTCGGCGGGTCGGGCTGCGCCCCCCGGCACCGCATGGAACACAGCATCCATTGCAGGGAGGCCTCATGCCCTGTCGGTCGCGCTGGTCCTTATTCCTCGCCGCGTGTGTGGGGCTCGCTGCCCCGTTGGCCTGCGGCGAGAGCACGAGCGGTCCCGACGGGGGTGGCGATACGGGTGGCGACCCTCCGGCCAGCGTCGAAGTCTCCGTTACGGAGCCTGCGGACGGAGGTGAATTCGCCGAGGGAACGGCCGTCCGACTGGCGGCCAGCGTGGACCCCGTGGGCTTCGACTCCGTCGTGTGGCGCTCGAGCCGTGACGGAAGGCTGGGGACGGGTGCGACGATCGTCGCCGACGGGCTCTCCCCCGGCAGGCATGTCATCGAGGCGCTGGCCTACCTGCAAGACGCGAGCGACCACTCGCAGGTGTCGGTGAAAGTTCTCACTCCGCCGGACCTGCTTCTCCTGCGGCCGATGGATGCCTGGGGGTATCCTCCTTCCGCGACTGTAGAGCTCGCCGCGGAGGCCGAAGATCGTGACGGCGGAGACGTGAGCCTCACGTGGTCGTCGAGCCTCGACGGCGAGCTGGGCACGGGAACGGATCTCGAGACGACGCTTTCCCTCGGCGATCATACGATCCGCGTCGTCGCCGTGGACGACGAAGGTCAGGCCGCTACGTCGTCGGTCGACGTGACCGTGCGCGACTTTACGCCCGACTACGCGCTCTCCTTCGACGGCGTCGACGACGGAGCCAGCACGCCCGCCACCCCGGATCTCGATCTCGCGAAGACCTGGACCATCGAGCTGTGGGTGCGGCCGTCGGACGCGAGCGCCGCGGGAGAGCAGCATCTCGTGTCGAAGTGGGGGTTCCGGCTCGACCGCCAGTCCTTCAAGATTTCGATCGACAACGAACCCCTCGTCACGCGGGCCCTCTATGTTTCCACCTTTGACGGCGCCCAGGGGCGTGGCGTCGCGCGGGGCGAGGTGTTCACCGACGACGAGTGGACGCACATCGCCGTCGTGTACCAGGGGGGCTCCCTGTACCTCTACAAGAACGGCACGCTCATCGACTCGAGCCCGCAGTTCAGCATGCCACAGGCGACGTTCTCTCCGCTGTCGATCGGCCGTTTCAACCGCGACGACGGGCAGCCGGACGACCTGTTCCGCGGTGAGCTCGACGAAGTGCGGGTGTGGAATGTCGCGCGCACGGCGGAGCAGGTCCGAAACAACATGAATCTCCGGTTGAGCGGTCATGAAACGGGCCTGGTCGCCTACTGGACGATGCGTGAGGGTGACGGCGACCTGGCGTCCGACGCCACGGGAGGCGGACACGACCTCATGCTCGGCGGGGCGCCGTTCCCGGATCACGCCGATCCCGCGTGGACCTTCCCGGGAAAGGACGTGGACTAGAGCCCGGCCAGCCCGTCCATGTCACCCCTCGTAACGATTCTCGCGCATTGTCTGTCGAACCGATCGACTGTCCGAACGACACTTCGCCGGGACCGACTGGAGACCTGCCGTGCATCGCCTGATCGCCATCCTCGCACTCGTACCCCTCGCGGGTTTCGCCGAACCACCGGCAAGCTCCCCACCCGCACGGATCCAGTCCGCTTCCGCCACCCCCACCTGCGACTGCGCCGCCCTGCTCGACATGACGATCCGTAAGGTGGAGGACACCTACGTCGCCTACCGGCTCGAGGTGACCGACGAGAACCGTCCCGCCTACGAGGCCCGCAAGGAGGCGAGCCGCCGGAAGGCCCTCGAGCCGGGCGCCGACTGTCTGCTGGTCATCCGCGAGTGGATCGACGGGTTCGACGACCCGCACCTGTTCCTGCTGGAGAATCCGTCGTTCGACGAGGCGCAGCTCGACAGCCTGGCGCGCACCGCCGTGCGGACCGAATGGACGGAGACGTCGCTGCGGCGAGCGTTCGAAGCGGACCCGGACGCTCTCGACCCGATCGAGGGGTTCTGGTACGAGGAGTCCGGCCGTTACGGAATCGTGCGGGTCGAAGACGCCCCCGCCACCTTCCACGCCGTCGTCCTCGAGACGTCGGACGAGGGCTGGATGCCCGGCGAGGTGAAGGCCCGATTCACGCGCACCGATGGCGGTTACGACGTCGTTTACCGCGTGACGGACCACTCCACGCGGCGGTACCAGGCGCGGCTCCATCGTGGCAACTACCTGACGATGCCCGCGATCGGCTGGGCGAAGACCGAGCCGCTGCCGCCGGGCGCGCGGCCGCTCGACCCGGTCGATCCGAGCGCACCGACGATCGAGGCGCTCGGCGACGGCGTCGTGCTCGCCAGCATTCCGTCGCACGGGTACGGCTACCGGGCGCGTCTCGACTCGCTCGTCACGGTCCACGCGGATGAGCTCCTCGCCGCGCGTCTGCTGATCGTCGACGTGCGGGGTGACGGCGGCGGCAGCTCGCTGACCACGCAGCCGCTGATGCCGTTCATCTATGCGCCGCCCGAGCGCGACGACGTTCCCGGCCCGGAGGGCGATCCGGTAATCCTCGCCTCCGCCGACAACCTGGCCTACTTCTCCCGCTGGAAGAGCGACGACACGCCGGCCTGGCTTCTCGACCTGCTGGCCCGCATCGGGCAGCACTACGGAGAGGTCATCCCGTTCCAGGACCCGCCCGACACGACCCGCAGCTGGGTGCCCGGCACCTGGCACGAGACGCCGGCCCGGGTGGCGGTCCTGCAGGACGGGGGGTCGGGCAGCGCCGCCGAGGCGTTCATCCTGTTCGCGCTCCACAGCCGCCGCGTCACGACCTTCGGCGCTCCCACGCGTGGCATGATCGACTACCAGAACGTCGGCATCGTCCGCGTCGGTTGCCCGGACGCCGGCCTACTGCTCGGCTATCCGACGATCGCCGCGTCCGCCGAGCTGCCGGAGGGCGGGTTGAACGCGACCGGGATCCTGCCCGACGTGGAGATGGGCGTGGACGGGGACATGGTGGGGCGGGTGGTCGAGTACTACGAGGGCGACCCGTCACCCTGAGCCGTGCGCTCGGGACTCGTCGGAACTCCGGGTCAGGCGGACCCACGCGTGGATCAGTACCACCGAGAGGGCGGTAAAGGGGAGAATCAGCACGCTGCCTTCCGCGCCGAAGGCGCCGCCACTCAGCCAGTCGGGACTCGCCGGCGACTGCGTGATCAAGCTCGGCGAGTCGAGACCGCTCGCCGCGAACCCGAAGACGGACGCCTGGAAGAAGTTCCAGCCCAGGTGCAGGCCGATGGGCAGCCACAGTTGTCCCGTCGCCAGGTAGGCGTAGATCAACTGCGGCGTGATCAAGGCGATGAGCACGCTGCTCAACAGCGTCGCTTCGGGATTGAACGCGTGTCCGAACCCGAAGACCAGGGAGGTGACGACGATGCTCCAGGCCAGACCGACGCCGTCGATGAGGTTCTGGAAGAGATAGCCCCTGAACACCAGCTCCTCCCACCAGGCAACAAGCACCAACTCGTAAAGCACGAGCAGCACGGCGGGTGGCATCGTTAGCGGCACGCCTGGGCCCGACATCGATCCCCGCCCCCACCACGACACGTCTTCGACGTTGATCAGGCCCAGGGCCCTCAGCGTCAGGAACATGCCGGCCATCACCAGCGCGCTGTTCACGATGCCCGATGCGATATCGAGAGCGGCGAGCCTGTCGATGTGGAGCCCGAGCGATACGAGGGACTTCCGGTCGAAGTACCGGCGGGCGATGAGCACCGAAACGGTCGCGGCGACGCCGAGGATCGTGAACTGGAGGGTGGAGCCTCGTCGCAGACCTCCCAACAACATCCTGACGCCCACCATGGACGCCGAGGTCGTCACGAGGAAGACCGCCAGGAAGGCCAGAATCCGCCAGCCGGCCCGCAACCGGCCGGTCTCCGGGTTCTCGAGGTATCTGTGCATTTCGCGTCCTCCCGGCGGGCCGCCCCGCGTCCATGGTCAGCTGACCGAGGGTGACCTCTTTCTGACCATGACACGTCTTGGCCGAGAAGTGTGAGGCTCACACTTCCGGCCCGGTGTCCGTCTGCTTGTTCGGAGGAGAGGCCAACTGGACCCATTTACAGTATGGTGGAGGCGATCATGAGAGTGCTCAGCGCGTTGCTCCTGATTCTGACATTCCCGTTCGCGGCGAGTACTGCGAAGGCACAACATGCCGATCTCGTGGGCTCGTGGATGATGTCACCGGCGGATAGTGACTTCGGAAACACCCGGGCACCGGAAGCAGTGAATCTCGAGATTCAGCGCGC
This sequence comes from Gemmatimonadales bacterium, assembly GCA_050114915.1. Lineage (GTDB taxonomy): Bacteria > Gemmatimonadota > Gemmatimonadetes > Palauibacterales > Palauibacteraceae > JARFPW01. The sequence goes on along the minus strand of JASFRN010000109.1, from coordinate 2,625 downwards.
AGATACGCGGCTCACGATGACGAGTAGCCGCGATTTCGGCGCCGGCCCCGAATCCGTCGAAATCGACATCCCGATCGACGGATCGAGACACACCGTCGCGACCCCGCGCGGCTCGATGCTCATGAGCGCAGAGTGGGACGGGGACGTCCTGGAAGTCTGGCGGCGAGCCGAGGCGAACGTGGGCGAAGTCGACGTAACGGAGCGATACAACGTGGAAGGCGCGGGGAAGCGAATGCGGGTGGAAACCTCCATCGAGGTACCCCAGGCGGGGACCTTCGAGTCGACCATCGTCTTCGTTCGGTCCGATGAGTAGACCGTGGCGTTGTCGCGCCCCGAGGTCGAGGAGCGACAGTTCGAGACGACAATTTGTTGCGGACCATCGTACGGCGCGGAGGCCTCTTCATCGCGGCCCATTGGCACGGGAGCCTGCCGATCGGTTGCAGGCCCGGGCCTTCAACCCGACTTCAGTCGCAGCCGCGCGGCAAACAACGCCCCGGCGATCGCCCCGGACGCCGCCGGCAGGGCGGCCCCGAGCTCGACGCCCAGCAGGCCGGCGAACGCCAGCATGCCCAGCGACACCGCGAGCGACGCGATCACCGACCCGATGACGAGTCGCGCGAGCCCTCCGGCGCGCATGCGCCCGATCAGCCTCTCGGTCAACATGGGGGATCTCCTTGCCTGCGTCGGCGCATCACGCGCCCGGTGCTACTCGAACTCCGCCCGCAGCCGCGGGAGGAAAGCCGCCGAAACCCAGTAGATGTCGGAATCGTCGTCGGGCTCCCAGCCCGGGCGCCGCGTGAAGAACAGGTAGCGCCCGTCCGGCGACACGGAGGGATAGATGTCCCATGCCGGAGAGTTGATGGGCGGCCCGAGGTTGCGGGGAGAGGTCCAGCGGCCGTCCAAGCGGAAGCTGACGTACAGGTCGCGGTTGCCGAGGCCGCCCGGCCGATCCGAGGCGAAGATGAGATAACTCTCGTCGGGAGCGATGAACGGAAGGTCGTCACCGTCCCCCGTGTTGACGGGCGGGCCGAGGTTGTACGCCGCCGGATACCTCCCGGCCGCGCGTGGCGCCCGATACAGGTCGAGCCCGCCTTCCCCGCCCTCCCGATCGGACGAGAAGTAGAGGGTTCCGTCGCGCGTCGCCGTCACCTCCCACTCGTCGCCCGATGAGCTGACGGGCGGAGGGACCCTGGCCGGGGCCGACCAGCCGTCCGCGCCCCGCACGCTGCGCCAGACGTCCGAGGGCGGATACTCCGGCCAGGGAGCCGTGAAGTACGCCTCCCGGCCGTCCTCCGCGAACGCCACGGTCAGGCCGCCATGACCGGCGCCCTGGAACGGCGCCCGGACGGGCCCGCTCCAGCGCCCGGACGTCCGATCCATCGCCTGCAGGGAGAACTCGCTCCAGTCGCCGTTCGTCAGTCCGAACACGAGCTGGTTTCCGTCGGAGTCGTAGGCGAGGAACTGCTCGAAGCGATCGTCCAGCGAGACGATGCCGGGGGCGAACACGGCGGGCTCGTCGCCCGGCGGCGCCTGCCCGAAGTACACGTCCTCCGCGGGCGCACCGGCCATGCCACCGGCCGCCATCCGCAGCGCCACGAGGAACAGCCACGGCTCGATCACGAGGTCGATCGCCGCGTGTGCCGTGATCACCGGTGCGAGACGGCGGTTGCTGAGCAGGTAGACGCCGGAGCAAAACGCCCCGAACACGGCCGTGCCGATGACGGCCCCCCCGACCATCTGCAGGGTGAACATCCCTGAGGTGATGCCCCAGGCCGAGTGCACGGCGCCGTACAGGACGGCCGAGATCGTCACCTGCGCGGTCTTCCCGAACCCGGCGCCGGCCAGCTCGGTCATGAAGAAGCCCCGGAAGAAGATCTCCTCCACGAACCCGGCGGTGAGTCCGGCGAGCAGTCCGTTGTAGACCCGGAACAGGCTCATCTCCCACAGGTTCGACTCGCCCCGGAGGGGCAGACCCAGGTTGAAGGCGATGAACAGCGCGGCGACGCCGAGGGCGGCGATCCAGCCGCGCGCGGGTGCTCCCCGCCGCAGCCCGAGCGAACGGAGGCTCGTCCCGCGACCGCGCAGATACCGGAGGAGAAGCCCGAACAGGAGGAGCTCGCTCCCCATCGCCCCGGTCAGCTCCACCGTCGCCCGGCTGCGCAGCCCCGACGCGAGGAGGTCGGCGAATGCGAGCCGCACGAGCGCGTTCGTGAGCAGCACCAGCAACACGAAGACGCCCGAGCCCACGAGCAGGCGGGCCAGCGCCCGACGACGGGACGGGGGATCGCGGCGCGCGGTCGTCATCGACGACCCCGGTTCGCGCCCGGTGGCCGGGTGCCCCATCGTAGCGGAGATGACGACTCCAGCATCCGCGTGCCCGTGAGCAGGTCAGAATCCACGTCGAGCCCGAAGGCGGCGTGCTTGACGTACCGGGAGCAGGCGCCGCCCGCCTGGCTCGCGCCGTACGTCAGTCGATTCTACCAGATTCGGGGCCCCGGCGCGGCACCGGGGGGCCTCCAGGTCGTGCCCGACGATCCGCTGCTGCGGCGGCTCCTCCCCAACGCGGACTCGAACCTCGTCTTCGACCTGGGCCCCGCCCGAGGGTTTCCCTCGTTCGGGAGCGCG
>JASFRN010000108.1:0-9277 GCA_050114915.1 Gemmatimonadales bacterium | reverse complement strand
CGGCCGACACGTTCGTGTTCCAGGACCACATCCACTTGCAGTCCGAGGACATCAACCGGGGCGTCGTGGAGGGAGGAGCGGGCGACCAGGGGATGATGTTCGGATACGCGACGGACGAGACGCCGGCCTACATGCCGGCCCCGATTCAGTACGCGCACGCCATCACGCGCCGTCTCGCGGAGGTCCGGCGCTCCGGGGAGCTGCCGTGGCTCCGGCCGGACGGCAAGGCGCAGGTCACCGTTCGGTACGAGGACGGACGCCCCACCCGCATCACGGCCGTCGTCCTCTCCGCCCAGCACGACCCGGACGCGAAAGACCTGCACGAGGAGCTCGAGCGGCACGTCATCCGCCCCGTGCTGCCGGCGGACCTCTACGATCCCTCGCGTGTCCGACTCCACATCAATCCCACGGGACGTTTCGTGACCGGCGGTCCGCACGGAGACACCGGCCTCACGGGCCGGAAGATCATCGTGGACACGTATGGCGGCTTCGGCGGCCACGGCGGAGGAGCGTTCAGCGGGAAGGACCCGTCGAAGGTCGACCGCTCGGCGAGCTATGCGGCACGCTGGGTGGCGAAGAACCTCGTGGCCGCCGGATACGCCCGGCGGCTCCAGGTTCAGCTCGCCTACGCGATCGGGGTCAGGGAGCCCGTCTCGATCATGGTCGACGCCTATGGAACCGGTCGGCGTCCCGAGGAAGAGCTCGAAGCGGCGATTCGCGAGGTGTTCGACCTCACGCCGAACGGGATCATCCGGGCCCTCGAGCTGCGCCAGCCGATCTACGAGCGAACGGCGGCCGGCGGACATTTCGGCCGCGCGCCCGAGCCGGACGGCGGATTCAGCTGGGAGCGGCTGGACCGCGTCGACGCACTGAGAGATCATTTCGGGGACTGAGCACCGCCCAACAGCAGGAGCAGACATAGAATGGAATCCACGACGAGCCGTCGCCCCTCCGACATCGCCGATCGATCGCTCGCCGCCGCGGGCGGGCGCCGCGTCGAATGGGCCGAGCGATCGATGCCGGTCCTCCGCCAGATCCGCGAGCGCTTCGAGGCGGAGCGCCCGCTCGAGGGCGTGCGAGTGTCGGCCTGCCTTCACGTGACCACGGAGACCGCGAATCTGATGCGGACCCTGAAGGCTGGAGGCGCCGACGTGCTGCTGTGCGCGTCGAACCCGCTTTCGACGCAGGACGACGTGGCGGCGTGGCTGGCCGAGGAGCTGGGGATCGCCGTCCACGCGATCCGCGGCGAGGACAACGACACCTACTACGAGCACATTCGTGCGGCGCTCGAGCACCGTCCCCGCATCACGATGGACGACGGCGCCGACCTCGTCGGTTCTCTCCACATGATCGCGCTCGACCGCCTCGACGACCTGGCGCCTCCGGTGCGCGAGTGGGTCGTGGGGCTCGACGCGGACGAACGCCGCGAGCTGGTCGAGGGGATCGCCGGCAGCACCGAGGAGACGACCACCGGGATCATTCGCCTGCGCGCCATGGCCGCCGACGGAGTGCTGCAGTTCCCGGTGATGGCCGTGAACGACAGCCTGACCAAGCACCTGTTCGACAACCGCTATGGAACCGGACAGTCGACCCTCGACGGAGTGATCCGCGCCACCAACGTCCTGCTCGCCGGCTCCACGGTGGTCGTCGCCGGCTACGGCTGGTGCGGCCGCGGCGTGGCGATGCGAGCTCGCGGCGCCGGCGCCCACGTCATCGTCACCGAGATCGACCCGGTCGTCGCCCTCGAGGCGACGATGGACGGCTTCCCGGTGATGCCGATGGCCGAGGCGGCGCCGCTGGGGGACGTCTTTCTCACGCTGACCGGCAACACGAGCGTGATCCGCGAGGAGCATTTCCGGGCGATGAAGGACGGCGCCATCGTGGCCAACTCGGGCCACTTCGACGTGGAGATCGACGTGGCTCGCCTGCACGAGATCGCCGACGGGGAACCGGTCGAGGTGCGCCCGCTGGTCGAAGAATACCGTCTCGACGACAAGCGGATCGTCATCCTGGCCCGCGGCCGCCTGATCAACCTGGCGGCGGCCGAGGGACACCCGGCGGCGGTCATGGACATGTCGTTCGCCAACCAGGCGCTGGCCGCCGAGTACGTGCTCGGGGAAGAGGGCGACGGGCTCGAGCGGCGGGTGTACCGGGTGCCGGAAGTGATCGACCGCGAGATCGCCCGACTGAAGCTCGCGGCCATGGACATCTCGATGGACGTGCTCACTCCCGAGCAGGAGCGCTACCTGGCCTCCTGGGATCTCGGGACCTGAACGGAGTCCCATGAATCATCCCGAGGACGCCGAGCGCTCCGAGGAGCTGACCCGGGTCGAGGTCTCGAGCCTCGGCCTCGACAAGGCGTCGCGCACGCCCGTCGTGATCCTCAAGGAGACCGGCGGCGAACGGATCCTGCCGATCTGGATCGGGCCGGGCGAGGCCAGCGCGATCGCCATGGTCCTGGCGGGAATCGAATTTCCCCGCCCGATGACGCACGACCTCCTCGCCACGGTTGTCGGCGAGCTCGGCGGCGAGGTGCTGCGCGTGTTCGTGCACCAGGTCGTCGACAACACGTACTACGCCTCGCTCCTCATCCGGCGAGGCTCGCAGGTCATCCGGGTCGACTCGCGGCCCAGCGACAGCGTGGCGCTCGCCCTGCGGGCCAGTGCCCCGATATATGTCGCCGACTCGCTGCTCGACCGGATGCCGATCGAAATCCAGCAGCAGGGCGAAGAAGACGAAGACGGCTGGGCGACGGCCGCCGAGGACGTCATCCCGCGTCCCGATCCTGCCACGACCGGGGGCACCTCGGATCCGGAGGAACTGCGGGAGTATCTGAAGAGCCTCGATCCCGAAGACTTCGGGCGGTTCGAGCCGTGAGCGACACGCGTCGCGGGGTCCGGCTGGTCCTCACCGCTCTCGCCGTCCTGGCGGCCGGGACCGGCTGGACGGTACCGGCGTTCGGCCAGGACGCGGGCCAGGCTCCGTCGGAGCTGGAGGGGCGCGTCGTCCGGGGGGGCGGGATGGCCGGCGACACCGCACGGCGCGAGGGGCTGGCCGACCTGACGGTGGAGCTGCACCGGGTCACGGCGGGAGGCGGTGAAGTCGTCGACTCGACGGTCAGCGGACCGGACGGCGCGTTCCGGTTCCGCCTCGCGGACGACGAAGAGGCGCGGCCGCTGTACCTGGCGGCGGTGCGCTACGAGGGGATCCGCTATTTCGGTCCGGCCCTCCATCCCGGGATGACGAACGAAGGGCCGTACGAAATCCCGGTCTACGACACCTCGATGGTCTCCGCCACGCCCTCCGATCTTCACGTGGGAGTGCGCCACGTCGTGGTCACGCCGGGCATCGACGGGGGTCTCGATGTCGCGGAGGTGATCGACGTCTCCGGACCGGAGGACCGCACGCTGGTGGCGGTCTCCGACACCCTGTCGCTGTGGTCGACGGCGCTCCCCGACGGCGCGGAGGACCCGCAGGTGATCGAGGGCGGCGCTCCGGCCGACGTCGTGCGGTTCGTGGGAAATCGCGTGGAGCTCGGCTCGACGCTCACCCCGCTCGGCGTACGATTGAGCTATACGTACCGGCTCGACGGCGACGAGCTCGAGCTCGCGGTGGAGCATCCGACGAACCGGGTCGAAGTGGTGGTCGCGGGCGCCGAGGCGGAGGTGTCGGGGGCTTCGCACGCGGAAACGACGACCCGCAGTGGACGCCTGGTGCACCGCTACGAAGGGACCGCGCTCGAACCGGGCGACACGATCGGCATCAAGCTTCTCGCCCAGGGCGGCGGTGTCGATCGCTGGGCGCTGGTATGGGCCGTGCTCGGGCTCGCGTTGCTGGCGGCGGCCGGGGCGCTCGCCTGGACCGGGCGGACGACGGGATAGCCCGGGGTTGAGGTCCGGCGGCCGAGCCGAGAGAAGGCTGCGGCCACTTGCGGGTCCCCCGTGCGGCGACCTACCATCCAGACCACAGAACATCGAGATCGGGGCAGACGGAAGTCGGTGCGAATCCGACGCGGCCCCGCCACTGTAAGAGGCCGGATCCTTCGCGATCCACCGTCCGTGTTTCGACCACTGGGGCATGCTCCGGGAAGGTCGCGGACGGGCCTCGAGCCAGGAGACGTGCTCCGGTCTCGCCCACGACGATCTCTTCGCGGGAAGAGTGTGGGCGAACCCGGCACCGCCGGGGGACCCCGTCTTTTCCCGAAGGACGGGGTTTTTCATGCCCGGGGAACGGAACGACCAGCGAGGGCCGGTGTCCGGTGCGCGATCGCGCGCCGGTAATAAGCTCCGCGTCGTCTCCCTTACGGTGGCCCTGGGCATGGCCCTGGCGGCTGCCAGCGCCACCGCGAGCGCCCAGACGGTCGTGGTCGACGACCTCGGACGCCGCCTGACGTTCGATCACCCGCCTTGCCGCATCGTCTCGCTGATTCCCGCGACCACGGAGATCGTCTACGCCCTCGGGGCGGAAAATTGTCTCGTGGGCCGTTCCACCTGGGACGACTATCCGCCCCGCGTGGCGGACGTGCCGGACGTCGGGCGGGCCATCGGGGCGGACGTCGAACGCGTGGTGGCGCGGCGGCCGGACCTCGTCCTGCTGGTTGCGGGCTCCGACAATGCCCGCTCCGTGGAGGATTTCCGCCGCCTCGGCGTCACCTCTCTCGTGTTCCGGCTGAACCGGCTTCCCGAGCTGCGTGACGTGATCGAGCGGCTGGGCCGCCTGCTGGGGCGCTCCCGGGAGGCGGACTCGCTGTGGGCGGCGATACAGGCGGACCTCGACGACGTCCGGGCGCGAACCGCCGGTCTCCGGCGTCCGCGCGTCTACTACGACATCGCCTACCCGCCGCCGATCACGATCGGACGTGGCAGTTACCTCGATTCGCTGATCACCATCGCCGGGGGACGCAACGTGTTTCACGACGTCGAGGCCCCATCCCCCACCGTGTCGCTCGAGTCGATCGCCGTCCGGGACCCGGACGTCGTGCTGTTTCCGGTGAGCGAGTCCTGGAACGGAGCTTCCGGGCCGGCGGAGCGTCCGTCGTGGTCGAGCCTGCGCGCCGTACGAACCGGCAACGTGCGGCGCGTGGACGCCGATCTCCTCCACCGGCTCGGTCCGCGCGTCGGACGCGCCGTGCGCTCGCTGGCGCGCGTGCTCCACCCCGAGGCGTTCGGCGACGACGGTACCGACGCCGACGCCGAAGCGGCGGCCGGATCTTGAAGCGCTCCCTTCCGGCCGTACCGATCCTCGCCGGGTTCCTGGCGCTCGCGCTGCTCACGGGGCTGCTCACGGGACCGGCGGGCCTCGGTGTGGGAGAGGTCCTGGCGGTGTTGCGGGGTGGAGGTGATCCGCAGGCGCGCCTGATCCTGCTGCACATCCGCGGACCGCGGGTCGTGGCGGCGCTCCTCGTGGGCGCGGGCCTCGCGCTCTCGGGCGGCCTGTTCCAGGCGCTGCTCCGCAATCCGCTCGCCGAGCCGTATCTGCTGGGCGTGTCGTCCGGTGCGGCGCTGGGTGCGGTCGTCGCGCTCGTCACCGGCATCGCCGCCGCCAACGGATGGGCGCTCCCGCTGGCGGCCCTCGTCGGGGGCCTGGCGGCGATCGCCGTCGTGTTCCGCGTGGCCCGGGTGGCCGGCCGGATGGATACGCGGGTTCTCATCCTGGCCGGCGTCGTGACCAGCGCTTTCCTGAGCGCCTGCATCACGCTGCTGCTGACGCTCGGTCCCCCCGAGGCCCTCCGCACCGCCTACTTCTGGACGCTCGGCAGCCTGTCGGGCATCTCGTGGCGGATGGACCTGATTCTCGCCGCCTACCTCGTGCCGGCTGCGCTCCTCTCGCTCGGCCTGTCCCGCGACCTCAACGCCCTGTCGCTGGGCGAAGAGGCGGCGGCGGCGCTCGGCACGGACGTCGAGCGGACCAAGCGCGCGGCCTACGTCCTCGGCAGCCTGCTCGCCGCCGCCACGGTGGCCATCGCCGGAATCATCGGGTTCGTGGGACTGGTCGTTCCGCACGCCGTCCGCATCCTGTGGGGCAGCGACCATCGGCGTGTGCTGCCCCTGTCCTGCCTGGCCGGCGGCGCCGTCCTCGCCTTCGCCGACGCGCTGGCCCGCGCCCCGTGGGGACCGGTCGAGATCCCGATCGGCGTCGTGACGGCGCTCGTCGGGGTGCCGTTCTTTCTGCTGCTGCTCCGGCGCGGGACGGCGGCGTGAGCCTCGGCCTGTCCGGCGCGTGGGCGCGGTACGACGGGGCGGCGGACTGGGCGGTGCGCGACGTGTCCCTGGAGTTCGAGCCGGGGATCCACTCGGCGCTGTTGGGCCCCAACGGAGCGGGGAAGAGCACCGTTCTGCGGCTCCTGGCCGGTTTGCGGGCCTGCGACCGCGGCTCGGCTCACGTGGAGGGTCGGGACAGCGGCGACTGGCCGCGCCGGGAGCTGGCCCGGCGGATGGCGTTCGTGGCGTCGACGGAGGAGGACGCCTTTCCGGTGCGAGTGCGCGAGTACGTCGGGCTGGGGCGCAATCCCTACCTGGGAGCCTTCCATCCCCCTTCGGAAGAGGATCGGGCCATCGTCGCCTCGGCGCTGGCCCGCACGGACATGGCGGAGCTCGCGGAGCGTCACGTGACGAACCTGTCGGCCGGCGAGCTGCAACGGGCGCGAGTCGCCCGGGCGCTGGCGCAGGAGCCGGCCATCCTGTTGCTCGACGAGCCGACGGCGCACCTCGACATCGGGCACGAATACGCCGTGTTCGATTTGCTATCAGACCTCGTTGTAGAATTGTCACTTACGATTGTCAGCGTAACCCATAACATCAATATGGCGAGTCGCTTCGCCTCGCGGGTCGTGCTCCTGCGTGAGGGGGCCGTGGTGGCCGACGGTGCACCGGAGTCCGTCCTCACCCCGGAGCACCTCGGGACCGCGTATGGATGGCCCGTCCGTACCCTCACCGAGCCGGGGCTGGGCTGCGTGGCCGTCCCCGTGGACCGCGGGGACACGCCGTGAGCGGGCGGAATCGGCCGGGGCGTGTGCTGCTCCTGGTGGCGTTCGGAGCCGCGGTCGGGGGGGGCCGCCGCCCTCTCACGGCCCAGGAGACCGTGCCCGCGGCCGCGACCGACACGACCGAGGCGCCCGCCGACACGGTCGTTCTCGATCCACTTCGCGCGAACGTGCGACGGTCGCTGTTCGATCCCGGGCTCGCGCGCTCCGTGGAGCGCCTGGAGCCGGGCGAGGCGTTGTTCCCCTACCGTGATCTGGCCGACTGGGTATCTTCGCGCGCCGCGGTGCAGGTGCGGGGCTACGGGGGCGGAGGCCGCCAGCTGCTGTCGGTGCGTGGAGCCCGGCCCACCGGCGTTCTCGTGCTGCTCGACGGCCTGCCGCTGAACGATCCCGTGACGGGGGAGGCCGACCTTTCCGCCGTACCGCTGGCTTCCCTGGAATCGGCCACGCTCGTGCGGGGGGCGGGCACGGCGCGCTACGGGGCGGGGGCTCTCGGCGGTGCGCTCCTGTTGCGGTCGGCGTCGGCGCGGACGTCGGAGCCGATCGCGCGCCTGGCGATCGGGTCGTACGGAGCCTACGAGGCGTCCGGATCGGCGACGTGGTCGGCCGGCGCGCCGGACGGACTCGGCCTCCGCGTGCAGGCCGGCACCCGCGGCGCCGAGAACGACTTCTCCTATGAGAATCGCCTGGTGGAGGGATCGCCGAGGGAGCGGCGCGAGGGCGCGGACTCGTCGCTCCGTTGGGTCGGAATGGCCGCCGGTTTCGGGTCGCTGCGGAGCACCATGCGCTACGACGACCTCGATCGGGGGGTCCCGGGCCGGCTCGGCACGAGCGCCTTCGAGGGGGATCGTTGGCACGAGGGCCGGTGGTCCATCGCCGCCACGGCGGGAAGCGGCTCGGACGAGGCCACGGGGCGCGTCGGGCTGCGACGCCTGGCGATGCGCTACACGCCGGGCGACGGATCGCCCGGGTCGGCGCAGGAGGCACTCGACCTGCACGCCGGGACCGATGCCGTGGTGCCGGGCGCCGGCGGGGTCGTCGCGACGGGACGCGTGTCGGTCGAGCGACTGAAAGGCGATGGCATCGCGGGACGTCCGGACCGGTGGTCTGCGGGGTTGACGCTGCGTCGGCCCTTCGGAGCCGGGGGCGAGCGAGGCGAGCCGGCACGCGAGGCCGGCTTCGGGCTGGAGCCCCTCGTCGCCCTGGACGTCAGCGGCGGCGAAACGGCGCTGTCGCCCGAACTCGGGGCCTGGATCCGGACAGGCGCGAACCTGCGCGCATACGGCCGCATCGGGCGGGCGTTTCGGGTGCCGACCTTTGCCGATCTCCACTTCGAGGCGGCCCCGGGTCTGCGCGCGAATCCGCATCTCCGGCCCGAGAAGGTCGTGCTCGACGCGGAGGTCGGCCTCGAATACGACGGCCGGTCCGGTCCGCTTCCGCTTTCCGTCCATTTCGCGGCCTGGAGCCGCGACACCCGGCGGCCGATCGTCTGGCTCGCCAGCTCCGCGGCGCTATGGAGCCCCCGCAATCTCGATCGCCTGTCCGCGCACGGCCTCGAGCTGCAGGCCCGGCTCGAAGCCGCGGAGCGTCTTCGGGGTCTGCGGTGGGCGTTCGAGGCAGGCCTGACGCTGCAGCGCAGCCGCCTCGGTTTCGGCGCGAACCGGAATCCGCTGCCGTACCAGCCCGACGCGGCGGGCCGCGTCTCCGCCGAGCTCCGAAGCGGGCGAACCGCGGCGCGCCTCGAGCTCCGCTTCACGGGCTCTCGCACGACGACGATCGCCGCGACCCGGCGGCTCGCTGAGTTCACGACTCTCGACGCCCGCCTGCGGCACCGCTTCGAGGCGGGTCCACTCGTGGTCGACGCGACGCTGGGCGTCGACGATATCACCGATACCTCCTACGAGCTGATCGAGCTGTTCCCGGAGCCGGGACGCACGCTGCGATTGACGATCGACCTCCACTGAATCATCGGACCCGAAAGGACCTGCTCATGCTGCCGCTCCGCCGTCTCCTCCTCGCGCTTTTCGTGACGTGCGGCCTGGCCGCTTGCGACGACGGTGGGGGAAATCCGCTTCCCATCGGTCCGGGCGCGCCCCCGTCCCGCGGCCTCCTCGTTCTCAACTCGGCCGGGCAGACGATCGCCCTGTTCTCGGTCGGTGACTCGATCAGGCCGGACGGTGAGCCGATCGATCTCGGTGGGGCGTTCGACGGGGTGTCCGTGGGCGCGACGGCGACCCACGCGGTGACGACCGTCAGCGAGTTCGGGGGCAGTCGCATCCTGTTCGCCGACCTGCA
>JASFRN010000107.1:0-9332 GCA_050114915.1 Gemmatimonadales bacterium | reverse complement strand
CCCCCGATCTCCAGGAGCTCCGGCGTGCTGAACCAGGTCATTCCGATCGGGAAGCGTTCGAGGGCGCTGACGACCGGCCCCTGGTCGAGCAGGACGCACGGGATCCCGCGCTCGCGAGCGGCCACGCCGACAGCGAGGCCGCAGGGGCCGGCGCCCACGACGAGAAGTCGGGTCCGGTGCGTACGATTCATCGAGTCTCCGGTATCAGCACGATCGTCTCCAGCGTCTCCAGGGTGGCCCCGTCCGCGGGCTCCGCGTCGAGCGACAGGTCGGCCAGCTCGCCCTCCCGCCAGGCGCGGTTCATGTCCCGGTAGTGCGGATTGAACGGGTTGCCACTCTCTCCCGTCGGCAGGATGACGTGGCCCCGGGGGCCGTCGGGCGTCATCTCGACCACGAGCCGCTCCGACGGGCCGTACTCGCTCGTCCACGGCGGCGTCGGGCCTTCCGGCGAGAGCTGCTGCCACATCATGTACGCGTCGGGGCGGACCGTGTTCGGGCCACCCGGCGACGGGTACGGGCCGACGTTGAATCCGAATAACCGGTCGAGCCACGGCTGAGTTCCGAGCGGGTGCGTGTTCCGCTCCTGGTGCAGGTCCCCCCAGCGCCGACCGCCCACCCTCTCGATCGCCTGTGCCATCGCCCGCTCTTCGAGCTCCGGCAGGGTTTCGACGTGATCGGGGGTCGACACGTCGTCCACCCACGGGCTCACGTCCCCTTCCTCCAGGACCCGAAGCATCGAGATCGTCGGAAACAGTGCCCGATCGGGCGCCGCGGCCCACTCGTCGGCGGCGACCATCGAGCGCAGTCCGTAGAACCAGGCATAGAAGATCGGGGCGGCGTGCGAGTCGACGTCGACCATCCGGTCCCACGCCGCCAGCGTGTCGGCCGCGGCCGTCTCGCCGATCCGCCGCGCCGCGTCGATCGCGCGGCCGATCGTGCGGTCGGCGAGCAGGCTGCGCACGTCGCGCTGCAGGTCGGCCGTCGCGGCCACCGTCCAGTCGCGGCGCACGGACAGGAGCTGAGTGATCCGCAGCGCGCGGAACGGAATCGGCCAATCGGCGCCGATCGCTCCGTCGAGCCCGTCGGCCTGCAGGTTGTTCGCCGTGACGAGGAAGTCCCGCTCGGGGTCCGTGGCGCTGGGATGGTCTTCGGGGGGCCAGGTGCCGGCCCAGCCGTCACCGACGACGGCGGCGGGCGCCGGCAGCGCACCGTCCCACCGGCGCAGCGGAATGCTACCGGCCAGGTGATAGCCGATCCGTCCGTCGGCGGAGGCGATCACCAGGTTCAGGTGCGGTTGGCGGAAGTCGGAGGCCGCCACGTGGAACTCCTCCAGCGAGCGCGCCCGATTCATCGCGAACAGGCCGCCGATGCCGACGGGGATGTGGTCCGGGAGGAAGATCGCCGACAGGGTGCCGTCCACGTCGGACAGCACGTCGCTGATCACCGGCCCCCGCACGGTCGAGCGGACGGTGTCGACCACGGTCGGACCGCCGCGCACCTCGATCGTGTCGGGGCGGAGCTCGAACGCCCGCCACGCGTCGCCCTCCCGGTAGCGGCGGCCGGTGTCGTCGACCGTCTCGATCGCGAAGTCCATGTCGTCGACCATCGCGTTGGTCGCTCCCCAGGCGACGGAGCGGTTGAACCCGGCGACCACGCCGGGAACGCCGGGAAGGGTGAACCCCGCGACGTGCAACCCGTCCTCTTCGGCGTGCAGGGCGGCCACGTACCAGATCGAGGGCACCCGCAGCGCGAGATGCATGTCGTTGGCGAGGATCGGATGGCCGCCGAGGGTCCGGTCCGGTCCGACCACCCACGCGTTGGAGGCCACCCGGATCGACACCGAGGCGAGCAGCTCGATCGGATCCCACGATCCGGGAGGACTCGCACCGCGCCCGGCCACCGGACCCTCCGCGCCGCCGGCCGCATCGCCGGCCGTCCCGGCGGCCGCCGCTTCGAATCCGGTGACCGTGGCGGCCGGCGGCCGCCAGCCGCCGTCGAGGGTGCGCGGCCCCCACTCCGGGTAGCGCGGATGCAGGTACGCCGCCTTGGCGGGCGGCAGGTGGCCGGCCGCCCACCAGCGCGACAGGTCGCGGCTCCAGTGGGAGAGGTCGAGGTTCATGACCATGGCGACCCCGAGGGTCGCCTCGGGCGTCCACGCCGCCGGCTCGAAGCGCAGGATCTGGAACTCCGGCGGCCACGGGCCGCCCTCCGCGATGCGCGCGTTCACCCCCGACGCGTAGGCCTCGAGCGCCTGTCGCTCGTCGGCGCCGAGTCGGTCCACGCCGTCCCCGGCGATCCGGCCGAGCCCGAGCGTCCGCACGAACCGGTCGGTCTGCAGGGCCTGCTCGCCGAACAGCTCCGACAGCCGTCCCGTCGCGATTCGGCGCAGAAACTCGAGCTGCCACAGGCGCTCGGTGGCGTGCACGTAGCCGAGCGCGCGCCAGGCGTCGAGCTCCGTGCGCGCCCGGATCGTCGGGATTCCCAGCGTGTCGAACCGGACGACGACGGAGTCGCCGAGGCCGGCCACCTGCACGGGAGCTTCGGGACGAGCGTCGCTGCGAGCGAGCCGGAACCAGGCGAACGTCACCACGATGCCCAGCGCCCAGAGGACCGCCAGGGTCGCGAAGAAGGCGTGGCGACGGAACTTCGTGTGCTTCATGCGGGCGGCGTTCCGCGATCTTCGGCGGCCGCGTCACCCGCGGGGGACGGTGGCTCGGGGTCGCCCTCGTCGGCGAGCGCGGCGAACAGCGATTCGAACACCCCGCCGACGTCTCGCACCAGCCGTCGGGCGTCGAGCCGGGCGAGCCACCGCCCGCACGCCGCGGCGTCCCCTTCGAGGCAGACGGCGATGTCGTCGGCCCGGGCGCGACCGCGGGCCGCCAGCGCCTCCCACACCCGCACGGCCTCCGGTTCGGCCCGGCCGAGCAGCACCGGCCGACGGGCCGCCGTGCGGGCCGCCATCGCCAGGTCGCGGCGCGCGAGGGCGCTGGCGACGGGGTCCATGTGCTCCTCTTCGAGTCCGTCGAGCACGAAGTACTGCGGAGCGGCGCCCGGCGGCCGCGACAGGGTGTCGTGGAGGAGCCGCGCCACGACCTCGTCGGCGCAGCTGAAGTCGATCACCGCCACCTCGGAAAAATCGAGCACCGTGAGCGAAGGTCCGGGACGCTCTTCGACCAGGCGCTCGATCGTCAGCCGCACCGCGCGACCCGTGTGCCGGGTGACCAGGTAGGTCTGGTAGAGGCTGGCGACGGCCACCGACGGGCGCGACGTGGACGGACCGCTCATCCGCGCTCCCCCTCCTCGCGCGCGGGCATCACGATGAGGATCTGGGCGCCGGGAAACGACGGCAGGTCGCGTTGCAGGGGCGGCAGGTCGTCCCATTCCGGGACGATCGCGATCTGGGCGTCGCCGCTGCGGATCGCCAGCTCGCCGTTCCATTTCACGACCTGCTTGCGGATCGCCTGCAGGCCCTGGCCGCGGCCCGGGTCCCGGAAGCGCGACTCGCCGTGCAGGAGCGCCGCCTCGAGCGCGGTGGCCGGCGACCACGACTCGCCGTAGCGGCGCGCGTGCTCGGCGGCGAGCGAGCCCTGGAAGCCCACCCCCACGTCCATCACCGCGAGCATCAACACCTCGCGGCCGAGGCGGCGTTTGTAATCGTAGGTCTGCGCGCACACCCAGCCGTCCGCGCCGCTGTGCTCGATGATGTTCTGGCACACCTCGGAGAGCATCACGCTGAACTGGATGACGGACGGCTTCGGGTAGTGGAGCCGCTTCTCGAGAATCGAGGCCGCCCGCTCCCGCACTCGCTCGACGACGGTGTGGACGTCGCGGTGCGAACGGATCGGCGTGATCTCGAGCAGCGCGTCGTGCGGGCCGTGCACGCGCGGATCGGCGGGCGGCACGTCGAAGATCCCGTCCGCCGCCTGCCAGAAGCCCATGAACTCGGCGTAGGAGCGCACATCCTTGTTCTCCGGCGCCTCGATGCCGGCGGGGTTCCCCGTGCGGTCGCGGATGACCCGGCCCACGGCGAGCAGGCCGATCAGTCCGTACGGCGACACCCAGCGGACGTGCCGGGCGTTCAGCAGGATGCGCGGGGGCTCCTCCGCGAACGCCTCTTCGAGCTCGACGAGCAACGCCTCGAAGCCGCGGTGATCCATCTCCTCGGGAACGTCGACGACGCGGCTCACCGCGGCGAGCTCCCCGCCACGGACGGGCGCCCGAGGGCGCGGGCGAGACCGGCCGTACCGTGATGGCGGGCGGCGGCCGCGGCGAAGTGGTTCGCCCGCCGTACGGCCTCGGGCACGGGCCGGCCGGCGAGCAGCGCGGCCACGCAGGTGGCGCCCCACACGTCGCCGCAGCCCGTCGGATCGAGCCCGGCGTCCGGCCGGTTCGAAGCCGCCAGGTCGGCGACCTCGGGGGCTTCCGACCGCCCCATTCCGTCCCGTGTCGCCCAGGCGGCCCCGCCCTGTCCGAGCGTGCAGAAGGCGGCCTCGGCGCCCTGCGCGACGAGCGCGCAGGCTCCCGCCAGCGGGTCTTCCTCGCCGGTGAGGATGGCGATCTCGTCCGCGTTCCCCTGCGCCCAGTCGAAGCACTCGACCCAGCGCGGCCAGTCGGGCAGCGACCTTCGGACCCGGACGCCCGAATCGTCGATCCCGAGCAACAGCGAGTGGATGTCGGCGTAGATCGGGCCGGCGAATCCGCGTCGCAGGGCACGGGCCGCCGGCAGGTCCAGCTCCCAGCCCGAGATGAAGTTCAGGTAGACGGCGTCGCACCCGGCCACCAGCGGGGCCAGCTCGTCCCACGCCCAGCCGGGCACTCCCCCGCGGAGGCGCTCGCACCGGTCGCCCGCGTCGTGGTAGTAGAGGTCGACGCGGTTGTTGGGCTCCGGCACGCGCCGCAGGCCCTCGAGGCTCCGGACGCCGGTGAACGTCTGCACCCGGGTGAGCGCCTCGTCGTAGACGTCTTCCCCGACCTTGGCGATCGGCAGGAAGGTCCACTCGTCCTCACGCGCCGTCTCGAACGCCTCGAGGGAGTACACGATCCCTCCCCAGTCCTCGGTCGGCGCGGGCTCGGGCCGGTCTTCGCCGGCGGGCGCCGGAAAGATGCGGTCCCGGATGAACGTGCCGACGATGGCGAGACAGGGCACCTCAGTCGTCTCCCGACCGGGCGACGCGAAACACGTAAGCCGCGCCGATCACGCCGGCCATGGAGCCGAGCTCGCTCGTCACGATCTCGCAGCTCTCGAACGCCGGGCGGAAGGCGCGCCGCCGCACCTCGTTCCGCAGCGGCTCGAGCAGGTGGTCGCCCGCCCGCGTGACCCCGCCCGAAATCACGATCATCTGCGGGTTGAGGACATTGATGAGGTTCGCGAGGCCGGAGCCGAGGAACTTGGCCGTGTCCCGCATCACGTCGCGAGCATAGGCGTCGCCCGCCACGAGTCCCTCGTACACGGTCTCCGCCGTGATCCGCGAGAGATCGCCGTCGACGAGGTCCGGGAGGACACTCAGCTCGCCCGTGATCAGGCCCTCCACGGCGCGGGCCGCGATCGCCGGGCCCGAGGCGTAGGCTTCGAGGCAGCCGTAGTTGCCGCACTTGCATTTCCGGCCCGTCGAGTCGATCGACATGTGGCCGATCTCCCCCGCCACGTCGGACGCCCCGTGGTACAGGCGGCCGCCGAGGACGATCCCGCCCCCGATCCCGGTGCCGAGCGTGACCCCGATCATCGACTCGACGTCCTTGCCCGCCCCGACCCACCACTCGCCGATCGTCGCCGCATTGGCGTCGTTGTCCAGTGCGGCGGGGAGACCCAGCGCGTTGGCGATCAGATCGCGAAGCGGAAAGTTGCGCCACCCGAGGTTCGGCGTCTCGATCACCGTGCCCGTCGAGCGGTCGAGCGGCCCCGGCGATCCGATCCCGACCCCTACGACCGCGTCGGCCGCGAACCCGCCCTCGCGGGCCGCGCTCTTCATCGAGTCCTTCACCATTCCGATGATCTTGTCGACCACGTACTTCGGGCCCTTATCGGCCTCGGTCGGCGCCGTGTGACGCCCCAGCACGCGCTGCCCGTCGAACGAGACGACGCCCGTATTGATCGTCGTACCGCCCAGGTCCACGCCCGCGATGTATTTCGATGCGCTCAAGCCGACTCCTCGCTCCACATCTCGTTGACGACGGCCTCCACCTCGTCCACCTCGATCAGTCGCATGCACTCCCGCTCCGCCTCCGGCAGCTCGAAGCCGGCCCCCGAGCGCGGACAGGCGTTCTTCACGCACGGCACGCACGGGAGATCGAAGCGGCCGACGACCCGGACCCGCGCTCCGAGAGGCCGCGTCTGGCGTAGATCCGCCGGGCCCTCGAGGGCGAGAACCGGCGTCCCGAGCGCCGCGGCCAGGTGCATCGGACCCGTGTCGTTGGTGACCAGAAGATCGCACGATCGGAGCGCTCCGGCCAACTCCGTCAGCGACGTGCGTCCCCCGAGGTCGAGCGTCCGATCACCGCCCCGGCCCGCGACCGCGGCCGTCACGGGAACGTCGTCCGGGCCACCGAACACCAGGGGCACGGCGCCGGCGGCGCCGAGTCGCAGCGCGAGGGCGCCGTAGCGTTCGTCCGGCCAGCGGCGCGCCGGTCCGTTGGCGCCGGGGAACAGCCCGACCACGGGCCCCTCGCTCGTCCGGGCCGCCGCCAGGGCTCCGGCCGCCGCCGGGGCGGCGCGCCACGCCTCCTCCGCGCGCTCGACCGCCGGACCCTCGAGCCGCGGCGCCTCGGGCGGATCTTCCGGCGGGAACCCGCACAACACCAGGAATTCGTTGACCCGGTGGCCCTCCAGGAGCGGCCCCCGGTCGACGGGATCGGTGAGCAGCACGCCGCGGGCGTCGGTCGCGGTGCCCCGCAGCGCCCGAACGCCGGCGAGCCGCAGGCCGACCGCCGAGCTGAACGACGGCGTCAGGGCGATCGCCCGACGCGGCGCTCCGTCCGCGGCGCGGCGCACGGCCAGCGCCCCGCGCACGAGAGCCCGCCGGCCCGGAAGCGGAACGATCTCCACCCGCAGGTCCGCCAGCGCGAGCACGGGCCGCAGCCACGCGGGCGCCAGCACGAGGGGCGGCGGATCTCCGGCCTCCCTCGCCCGATCCGCCAGGCGCCGAAGCGCCGGCAGCGCGAGCACGGTTTCGCCGAGGTGGTTCGGGGCCCTTACGACCAGGCGTTCCAGGCGGGCTCCGCTCGATCTGGCTGCGGCCATCGTCCGGCGGTCGCCGTCAGTCGCCGACCTGGAGGACGGCCAGGAACGCCTCCTGCGGGATCTCGACCGAGCCGACCTGCTTCATGCGGCGCTTCCCTTCCTTCTGCTTCTCGAGCAGCTTCCGTTTCCGGGTGATGTCTCCGCCGTAGCACTTGGCCGTGACGTTCTTCCGCAGCGCCTTCACCGTCGTCCGCGCGATCACGTCGTTGCCGATCGCCGCCTGGATCGCCACCTCGAACATCTGCCGCGGGATCAGCTCCTTCAGCTTGCTCGCCATCTTGCGGCCGTAGTCGTAGGCCTCGTCGCGGTGGACGATCACGCTGAGCGCGTCGACCGGGTCGCCGTTGAGGAGGATGTCGAGCTTCACGAGGTCGCTCTCGCGGTACCCCGCCATCTCGTAGTCGAGCGCCGCGTAGCCGCGCGACACCGACTTCAGCCGGTCGTAGAAGTCCAGCACGATCTCCGCCAGCGGCATGTCGTAGCGGATCTCCACCCGATCGGAGTCGAGGTACTGCAGGGTGTCGTACTCGCCGCGCCGGTCGTGGCACAGCGCCTGGATGCCGCCGATGTATTCCGCCGGCGACACCATGTGGACGTGCACGTAGGGCTCCGCGATCGATTCGATCTTCCCGCGGTCGGGCATCCGGCTCGGATTCTCGACCTTCAGCGTCTCGCCGCTGGTGAGATTCACGTGGTATTCGACGTTCGGGATCGTCGTCACCAGGTCGAGGTCGAACTCGCGCTCGAGCCGCTCCTGGACGATCTCCATGTGCAGCAGCCCGAGGAAGCCGCAGCGGAACCCGAACCCGAGCGCCTGCGAGGTCTCGGGCTCGTAGTGGAGGCTGGCGTCGTTGAGCTGCAGTCGCTCGAGCGCGTCGCGCAGCTCCTCGAAGTCGTCGGAGTCGGACGGATAGAGCCCCGAAAACACGACGGGCTGCGCCTCGACGTAGCCGGGCAGCAGCTCGTCGGCGCGATCGTCCGCGTCGAACAGCGTGTCGCCCACCTTCGTGTCGCGGATCTTCTTGATCTGCGCCGTCAGGTACCCGACCTCGCCGGTCTCGAGCTTCCCGGTCCGCTGGTAGCCGAGCCGCAGGTAGCCGACCTCGTCGACCTCGTACTCCGCCCGGCTCGCCCCGAAGCCGATCCGCATCCCCTCGCGCAACGTCCCGTCCACGACGCGGACGAACGGTACGGCGCCCCGGTACTGGTCGTAGAGCGAGTCGAAGATCAGCGCGCGCAGCGGCGCGTCCGGATCGCCCTTCGGCGCGGGGACCCGCGCGACCACCGCCTCGAGGATCTCGGCGATCCCTTCCCCCGTCTTCGCCGACGCGAGGAGCACGTCCTCGGGGTCGAAGCCGACCAGGTCGCAGATCTCCATGCGCCGGCGCTCGGGCTCGGCGGCCGGCAGGTCGATCTTGTTGATCACCGGGATGATCTCGAGGCCGGCGTCGAGCGCGAGAAACAGGTTCGAGATCGTCTGCGCCTGGATCCCCTGGCTCGCGTCGACGACGAGCAGCGCTCCTTCGCACGCCTCCAGGCTCCGGCTCACCTCGTAGGTGAAGTCGACGTGGCCCGGCGTGTCGATGAGATTCAGCTCGTATTCGTCCCCGGCGGCGTCCCGGTACGGGAGACGGATCGCGTTCAGCTTGATCGTGATCCCGCGCTCGCGCTCGAGCTCCATCGAGTCGAGCATCTGCTCCTTCATCTTGCGCCGTTCGACGGCGCCCGTGTGCTCGAGCAGGCGGTCGGCGAGGGTCGACTTCCCGTGGTCGATGTGCGCGATGATCGAGAAGTTCCGGATGTGGCTCATGTCCATGGAAGCGCTACACCTCGATCGTCAGGCCGTCGTACGCCGGCCGGACCCCGTCGGGCAACCGGCTCTCCGCGTCCGCGTGATCGATCCGGTGCGTCAGGTGGGTGAGCCACGTGTGTTCGGCACCGAGCCTGCGGGCCACTTCGATCGCCTGTTCGACGTTGAAGTGGGTCGGGTGCGTTTTCCCGAACCAGAGCGCGTTGATCACCAGGGTGTGCACCCCCTCGAGCAGCTCCCACGCGTCCTCCGGGACCCGCTTCGCGTCGACGATCACGGCCAGGT
>JASFRN010000106.1:0-9337 GCA_050114915.1 Gemmatimonadales bacterium | reverse complement strand
ATCGGAAGCCCTTCGGCGGCGAACGCGTCGGCCAGCCCGTCGGCGAGGGGCTGCTCGGGCCCGACGACGGTGAGACCGACCTCTTCGTCGCGCGCCAGCCGCACCAGCCCGGTGACGTCGTTCGCGGCGACCGGCACGTTCAGGGCGTGGTGCGCGGTGCCGGGGTTGCCGGGAGCGCAGAGGATGGTCGCGTCGGGCGCGTCGGTGGCCAGCTTGCGGACGAGGGCGTGCTCGCGGCCGCCGCCGCCGATGACGAGGAGATTCATGGGCACAGGATGACGAAACCGGCCCGCCCTCGCCAGCGTGGGCGGGAGCGGGCCGGGAGCTCCGTCGCCGGCCCCGGGGGCCGACCGCGCGCTACGGTCGCTTCGCCTTCCGGAACGCGCCGGAGACCTTGTCCCTGATCTTGTCGACCGTCGCGTCGAGGTCCTCGATGATCTCGGACGCCATGTCCGTGTAGCCCTTCGCCGCTTCCTTCAGATCTTCGACGTAGGGACGCGGGTCCTCCTCGTCGCGGCGCTGGTAGTCGCCCGCCAGGATCTCCTCGTACCGGCCCGATTCCATCCACATCCGCAGCTCCGCCACGCGCACCACCGAGAAGGGGTGCGTCGCGCCGAGCACGTTGAGGAGCTTGTAGACGCGATCGAGGATGTCGCGATTCTCCTTGTATTCGTCGGACTGCGCGATGAACTCCTGCAGGTCGAGGTGCTCTTCCTCCCCGCGCGTGCCGCCCGCGAGCTTCATCAGAGCGTTGAGCACCGTGTCCGGGTGCTGGATCGCCAGCAGCGCGGCGCGGTCGCAGGAGAGCTCCGCCTTGCGGTTCCACTCGAGCAGGGCGAGCAGCAACGGCAGCACCGCGATCCCCGCCAGCGGATAGCGGAACATCGTGAGCTGCATGAGCAGGATCAGCAGGGTGCGGTAGAGGACGTGGCCACTGAGGATGTGGCCGACCTCGTGCGCGATCACCGCCTCCACCTCGTCGCGCGTCAGCACTTCGAGCATCGAGGAGTTGAGGACGATGAACGGTTCGTTCATCCCGACGGCGCCGGCGTTCACGACCGGCGTCTGGCTCACGTAGAGCTCCGGGATCGTCTCGAGGTCCATCACCTCGCAGACGCGGAGCAGGCGCTGGTGGATCCAGGCATACTGGTTTTCGGACACCCGGACGGCGTTCGCCTTGAACGCGAGGCGGATGGCCCGTTCGCCGAACATCCCGAACACCTTGCGCAGCGCGAAGTCGAAGCCCGGGAGCTTGCGCATCGCGTTGAGGGTCGCCCGATCCGCGGGGTGCTCCCAGGAGCTCGCGCCGATGCCCGTCAGGATGCGCCGCTGGTGGCCGGCTCCGCCGCCGCCCTTCGCGGGGCTGTGCGTCTTCGCGTCGTCGCCGTCGTCCGGAGTATGCTGTGCGTCGCCGGGTTCGCCCGTCGTGTCGTTCGTCATCGTTCCGCCTCCACGGATGCCTGATGGACTGCTTCTGGTTGGGCGTACGCGCCGCGGGGGCCGGTGGTTTCAGCACCGCGCCGTCAGATCGCGCCGAGCGCCTCCTCGAGGTCGGCGATCAGGTCCTCGACGTCCTCGATGCCGACCGACAGGCGGACGAGGCCGTCGGTGAGGCCCATCTCGGCCCGGCGGTCCGGCGGCACCGACGCGTGCGTCATCCGTGCCGGGACGCAGACCAGGCTCTCCACGCCGCCGAGGCTCTCGGCCAGCGCGAACAGGCGCGTACCCTCGGCGACTCTCTCCGCGCGCTCGCGCGAGCCCAGGTCGACGGTCACCATCCCGCCGAAGCCGCGCATCTGCCGCGCCGCCAGCTCGTGCTGGGGATGCGACGCCAGCCCGGGGTAGAACACGGCGTCGGGCTCGGGCCGCTCCTCGAGCCACGCCGCGATGCGTCCCGCGTTCTCGCAGTGAGCGCGCATCCGCACGGGCAGGGTCTTCACGGAGCGCAGCACGAGGTAGCAGTCCATCGGGCCGGGGACGCCGCCCGTCACCATCTGCTGCCGCGCGATCTCGTCGCCGAGCGCGGCGTCGGCGGCGACGACGATGCCGGCGATCAGGTCGCTGTGGCCGCCGAGGTACTTCGTCATGCTGTGAACGACCAGGTCGGCGCCCAGCTCGAGCGGACGCTGCAGGTACGGCGTGGCGAACGTGTTGTCGACCGCCAGCGTCACGCCCGCCGCGCGGGTGATCTTCGCGCACGCCTCGATGTCGGACAGCCGCATCAGGGGATTCGTGGGCGTCTCGAGCAGGACGAGCCGCGTCTCCGGGCGGATCGCCGCCTCGAGGGCCGCGGGATCGGAGGTGTCGACGGGGTCGAACTCGACCCCGAAGCGCTCGAACCACCGAAACAGCCGTTCGGTGCCGCCGTACACGTTGTCTCCGCATACGAGGTGCTCGCCCTCGGAGAGGCAGGTCTTCACGATCGCCTCGATCGCCGCGAGGCCCGATGCGAACGCCGCGGCCCGCGCGCCCCCTTCGAGCGCCGCCAGGTTCCGCTCCAGCGCCGTTCGGGTGGGGTTCGCGACCCGGGCGTACTCGTGCCCGTTCCGGGGTTGCGCGACCCCGTCCTGGACGTAGGTCGACGTCTGGAAGATCGGCGTCATGATCGCGCCGGACGCGTCGTCGGGCCGCTGGCCGGCGTGAATGGCGAGGGTGGCGAAGCGGTCGGACGGTCGGGTCTGCATGCGGTGCCTCCGCTGGGGAATGCTGGACGGCCGGATCGGGCGAAGCTTAGCCGGGGACGCCGCCCGGCGAAACGCGGGGCCGCGGAGGCGGTTGAGGCTTCGATGACCCGAGCGGTGACCTTCGGGCATGCGAACCGTACGCCGTACCCCCCGGCCCCGCGCGTCCACCGAGCCAACCGTCGAGCCCTCGGCGCACCACATCTACGTGCAGCTCGCCTGGTCGACGCTCGGTCGCCTCCCCCTGATGTCGACGGAGCTGCGGGGCCAGGTCGAGGGCCAATTGATCGCGCTTTGCCGTCGGCTCGACGTGGAGCCGGTCGCCGTGCGCGCGACGGCGGACCGCGTCCGCCTGCTGGTGCGCATCAAACCGAATCACGCGCTCGCCACCCTGGTTCCACGTCTCAAGCAGGGATCCCAGGACGCGCTGACCGCCGCCGGCCGCGGGGTGCACTGGGCGTCCGGGTACGCCGTCTCCACCGTCAGCGCTTCGGCGCTTCGACGGGTGATCCGGAGGATCGGTGATCTGGATTGACCGGCGCGCGGCCGGTAGCTTCGCGGGACGCGCGACTCGTTCACCAGACTTCCAGGGAGCGGACCGTTGGATGCGCCCCTCGTCATATCGGCCTCCGGGATCCGGGGGATCGTCGGAAAGACCGTCACGCCCGAGCTGGCCGCCCGCTACGGCGCGGCGTTCGCCGCGTTCGTGCGGGCGCGCGACCCGGAGGGCGCCGCCGGCCGTTACGTGCTCGTCGGCCGGGACTCGCGAACCTCCGGCGAGCTCCTCGCGGCGGCCGCCGCGGCGGGCGTCTGCGCGGCGGGCGTCGATGCCCGGCTGACCGGGATCGGCCCCACCCCGACCCACCTCCTCGCCGTGCGCGACGACCCCGACGCCCTCGGAGGGCTGATCGTCACGGCGTCCCACAACCCCGTCGAGTGGAACGGGCTCAAGCTCGCCGCGCCCGACGGGCGCTTCGTCTCGCCGGCCGACGGCGAGCGGATCACCGCGGCCGCCGAAACGGGGCCCGCCTTCGCCGCCTGGGACGAGCTGGGGGCGTGCGCGGAGATGCCCGGTGTCGTCGAGCACCACATCGACCGCATCCTCGCCCTCGACCTCGTCGCGGCCGACGCGGTGAGGGCGGCCGGGCCCAGGGTCGCCGTCGATTGCGTGCACGGAGCCGGAGCCCTCGTCGTGCCGGAGCTGCTGCGCCGGCTCGGGTGCGTGGTCGAGGGAATCGGAACGGTCGCCGACGGCCGCTTCCCCCGTAATCCGGAGCCGACGGCCGAGAACCTGGGCGAGCTGAGCGAGCTGGTGCGGCGTACGGAGGCGGACGTCGGGTTCGCCGTCGACCCCGACTCGGACCGGCTGTCGATCGTCGACGAGACCGGCCGCGCCATCGGGGAGGACTGGACGCTGGCGCTGGCCGTCGAGTACGTGCTCGGCCACCGGCGCGGACCGGTGGTCACGAACCTCTCCTCGAGTCGCTGCATCGAAGACGCCGCCGCCGCGGCCGGCGCGCCGTTCCACCGGAGCCCGGTCGGCGAGGCGCGGGTCGCGAAGGTGATGGCCGAGACGGGCGCCGTGATCGGGGGCGAGGGCAACGGCGGCGTCATGCTCCCCGATCTGAACCTCACGCGCGACGCGCCGCTCGCCTGCGCGCTCGTGCTCAGCCTGTGCGCCGAGCGGGGCGCCCGGGTGGGCGAGCTGCTCGCGGACCGTCCCGCCTACCACATGGTGAAGCGCAAGCTGGCCCGGTCGGACGGGGAAGTCGCGGGGATCCTCGGAACTATCGAGGCGGCGATGGGGTCCGATGCAGAGGTCGATCGAGCCGACGGGCTCCGTCTCGCGTGGCCGGAGCGTTCCGAGTGGCTGCACGTGCGACCGTCGGGGACCGAGCCGATACTTCGAATCATCGCGGAATCCACAGAGGCCGAGCGGGCCGCCGGGCTGGCGGCCGCGGCGGCCGCCTGCGTCGCGGAAGCGTCCGGGGGCTGAACGAAATATGTGCGGAATCGTCGGATACGTCGGAAATCGTGAGGCGCAGCCCCTCCTCCTCGCCGGTCTGCGCCGGATGGAGTACCGCGGCTACGACTCCGCGGGGATCGCGGTGCAGTCAGAGGACGGGCAGGAGATCCGCAAGGCCGCCGGCAAGATCGGCATGCTCGAGGAGATCGTGCAGCGCGAGCCCCTGCCGGGAACGGTCGGGATCGGCCACACCCGCTGGGCCACCCACGGACCGCCGACCACGATCAACGCCCATCCGCACTCCGAGCGCGGGGGACGCGTCGTCGTCGTCCACAACGGGATCATCGAGAACTACGAGACTCTGCGCACGAAGCTCCAGGAGCTGGGCCACGAGTTCGTCTCCGAAACCGACACCGAGGTCCTCGCCCACCTGATCGACGAGGTGTTCGAGGGCAACATCGAACAGGCGGTCGCCGCGGCGCTGTCGCGCGTCGAGGGCACCTACGGGATCGCGGTCATGCACCTCGACGATCCCGGCAAGATCGTCGTGGCGCGAAATGGCTCGCCCCTGCTTGTAGGTATCGGCGAGGACGGCCGCAACGAGATGTTCGCCGCGTCCGACGTGGCGGCGGTGCTCGCCCACACCCGGCGGGTCGTGTACCTGGACGACGGCGAGCTGGCCGTCCTGACGCGCGACGGGCACGAGATCCTCGCGATCTCCGATTTCGGGGGCGCCGGCCGCGTCCGGGTCATCGACAAGGAAGTCAGCCACATCGACTGGGACCTCGACCGGATCGAGCGCGGCGGTTTCGAGCACTTCATGCTCAAGGAAATTTTCGAGCAGCCGGACACCGTGCGCGACGCGATGCGCGGGCGGCTGCTCGAGGAAGAAGGCACGGCGCACCTCGGCGGACTGCGCGAGCTGGCCGACGTCCTCGACGACGTGAAGCGCATCGTCATCACCGCCTGCGGCACGAGCTGGCACTCGGCCCTGATCGGCGAGTATCTGCTCGAAGACCTGGCCCGCATCCCGGTCGAGGTCGAGTACGCCTCCGAGTACCGGTACCGCCGGCCGATCGTCACGGCCGGCACGCTGGTGATCGCCATCTCCCAGTCCGGCGAGACCGCCGACACCCTGGCCGCGATGCGCGAAGCGAGGCGCCGCGGCGCCCCGGTGATGGGCATCGTCAACGTCGTCGGCTCGACGATCGCCAGGGAAACCGACGGCGGCGTGTACATCCATTCCGGCCCCGAGATCGGCGTCGCCTCGACGAAGGCGTTCACCGGCCAGCTCACCGTGCTGGCGATGTTCGCCCTCCACATGGCTCGCCGGCGCGGGCTCACGCTCATCGAAGGCCGTGAAATCGTCGCCGGCCTCCGCGCGCTGCCGGAGCAGATCGAGAAGGCGCTCGAGCTGGACGGGCTCGTCACCGAGATCGCCCGCGAGTATCACGAGCATTCCAACGCCCTCTACCTGGGACGCGGCTACAACTTCCCGGTGGCGCTCGAGGGCGCGCTGAAGCTCAAGGAAATCAGCTACATCCACGCCGAGGGATATCCCGCCGCGGAGATGAAGCACGGCCCGATCGCCCTCATCGACGAGAACATGCCCGTCGTGTTCATCGCGCCCGACGACGCGGTGTACGGGAAGGTCGTGTCGAACATCGAAGAGGTGAAGGCCCGCGGCGGACGGGTCATCGCGGTGGTCTCCGAGGGCGACGAGCACCTCGCCGCCAAGGTCGATCACGCGATCCCGGTCCCCCGCACGCTCGACGTGCTCCAGCCGCTCGTGTCGGTGATTCCGCTCCAGCTTCTCGCCTATCGAATCGCCGTCCTGCGCGGGTGTGACGTCGACCAGCCGCGAAACCTCGCCAAGAGCGTGACGGTCGAGTGAGCCCCGACCGCACTCGCCGGGGCGTCGCGACGGTCCTCGGCTTCCTGGCCCTCGCGTTGCCCGCGCCCGCCGCGGCGCAGCATGCCCTCGTGTCGCCCGCCGGCGACACGCTCACGTTCGAGCTGCCGCGGTTGCGGACGATGCTCGACACGGCCCGGGCGCTGTACGCCGACCTGCAGGAGGATCCGCGGGTCCTCTATTCTCTCGGCTTCGGTCCGCGCGTCGAGGCGTCCACGCCGCGGCGGGCCTACCCGTGGAACGCCGTGATCCCGCAGAGTGACTCGGTCGTGAACGTCGTGACGCCGGGTAATCTCCGGGAAGCGGATCGCGCGTATCACAACTACGCGGTCATGCGGATGCGGGTGATCCGCGGCACCGATCCCGACGATCCGTGCGACGCGCTGGTCGAGCGCGAGCGGGTCGTGCTGTCGAGCTTCGTGGACGGCTGGATCCTCGCTCGCACCCTGTTCGGCGGGCCGCCCTTCGCTCCGCTCGACGAGCTGGCTTTCGCCCGCGACGCGGGACACCTGCCGGCTCTGCTCGCCGCGTACCGCGACGCCTCGGTCGGGGCGTGCGCCGCCACCTGGGCGGAGGACCACCCCGACGCGATCGCCGCGTACCGCGCGTGGCGCGACGCGGCGTTCCCGGGCCTGGAGCCGGTCGCTGCCGACAGCGGGTTCGCCGCGCCGCCGGACGAACCCGACCGGCCCCTCGTTCCGCCGGCCGAAGAGCGCCTGCCGGACGAGGAGCGCCCGCCGGCCCCGCCGCGCGGGAGCTGACCGTGGTGCTGCGCTTCTACAACAGCCTCGGCCGGCGGATCGAGCCGTTCGAGCCGCTCGAGCCCGGCAAGGTGCGGATGTACACCTGCGGCCCGACCGTCTACGACCGCGCCCACATCGGAAACTTCCGCACGTTCGTGTGGGAGGACCTCCTGCGGCGCTGGCTGCGCGCGAGCGGCTACGAGGTCGAGCAGGTGATGAACCTGACCGACGTCGACGACAAGACGATCGGGGCAGCCGTCGAGCGGGGCGTGCCGCTGTCCGAGGTGACCCGGCCCGTCGAGGAACAGTTCTTCGAGGACTGGAGTACCCTCGGCCTCGAGCCGGTGGAGCACAGCCCGCGCGCGACCGAGCACGTCGATGACATGATCGAGCTCATCCGCCGGCTCGAGGAAGCCGGCCTGACCTACGAGCGGGACGGCTCGATCTATTACGCGATCGGCCGGTTCGAGGGGTATGGGCGCCTCGTGGACCTCGACCCCGACACCCTCCGTGGAGCGGGGCGCACGGAGGGCGACGAGGAGTACACGAAGGACGACCCGCGCGACTTCGTGCTCTGGAAGGGCGGCGTGCGCGAGGAAGAGGGGGACGTGGCCGTTTGGGATTCTCCCTGGGGGCCCGGCCGTCCCGGCTGGCACCTCGAGTGCTCCGCGATGGCCATGCACTTCCTCGGCGAGACGCTCGACATCCACACCGGGGGCGTCGACAACCAATTTCCGCACCACGTGAACGAGATGGCGCAGTCGGAGGGCGCGACCGGGAAGCCGTTCGCCCGCTACTGGCTCCACGCGGCGCACCTGCTCGTCGACGGCGGGAAGATGTCGAAGTCGCTCGGCAACTTCTACACGATCGGATCGCTGCTCGAGCGCGGCGCCCGTCCGTCGGCGATCCGCTACCTGTTGCTGAGCGCCCATTATCGCTCGCAGCTCAACTTCACCCTCGACGGGCTGGCCGGCGCCGAGAAGGCGGTCACCCGGCTGTGGGAGTTCCGCACCAGGCTCGAGGCGGCGGCTTCCGGGGACGAGGTGGACGGCGGCCGCGAACGCGCGGTCGCGCTCGCCGACGCCTGGCGGGCCTCGTTCGACGCGGCGATGGACGACGACCTCGGGGTGAGCGGCGCGCTCGCCGCGACCTTCGATCTCGTGCGCGACGGCAACGCGGCTCTCGACGAGGGAGAAGTCGGCGCCGCCGGCGCCGCGGTTCTCCGCGAGGCGCTGGACCGCTTCGACCGGGTGTTCGGCGTGCTCTCCCTGCGCGCCCGCGAGGAGGAGATCGACGACCCGGAATTCGCCCGCTGGGTGGAGGCGCGGATCGAGGCGAGAACGCGGGCTCGCGCCGAGCGAGACTTCGCACGCGCCGACGAGCTGCGCGAGGAACTCGAAGCGCGCGGCGTGGTACTCGAAGACACTCCGACGGGCACTCGCTGGAAGCGTGCCTCCGGGGCCGATCTGGAAGGCTCGGATCTGCCTGCGGGCCGGAGTTGACGGGGCCGGACACTCCCCCTATGTTAGCCGTCTATTTTGCTGATCTGCTGACGTAGCTCAACCGGCAGAGCATCGGATTTGTAATCCGAAGGTTGTGGGTTCGAGTCCCACCGTCAGCTCAGACGAGTCGGGGCAGCAAACGCGGCCGCCACCTCGTGGTCGGGGCCGGGACCGATACCGGGTGGGGTACCGAAGCGGCCAAACGGAGCAGACTGTAAATCTGCCGGCGTATGCCTACGGAGGTTCGAATCCTCCCCCCACCATTGCTTGATGCATCACCCGTTGGCGAACCGTTGAAATCGTAACTTCGTGGCGCCTGGCCACACCAGAATCAGGAGCGACGTCGAGATGGCGAAGCAGAAGTTCGAGCGCACCAAGCCTCACGTGAACGTGGGGACGATCGGGCACGTGGACCACGGGAAGACGACGTTGACGGCGGCGATCACGGAAGTCCAGGCGGCGAAGGGCCTGGCGGAGTACGTGTCGTTCGACAACATCGACAAGGCGCCGGAAGAGCGGGAGCGTGGGATCAC
>JASFRN010000105.1:0-9416 GCA_050114915.1 Gemmatimonadales bacterium | reverse complement strand
ACGACGCGCGCGTAGTGCCCGGTGGCAATCCCGTCGCAGCCGAGAGCGTCGGCCCGGCGGACGAGATCGCGGAACTTCGTGAAGCTGTTGCAGCGCACGCAGGGGATCGGGGTGCGGCCGGCGGCGTACTCGCTCACGAAGTCGTCGATTACGTCGTCGGTGAACTCCTTCTCGACGTCGAATACGACGTGCGCGATCTCCAGCCGGGCGGCGACGGACCGGGCGTCGGCGATGCCCTCGAGGCCGCAGCAGGTCTTCGCAGGTCCGTCGACTTCAGAGTAGCAGAAGGTCTTGAGGGTCGCTCCCACCACCGTGTGGCCGCGTTCCACGAGAAAAGCGGCCGCGACGCTCGAGTCTACGCCGCCGGACATCGCGACGAGGACCTTGCCGGCAGCCATCGTCAGCCCGCGGTGACGACGCGGGCGCCGGCCGCGGCTTCCACCACGACGGCTGCCGCGGTGCGCACCTCGTCCTCGCTCGTGCCGGGCCCGAAGCTGAGGCGCACGACCGAGTAGTCGTCCCCGCCGACGCCCATCGCATCGAGTACGTGCGAGCCCGTGCCGGTCCCGCTGCTGCAGGCGGAACCGCTCGATACGGCGACGCCCGCGAGGTCGATCGCCACGAGAAGCGTCCCCTGGTCGGCTCCGGGGATGCCGACGCTCAGCAGGTTCGGCAGCCTTTCGGCGGCGCCCTCCGCGTGCACGACGAGCCCGGGGATGCCGGCGCGAAGCTCGGCGGCCAGGACGTCGCGGAGCGACCGGTAGTGCGGCAGGTGCGTCTCCCGCTCGTCGAGACAGAGTTGGACGGCGGCGGCGAAGCCGATCGCGCCGATCGGATTCTGCGTGCCGGGCCAGACGCCCCGCTCCTGCGACCCGCCGAACACCAGCGGCTCGAGGGAAGTGCCCCGCCGGCAGACGAGCGCGCCGATTCCCACGGGTCCGCCGAGCTTGTGCGCCGTCACGGTCAGCAGGTCCACCGGGGCTCGCTCGCTGCGCATGTCGAGCTTCCCGAACCCCTGTACCGCGTCGGAGTGGAAGATCGCGCCGTGGCGGTGAGCGATTTCCACCAGCTCGGGAATCGGCTGCACGGTGCCGACCTCGTTGTTCGCCCACATGATCGAAACCAGGGTCGGACCGCCGTCGCCGGTCCCGAGTGCACGCTCGAGGTCCTGCGGGTTCACCTGGCCGTGCTCGTCGACCGGCAGGAAGACGACGTCGGCTCCTTCGCGGGCCGCCTGCTTCGCGGCGTGAATGACCGCCTTGTGCTCGATCGCGGTGGTGACGACGCGCGGGCGTTCTCCGAGCCGCCGGCGGACGAAGCCGAGAACGGCGACGTTGTCGGAGACCGTGCCGCCCGCCGTGAAGAAGACTTCTCCGCGGGAGGCGCCCACGGCCGCGGCGATCGTGGTCCGCGCCTCGTCGAGCGCGTCCTCGGCCTGCCGGCCGCACGCGTGCGTCGAGGCGGCGTTGTAGGCGGCCGAGCCCAGCCGTCTGCCCATCGCCTCCCACACTTCGGTCCGGAGCGGCGAAGATGCCGCATGGTCGAGGTAAATCACGCCGGAAAATATAGGTGCGTCGGCGTGCGGCAACGAGGTCGGGATTTCAGAAGGTGGCGACATCCAGGGCGACGACGTCGTCGACGGCCATCGTCTCTTCGGTCACGAACGGCTCTCCGAACGGGCGCCGGATCAGCGAACCGTAGTGGCGGCTCTGGGTCTCGACGAGCTCGTAGAACGATTGGCCGGTCGGGAACGCCTCCCCCGCCTGGACGACGTCATCGAACTGGGACGCGTAGCAGCGGATCGCCGCCAGCTTGCGATCGAACTGCTCGGAAATGTCCACGACGAACGTCGGCTTGCCGACGTCCTCCCGGAAGCTGGCCGCGTAGAGGAGCTTGCGGGGCCGATGCGCCGGTCCGGTTCCGTAGTTGCGCAGGCCCGCCAGGAAGCAGGCGTCCCTGGCGAGCTCGGAGCCGACGCGGTGGTCGGGATGCCGGCCGCGGAAGTAGGGCAGAATCACCACGTCGGGACGGAGGCGCCGGATCGCCTCCACGGTCCGGCTCCGGGCCGCGTCGTCGTTGGCGAGGTGCGCGTCGGGAAGGCCGAGGTTGTCGCGGACCGAGGCGCCCAGTATCGAGGAGGCTTCCGCGGCCTCGGCGGCCCGCGTTTCCGGAGAGCCGCGCGTCCCCATCTCCCCGCGCGTGAGGTCGAGGATCCCGGTCCGGTAACCCTGGTCGGCGGCGCGCCGCAGCGTTCCCCCGCAGGTGAGCTCCACGTCGTCCGGGTGGCAGCCGATGGCGAGCAGGTCGAGCGCGGGCTCCGTCATCCTGGTCCTTTCTTCGTCGAGGGTCGCCATCACTCGTAACGCAACGCTTCGACCGGGTCGAGGGTCGCGCCGCGGGCGGCCGGGTAGAGCCCGAACCCGATACCGGTCGCCACCGAGGCGAGCAGCGCCGCCACGATCGACCAGATCGGAATCTGGGCCGGGATCGGCGATACCGCGTACACGAGCCACGCGAAAGCGCCGCCGAAGGCAAGCCCGATCGCACCGCCGAACAGTGTGAGGGTGGCCGCTTCCACCAGGAACTGCAGCAGAAGGTCGCGGCGGCGAGCTCCCACGGCCTTCCGGAGACCGATCTCCCGCGTGCGCTCCGTGACCGAGATCATCATGATGCCGACCACGCCGATTCCCCCCACCATCAGGCCGACGCCGGACAGGGCGATCGCCACCATGAACAGCACCCCGGTGAGCTGATTCCAGAGATCCAGGACCTGGGTCTGTGTGAGCAGGGCGAAGTCGTCTTCGTCGCCCGGATCGAGTCCACGCAGCTGGCGCAGGCGCCCGCGAACGGCGTCCTGGGCGACCTCGAGCGGCACGCCGTCCGCCGGGATGACGATGAAGCTGACCAGGCGGTCCCAGACGCGCAGATACTTGTCGGCGGCCGAAAAGGGGACGAGCACGTAGTGCGTGGCCAGGCCCGCGAACAGGTTGTCGATCGGGCGGTAGATCCCGATCACTCGAAATACGGCCGTACGGCCGTTGGGCTGTCCGATGCGGAAGGTCCGGCCCAGGGGATCACGCCCCGGCCACAGGTCCGCGGCCACGGCCGAATCGACGACCGCCACGGGCGTGCGACGATCGTTCTCGACCTCTGAGAAGTAGCGCCCGTACGAGATGTCCCCGCCGGCGATCTCGAGGTACTGCGGACCGACCGCGGCCAGCGAGAGGTTCACTTCTTCGCCGTCCGCCGATCCGACGAACGGATTCTGCGACAGGTCCGCCACCGGCTCCACGTACTTGATCTCCGGGAGCTCCTGGAGCTGCGGCGCCAGCGCGGGATCGAGCGGCTCGTTGGCCCAGAAGGGGCTCCGGTCCTCTTCTCCGCCCTGGCCGATGCTGAGAGTCTGCACGCCGTGCATGGCGTAGAACGTGTTCGGCTCGGAGCCGAGCACGTCCCGGAAGCTGACGTTGATCCCCTCGATCACGGCCGCCATGACGACGACCACGATGACGCCGATCGCGATCCCCAGCACCGTCAGGAAGCTCCGCACTTTGTTGGTGACGAGGGAATCCAGCGCGATCCGGACGCCCTCGCGCAGGGTCGGCAGCAACCCCATTCCGTGCGTGCGGCGGCTCATGCTCACTCGCTCCGCAGGGCCACGATCGGGTCCTGGTTGGCCGCCCTCCAGGCCGGGTAGAGCCCGGACGCGACGCCCACGAGCAGCCCCAGCGTGACGGCCAGGCCGATCGCCCAGGCAGGCACGGCGGCGGGCACCGGGAAGAGCGCGTCGGCCAGGAACGCGAGACCGATGCCGAGCAGGATGCCGAACAGCGCCCCCACGATCGACAGGGTCGACGACTCCGCGAGGAACTGCAGCAGGATGTCGCGTCGCCGGGCCCCGATCGCCTTGCGGATGCCGATCTCCTTCACGCGCCCGGCCACCGACATGAGCATGATGTTCATGATCACGATGCCGCCGACCACGAGAGAGATCGCCACCAGGCCGGGCACGGCGATGAACAGGATCCGCGAGATCTGGCGCCACGACGCCAGCACGTCGTCGGAGGTCTCGAAATGGAAGTTGTTCGGTTCGTCCGGCCTGAGCCCGCGGCTGGCCCGCAGGGCGGCTTCGACCGCGAGCTTCGCCGACTGGAACGACGCCTCATCCCGCATCTTCACGCTGATCGCGTCGACCTCGTCCTTGCGGCGCGAGAAATTCTGGCGGAAGGTCGAGAACGGAATCACCACGGCGGCGTCCCGGATCGCCCCGAACAGGCCACCCTGCTCCTCGAACACGCCGACGACGCGGAAGCGCTGCGGCCCCAGCCGAATCTCCGCGTCCAGCGGATCCTGGTCGGGGAACAGTCGCTTCGCGATCGAGGACCCGATGATCGCGTTCCGGAGTCCGCGATTCTCGTCCAGCCGGGTGAGCCCGCGGCCCTGTTCGATGTCCCAGCCCTGGACCTCGGAATGGTCCGGCGAGCCGCCGATCAGGCGCACGTCGCGGAATCGGTGATCGCCGAAGCGGGCTTCGATGCCGCTACGCTCCGCGTAGTAGGAGAGCCGCCAGTAGTCGCTGGCGGCCGCCCGGACGATCTCGACGTCGCGCAGGGTGAGGTCGGGATTCCTCGCCGCGCGGCGGCGTTCGATCCGGGACTGCTGTCCCGTCACGGCGCGATTGCGGCGGACCACGGTGAAGGTGTTGACGCCGAACAGCGAGCCGGCGACGTCTTCCTTCACGTACCGGTTCATCCCTTCGACGATCGTGATGACGGCGATCAGGAAGGTCACGCCGATCACGACGCCGAGCAGCGTGAAGACGGACTTCAGCTTGTTCGTCCAGACCTGCTGCAGCGCCAGAAGCACGCCCTCGAGCGGCCTCACGCGGATTCCTCCATCGGCGCGACGCCCGCCGCGCTACGCGCCGACGGGCCGCTGCTCGCGGTGCGCGTCGTAGGATTCGATCATGCCGTCGCGCAGCGTGATCGTGCGCTCCGCGTGTTCGGAGATGTCGAGCTCGTGGGTGACCATGATGATCGTCTGCCCGGCGTCGTGCAGGGACTCGAACACGCTCATGATGTCCGCGGACGTCACGGAGTCGAGGTTCCCCGTGGGCTCGTCCGCCAGGAGGATCGACGGCTCGTTCACGAGGGCCCGGGCGATCGCCACGCGCTGCCGCTGGCCGCCCGACAGCTCGTTCGGTTTATGTTCCATCCGGTCGCCGAGGCCGGTCCGTTCGAGAGCGGCCCTGGCGCGTTCCTCCCGCTCCCTGGCCGGGACCCCCGCATAGATCAGCGGAAGCTCGACGTTGTGCAGGGCGCTCGCCCGGGGGAGCAGGTTGAACGTCTGGAAGACGAAGCCGATCTCTCGATTGCGGATCCGCGCGAGCTCGTCGTCCTCCAGGGCCTGCACCGCGACCCCGTTGAGCACGTACTCGCCGGCCGTCGGCGTGTCGAGACAGCCGATCAGGTTCATCAGCGTAGACTTGCCGGATCCGGACGGACCCATGACCGCGACGTATTCGTTGCGCCGGATCTTCAGGTCGACGCCCCGCAGCGCATGGATGGTCTCGGACCCCATCTGGTACTCTTTCGTGAGCCCGCGGGTCTCTATGATGATGTCGTTCGTGTTCTGGTTCATGGCTCCTCGTTCGCCTCTGTCACCCCCGCCCGCGCGCTCGTCGAACCGTCGCCGGCTGCCTCCACGCGGATCTGACTTCCGTCGGACAGCTCGCGGATCGCCTGGAAGGTCCCGGCGACGATCGTCGTACCCTCCTCGAGTCCGCTGAGCACTTCGAAATATCGGTCCCCCGCGATTCCGACCTGGACCGGCCGGAACCGCGCCACGTCGCCGTCGACCACGAACACGCCCTCGACCCCGTCGCGGTCTCCGGCCGACGGTGCGCTCGAGTCGCCCGCCGCGGTGTTCTCGTTCGGCATCGCCCGGAACTCGTCCGGGTCCATCAACGTCAGCGCGATGATCGGAATCGACAGCGCGTCCCGTCGCACGTCGGTGATCACGTCCGCCGTCGCCGAGAGGTCCGTGCGCAGGTCGACGTCCACGTCGTCCAGCGTCACGCGCACCTCGAAGTCGATCGCCTGGTCGGACGACAGCTGGGAACGGGGCGTCAGCGAGCTGTTGCCGATCGTCGTCACGTGTCCCGCGAACTCGCGGTCGGGAAACGCGTCGATCCGCACCGCCACCGAGTCGTCGATCGAGATCTCGGGCACGTCGGTTTCGTCGACTTCGATCACCGCCTCCATCACCGACAGATCGGATACGGTGAGCAGAAGGCTGCCCGGGTTGTTCATCGTCCCGACGACGGCGGTTTCGCCCCGCTCGACGTTGAGCCGGGTCACCCGGCCCGACATCGGCGCCCGGATCACGGTCTTGGCGAGCTGGTCCCGGGCCTCCTTGACGCCCGCGCGGGCGATGTCGACGCCGTGCTGCGCGGACTCGAGCAGCGCGCCCTGCACCTCGGAGTTCGTGCGCGCCGTCTCGAACTCCGACTCCGTCACCATCTCCGGGAGCCTCTCCTTGAGGTCGCGGATGCGCTCGAAGTCGCGACGCGCCTGCTCGGCATTGCCCCGGGCCTGCGCCTCCCGAGCCCGAGCGTCGGCGAGCGACGCCTCCGCCCGCTGCAGGGCCGCCTGGAACCGTTCGTCGTCGATGACGAGCAGCAACTGGCCCTCCTCGACGTCATCGCCCTCCTCGACCGTCAGTTCGACGATCCGGCCGGATACGTCCGCGCTGATGTCGACGGAGGTCTTGGGCTCGATGTGGCCCGTCGCGGATACCCGCGCGACGAGATCCCGTCGCTGCACCTTCTCGGTGCGTACGGAGACCACGTCGTCGCCGCGGACGCTGGCCAGGCCTATGCCCAGCACCGCCAGCAGGACGACGAGCCCCGTGCCTATCCACCACTTCTTCTTCCGTGACATCGCTTTCCGGTCGGCTACCAGTACGCTCGGGCGTTTCTCCGGCCACGTCGGCTGAGACTACGGGGCCGGGAGCGGAGATGTTTCGATCTGTCGCCCGCATGAACACTCGGGGGGCGGTACACGTTGGGGGCTCGTTCTCTTCGGACGAGGGGGGCCGAGCTCGACGCCCGGCTATTCCTCGGCTCGCCGCACGCTGCGCCACTGCCGGTCGGGAATCTCGACACGGAGCACGCGTCCGTCGGCCAGATCCGACCAGACGAGATGCGTGCTGCCGTCGATCTCCACCTCCCAGCGACGGGCCGGTACGGCCTGCGAGCCGACGTCCACGGTCGTGTCGCGGCTGCCCACCAGGCGGATCGGCGCTTCGCGTCCTTCCTGGGGGAGCAGGGCGGTGAGGGAGCGACCTCCCGCCGACAGGCGGCGCACGAGGAAGTAGTAGTGCTCGGCGATGCCGGGACCGAGGAGCACCTGTCGGGGGTTGGCGAGCAGCTCGGTCATACGCTCGCCCTCGGCGCTCGTCGTCGAGACGCGCAGCCGCGTCCCGGCCCGGGTCAGGTCGACCATCCTGCGCTCGCCCTCGACCCGGCTCTCGTATCGATACCGCACGGGCGCGTAGCTGCCGTCGGTGCGCAACATCACCTCCGCGGACCGCAGCCAGGCGCCGGTGCCTTCGAGCTGAAGGCGGCCGACGGCCATGTATCCCTCGCCCTGCCGCCGGATCGCGAAGGTTTCGGTGCCGGTCGTCCGGTCGCCGACCCGGATGTCGAAACGTCCCTGGTCGACGAGGTTGGGGTCCTGCGCCCGCGCCGTGCCCGGCACCGTGAGCGCCAGCGCCAGCAGCGCGGCGAATCCGCTGGCCGGTCTATGCATCGAGCGCTCCGAGGCGCCCGACGATGCTCTCGACGAGATGTTCATACAGTTCGTGTCCCTTCGTCGCCGTGGCTGCCGTTGGAAGCTCCGATTCGTCGTCACCGTCGCGAACGAGCTCCGGATCCAGGTAGAGCATGAGCGACGTCTCGAACGTTCCCGCGCGATCGCCGGCGCCGAGGACGCGCGACACGTCGATCGCTCGCGTGTCGATCGACCGCACCCGCACCGTCTCGGCGACCACCATGGCCAGCGCCTGGATGTTGCGCGGGTTTCCGTTGGTCGTCAGCAGCGTGATCTCGGCCAGTCCCTGCCGTTCCCACGATTGCACCAGCTCGTTCAGTACCCGGTGCAGCGTCTTCCGCTCCAGACCCGCCGTTCCGGCATACGTGAGATCTTCGGGCGACGCGACGCCGTATGAAAGCAGGGGTGCCAGCAGGATGCCGGTTCGCCGGCACACCTCGCGCGCCAGCGCCTCCACGAGCCGGATGTCGGTGCCGAGCGGCAGCTGCCGTCCATGCTGCATGCAGCTGCCCACGGGCAGCAGCATGCGTGGATCGCGGCGGAACCACTCGGCGAGCTCCTTCCAGGTGAGCTCGTCGAGCCGGTGTACCGTATCGCGCGGGGGGTTCGACTCCGTGTCCACGGGAACGAAACTACGTCCGAACGGGCATGCTGACACGTCCGCGGACCGTGATCCTTCGACCCGTTCGCGGTTCAGCGGGCCGCGGTGCGCGGGTCTCGCGGTGCGGCGGGGCGCCGGGCGTCCCGACCTTCGACCAGATAGCCGGTCGCGACGCTCGCGACGACGAGAAGCAGGCCGAGCCAACCCGTGGCCGAGAGCGCCTGTCCGAGGACCGCGAGGGCGAGAATCGCCCCCGCGACCGGCTCGATCGTCGCCGCGACCGCCACGGGGGCCGCCTCCACGCGACGGAGCGCCCCGAAGAACAGGACGTTCGCCCCGATCACCGTCGCCGCCGCCAGGA
Source organism: Gemmatimonadales bacterium (assembly GCA_050114915.1). Lineage (GTDB taxonomy): Bacteria > Gemmatimonadota > Gemmatimonadetes > Palauibacterales > Palauibacteraceae > JARFPW01. The sequence continues at coordinate 622 of JASFRN010000105.1, read as the reverse complement.
GCGCCACGTACACCCACGCTCCGGCCTCCGTCGGGGCGACCGGGGTCCGGCCGAACAGCGGAAGCAGGAGCCCGAGGAGCACCGTACCGCCGGCGATCTCGAACCACAGGACCTTCAGGGGGCCGTACCGCGGGACCGCCCAGCGTCCGAGCAGCGTCGTGCCCGCGTAGGAAACCGCCGCGATCAGGCCGCCGGTGACGCCGAGGAGCATCCCCTGCTCCTGCGATTCGAACAGGGCATCCACGCCGGTGCCGCCGCGCACGGTCAGCGTCGCCCCCACCATCACGCCGAGCGCCAGCAGCAGCCGCAGCGGAGTCAGGGCCTCGCCGAGCACCAGTCGCGCGGCCACCGCCACGAGTACGGGCGCGGTGTACAGCAGCGCCGCGGCGCCCGCCACGCCGACGCCCGCGATCGCGTACTGATAGGCGACCTCGAAACCCGCCACGCAGGCTCCGCCGACCAGCGCGACGAGGAGAAGACCACGCCGATCGATGCGGAACAGGTCGCGGTGCGAGAGACCCCAGGTCCCGAGGACGAGGCCACCCAGCGCGATCCGCCAGAAGCCGATCGAGGTGAGTTCCGCGCCCCGGGCGTACAGCGCCGTGCTCAGCGGGCCCGTGGT
>JASFRN010000104.1:0-9450 GCA_050114915.1 Gemmatimonadales bacterium | reverse complement strand
AGGGCGTCATCCCGACGAGGACTGGAACGCGTCCCGCTTCTCGAGCAGCCGGGTGCGCCGCTGGGCGAACGAATCGACTTTGTCGCGCTCGCGCTCCACGACCTCGGCCGGAGCCTGCGTGGTGAAGTCGGGGTTGGACAGACGCTTACGGGCCGCTTCGAGCAGCTCGTCCAGGCGACTCAGCTCTTCGCTGATCCGCGCCCGTTCACGGTCGATGTCGACCACTCCCTCGAGCGGAAGGAACAGCTCGACGCCGGAGCGGAGCACGGCGTGGGCGCCGGCCACGCCGGTCGGGATCGCTTCGACGCGCTCGAGTCCGGACAGCCGGGCGAGCGCCAGGGCGCCCTCCTCTTCCTGGTCGAGCGCGAGCTCGAGCGCCGGCGAGATGCTGGCCACGATCAGCTCGACGCGACGGCCGGGATCGATCCCGTACTCCGCGCGCAGATTGCGTACGGCCCCCACCAGCTCCTGCAGCTCGCCCATGGCCGCATCCGCCTCGTCGTCGCGGGGTCCGCCGCCCGACGGCCACGGACCGAACAGCAAGGTGTCCTCGTCATCGCGGCCGGGCAGGTGGCAATGGAGCTCCTCGGTGATGAACGGCATGATCGGGTGCAGGAGCCGCAGCCACCCGTCGAGCACGTGCGCCAGCGTGGCGGCGGCCGCGTCGCGGCTGGCCGCGCCCCGCTCTCCCCGGAGGCGGGGCTTCACGAGCTCGAGGTACCAGTCGCAGAAGTCGCCCCACACGAACTGGTACGTTGCCTCCGCCGCCTCGTGGAGCCGGAACTTCTCGTACGTCGAAGTGATCGAGGCCGAGGCCTCCGCGAACCGCGTGAGGATCCAGCGGTCCGCGACCTCGAGCTCGGTCTGCGCCGGATCGCGCCCGACGTCCTCCGCCTCGAGGCCGCCGAGCGCGAAGCGCACGGCGTTCCAGATCTTGTTCGCGAAGTTCCGGCCCACCCGGAACGAGCCCTCGAGATCCTCGTGGTCGAGCTGCATGTCGGTGCCGATCGCGGCCGCCGAGACGAGCGTGTAGCGCATCGCGTCGGCGCCGAACTGCTCGACCACCTCGAGCGGATCGATCCCGTTGCCGAGCGACTTCGACATCTTGCGGCCCTGCGCGTCGCGCACGGTCCCGTGCATGAGGACGTCGGAGAACGGGATTTCGCCCATGAACTCGAGGCCCGCCATCACCATCCGGGCGACCCAGAAGAACAGGATCTCGGGGGCCGTGCTCAGCGTCTGGGTCGGGTAGAGGACCCGCAGGTCGGGCGTCTCCTCGGGCCAGCCGAGCGTGCTGAACGGCCACAGCCACGAGCTGAACCAGGTGTCGAGGACGTCCGGGTCCTGGGTCAACGCTCCACCGCAGGCCGGGCACTCCGTCGGGTCTTCGCGGCGCACGGTGATCTCGTCGCAATCGTCGCAGTACCACACGGGAATCCGGTGGCCCCACCACAGCTGCCGGCTGATGCACCAGTCGCGGACGTTGGTCAGCCAGTGGTCGTAGATCGTCCCGAAGCGCTCGGGGTGGAAGCGCAGGCGCCCGTCGTGGTAGGCGGCCAGCGCCGGCTCGGCGAGCGGCTTCATCTTCACGAACCACTGCAGGCTGAGCCGCGGCTCGACCACGGTGTCACAACGGTAGCAGTGACCGACCGAGTGGGTGTGGTCCTCGATCTTCTCCATCAGCCCGGCCGCCTCGAGCGCGGCGACCACCGCCTTGCGGGCTTCGAACCGGTCCATGCCCCGGAACTCTTCGGGCGCGGCGTCCGACATCGTCGCGTCGTCGTTCATCACGTCGATGCGCTCGAGGTCGTGACGGTTGCCGATCTCGAAGTCGTTCGGGTCGTGGGCGGGCGTGATCTTCACGAAGCCGGAGCCGAACTCCGGATCCACGTAGTCGTCGGCGATGATCTCCAGCGTCCGGCCGGTGAGCGGCAGTTCCACCTCGCGGCCAATGAGCGCCTGGTGGCGGTCGTCGTCCGGGTGCACGGCGACGGCCGTGTCGCCGAGCATCGTCTCTGGCCGCGTGGTGGCCACGACGATGTAGTCGTCGGAGCCCACGAGCGGGTAGCGGATGTGGTAGAGCTTGCCGGCGGTCTCCTGGTGCTCGGCTTCCTCGTTCGAGAGCGCGGTCAGGCAACGCGGGCACCAGTTGATGATGTACTGGCCGCGATACACCAGCCCCTTCTCGTACAACTGCACGAACACCTCGCGCACCGCCTCGGACAGCCCCTCGTCGAGCGTGAAGCGCTGCCGCTCCCAGTCGCACGAGCAGCCCATGACCTTGAGCTGGTCGATGATCCGCGAGCCGTACTCGTCGACCCACTCCCACATCCGCTCGACGAACTTCTCGCGGCCGAGGTCCTGGCGACGCAGCCCCTCGGTGGCGAGCTGCTGCTCCACCACGTTCTGGGTGGCGATGCCGGCGTGGTCGGTGCCGGGAACCCACACGGCGTCCCGGCCACGCATCCGCTCGAAGCGGATCACGATGTCCTGGATCGTGTTGTTGAGTCCGTGGCCCATGTGCAGCGCCGCCGTCACGTTCGGCGGCGGGATCACCATCACGTACGGGTCGCGGACGTCCGCCGCGTCGACGTGGAAGGCGCCACGGTTCAGCCACCGGGCGTAGATGGGCGCTTCGATCCCGGACGGATCGTAGCGGGTGCCGAGCTCCTGGGTTGATTCGGTCATGATGTCTGCGGGTCGTGGGTCGTCTCGGTGACCCGACAGTCTAACGGACCGCGCAAGGCGAGGCGAGGCAGCGCGATAGGCTGCGGAGCGTGGTGGACCGGCTCGCCCGAGGGCCGCGGAGACCTGCGCATGTCCGTCTCCCCAGGTGTACACGTGTACGGCCAGAGGGGCCCTGGCACACGCGGTCTAGCCCGTGGCCGTCACTCGTCGGCTTCGGCGGAGTCCTGCGCGGCCTTCAGCGAATCCTGCAGACGCTGCTCCAGCTGCTGCTTCGTCCGCTCCCGCATCTCGCGGGCCCGCTCCTTCTGGATCTCTTCGGACTCCCCGATCAGATCCTGGTAGCGGATGTCGCGCAGGTCGCGCATCTGCTGCCGACTCTCGCGACCGTTGGGACCCTCTTCCTGGAGGAGTGAGCCGAGGTCGATCGGGATCACCACGCCGCCGATGTGGATCCCGTCCTCCGCCACGCCCCATTCCTCGCCCTCGTCGCCGGTCAGCCACTCGAGGGCCTTCCGGCGCTGCTCCTCGGAGAGATTCAGGCTGTCGAGCATGATCCCGAGCCGTGCGCGGATTTCGCCTTCGTAGCGTGCGTAGGGGTTCTCGGCCAGATACACCGGCACTTGGTCGTCGGGCACGTCCTGGTAGAGGCGCTCGTCGCCTTCCTTGGGCTGCAGCTTCTCGGCGTTCGTCAGGTAGCCCTCGTCGGCCGTGCGACGCTCCGCGGGCTGCGCCGGCGTCGGGGCCCCCTCCGCCGGCTGCCGGGGCGTGGGCTCGATCTGTTCGGTCGGCGTCTCGCGCGGGGGCGGCCGGCCTTCTTGTTCGGCCGCCTCCTCCGGGGTGAGAACCTGGCCGATCTCCACGGAGCGCGGCCCCTGCAGGTTGATCGCGGTCTCGCTCGGCGGCACGGCGGGCGCCGAGGGTGAACCGACGCGCAGGCTGTGCCCGAGAACGAGCAGGACGAACAGGTGGAGGACGAACGAAACGGCGAGACCGATCCGCACCGCGTTCCTGTACCCGAGCCGGCGGCCCTCGAGGGCGACCGTCTCGGGACGATCCACGCGCCCCGGCACGTCGCGGGACTCGTCGCTCACCCGAAGCGCTCCAGGCGGACCGCGAGCTCGGCGTAGCGCTCGGCCGGCAGCGTGAGCGAGGCGCGGAAGAAGCCCTCTCCTCCCGGGCCGAGCGCGGCACCCGGCATCAGCACGACGGCCTCGTGCTCCAGGAGGTCCCGGCACCACGGCTCCGACGCGCCGCCCTCCGGCACCGGCAACCACAGGTAGAGCGTCGCCTCGGGTGGACGCGCGTCGAACCCGGCCGAGCGGAAGGCGGCCACCGCGGCGTCGCGCCGCTCCTCGAGCCACGCGACGTTGCGGGCGATGAACGACTCGGCGTCGGCCAGAACGGCCGCTCCCGCCGCCTGGATCGCCAGGTAGGAGCCGGTGTCGAAGAAGGTCTTCACCCGCTTCAGGTCGGCCACGAGGCCGGCGTCACCGGCCACCCAGCCCAGCCGCCAGCCCGTCATGTTGTAGGTCTTCGAAAACGAGTGGAACTCGAGGCCGATCTCGCGCCCGCCCTCCACTTCGAACAGGCCCGGCGCCCGGTAGTCGCCGAAGGTGATCTCGGAGTACGCGTTGTCGTACAGCAGGTATGCGCCCCGCTCCACGCAGGCGGCCACGATCTCCCGCAGGTAGGTGAGATCGGCGGTCGCCGCGGTCGGATTGTTGGGGTAGTTGAGGTACACGAGCTTCAGCCGTCCGGGCGCCTCGAGAATGCGTTCCGGCGGGACGAGGAACTCGTTCTCGGGACGCAACGGCACGCGCTCGATCTCCGCTCCCGCGAAGTACGAGCCGCCGAAGTACGGCGCGTACCCGGGATCCGGAATCAGTACCGAATCCCCCGGGTCCAGCAGCGCGAACGCGGTGAGGGCGATCGCCTCCTTGCTGCCGATGATCGGCAGCAGCTCCGTCCACGGATCGACGTCCGCCCCGAACCGCCGGCGCATGAACGCGACCGCTTCCTCGCGGAAACGCGGGTGGCCGCGCTGGAAGGCGTAGCCCTGGAGCTTCGGGTCCCCGGCGGCGCGCCGGAGCTCCTCGACCGCGATCTCCGGCACCGGCAGCCCCGAATCCCCGGCGCCGAGGTCCAGCACGTCACGCCCCTGCGCGGCGAGGCGCGCCCGGATCTCGGGCACGTCCTGCAGGGGATATGGAGGGAGATGCTGGAGTCGCTCGGCGCTCATGTCTTGAGGGCTTTCTTCTTCGCCGCGGGATAGAGGACGTTGTTCAGGATGAGCCGGTACCCCGGGGAATGCCGCTTGAGCTCCAGATCGGTGTCCGGATCGCCGATCAGGTGCTGCGGATCCTCGGGATCGTGGCCGCCGAGAAACGTGAAGCTACCCTTTCCGTAGTTCCCGTGCAGGTACTTCACGGCGTCCAGGTTCGCCTCCGTGGCCAGCGCGATCACGTCGTCCTTGATGTCCGCCGCGTTGAAGCTGGTCGTCAGCCCGTAGAAATCGGGCAGCACGCGCTCGTGGTCCTGCGTCAGCATCGTCGGCACCGGATCGATCTTGGCGCTGAATTCGAACAGGGTGAAGCTGCCGAGCGGCTTGCGCCAGGGCGTGTTCACCTGGTGGGCGTCGATGTCGCTGAACGCCGACAGCGAGGGGTCGAGCACGACCGTCGCGTCCTCGAAGGCGAGCGCCTGCGTCCAGTCCATCTTCGCCGTCGCGTCGGGATCCGGGGGCGACCCGTCGGCGAACGCCGCCGCGATGTCCACGCCCTGCGACGCCAGCGCGAGATCGAGCGTCTCGGTGGCGGTGCACATCGCGAACAGGAACCCGCCCTGCTCGACGTAGTCGCGAATCTTCCGCGCCACCGCCTTCTTCAGGGTCGGCACGTCCGGGTACCCGAATTCATTGGCTACCTGCGTGTTGCGTGCGACTTCCTCACGCAGCCAGTCAGATCTCGTGTAGTTGAGGTAGAACTTCGAATACTGGCCCGTGAAGTCCTCGTGATGGAGGTGCAGCCAGTCGTAGTCGGCCAGCTTCCCTTCCAGGACCTCGGGGTCCCAGACCTTCTCGTACGGGATCTGCGCGTACTCCAGGGCCATCGTCACCGCGTCGTCCCACGGCGAGCTGTTGGGCGGCGTGTAGATGGCGATCTTCGGCGCCTTCTCGAGCGGCACGGCCTCCATGTTTCCGTCCGCGATCGTGGCGCGCAGCTGCGCCAGGTCGGCTCCCGAGAGCGGCTGAACGGTCACGCCCATCAGGGCCGCCTGCTCGACGATGCGGCGCTGGTTCGGCAACAGGAACGATCCGCTGCGGTAGTTGAGCAGCCACTCCGCGCTCTCCCCCTGCTCGATCGCCCAGTAGGCGAGCCCGTAGGCGCGCAGGTGGTTCTCCTGCGCCTCGTCCATCGGAACGAGGAGGTTCTGCGCCCGGGCCGCGCGGGCCAGCGGCGGCGCCAGCACGAGCACCAGCGCCGCGACGAGTCCGAGGCGCTTCACGAGGTGCGCTCCCGGGTCGCCGACGAGGTGGCCGGGGGGACCTGACCCTCGATCTCCGACAACAGGCGCCGCGCCACCGGCGCCAGCGCGCTGTCGGGGTGGTCGATGATCAGGCGCTGCAGCCAGGCGCGGGCCGCCTCCGGCCGTTCGGGCAACTCCGCGCGCGCCAGCGCGAGCAGCGCGCCCGTCGCCTCCGAGGAGGCCGGGAAGGCGTCCACGAGGCGGCGGCGGACTTCCCCCGCCTCCTCCTCGTGGTCGGCGTGGGCCAGCGCTCCGGCGGCGAGCCGCATCAGTCCGGCCCCCGCGTCCGCGTCGTCCCGGCCGGCCCAGCGCTCCGCCGCCGCGAGCAGCGGCTCGGGCGATCCGTCGGCGCGCAGCCGGTAGATCCCCTGCCCCAGCAGCGCCACGTCCGCCGAGTCGGCCCGCGAGAACACGTCGAGCAGGAGGAGGATCTCCGTCCGGTCCCCCGGGTCGCCGCCGGGGATCGCCCCCGCGGTCTGCAGGTGCCCGCGCGCTTCGTCGATCCGGCCCTGGAACAGCGCCAGGTGTCCGCGCTGCGCCTCGAGCCGCGAGGCCACCGAGGCGTCGGACGGCTGGCTCGGGGCGAGATCGAGCGCCCGACGGGCCGCGGCCACGTCGCCGCGGCGCACCCGGGCCTTCGAGAGGCGGATCGCCAGGTCGGCCAGCTCGCTTTCCTCGTCCGGGTATTCCTCGGCGTGCAGCCGGATCAGGCGTTCGGCCGCGTCGTCGTCCGCGTCGGCCTCCAGGACGACCAGGCTGTTGATGGCGAGCCGTCGGGTATCGCTTCCCTTCGGCGCCTCGTCGAGAATCCTCTCGAAGCTGGCCCGCGCGTGCTCCGCGTCCCCCAGCTCCAGGGCGAGGCTCGCCTCGACCGCCTCCCACTGCAGCCGATCCCGGTCGTCCGTCGCGTCGGCGGCCAGCCGGGCGGCGGCCCAGCGCGCGTCTTCGGGATAGCCACGGTCGCGTGCGTCGACGTAGTACTTTCGCAGGATCGGCCAGCGCGTCTCGCGCGGGGCGCGCTCCACGACTCTCTCGGCCAGCGACCGGGCCCACTCTCCCCGGCCGAGACGAAGGGCGAGGTCGAGGCCGCCGCGCAGCGCGGCGAATCCGGTGGAACCGCCGACCAGCGCCGACTGCAGGGCGTCGACCACGGCGTCTCGGTTGACCCCGGGCGTCCGGAGCCGCGCCTCCACCGTAGTCACTCCGGCCTCCCCCCACGCGAGGACCCGCAGCCATTCTCGGGCGGCCGCGTCGTACTCTCCGCCCTGCTCGTAGAGCACTGCGAGCTCCTGGGCGAACACGTCGTCGTCGCCGGTCTTCTCGCGGGCGTCTAGCAGGGCCTGCACGGCCTCGTCGTGCTGCCCCAGCTTCTCGAACGTGCTGGAGAGCTCGCCGTAGCCCGTGATGTCGTTCGGGCGCGCCCGAATCCAAGCCCGTGCCCGATCGAGCGCCTCCTCGCCGCGTCCCGACGCCGCGAGCGCGCGGATGAACACCTGGTGGATCGCCGCCTGATCGTAACTGGCCTCCGCCGCCGCCTGCTCGGCGTACGGAAGCACGACGTCGGGGGCGCCACGCTCGTCGGTGAGCTGGGCCAGCATCGCCAGGGCCTGCGAGGCGGTGGGCTGGGAAGCGAGCAGCTCGATCAGCACCCGCTCGGCCTCGCGGCCCTGTCCCGATCGCTCGAGCTGTACGGCCAGGGCGAGGGCCCTGCTCTCCTCGGCCCGCGCTCCCGTCGTCACCTGGGCGGCGACCGGGCGGGCGACGAACAGGACGCCGGTCAGCGCGAATCCGGCCGCGAGAGCGGCGAACCTCCGGCGGGCGCTCACGGCGCACCTCCTTCGCCTGCCGCCGGGTTCGCGTTCAGACGATCGAAGTACTCGAGGATCAGGCGCCGGGCCGAGCTCGAAACGCCACGCAGGGCCGCGTCGTCCGGATACGGAAACCGCGGTCCCGCCTCGATGTCGGCCCCGTCCGGCACGGCGCCGGGTCGAGAGAGGTCGGCCGCCTCGGATTCGCGGCGACTCGGATCCTCGTCCCGCTCGAGCGACTTGCCGGCGTCGAGCAGGCGGCGGAACAGGCGCTCCTGGCGCCGCAGGGTCTGTTGATCGATCTGGCCGGAACGCAACTGGGCGGCGATTTCGTCCGCCTCGTCGGAGAGCAGCTCCGGTCGGGCCGCCAGCTCCTTCGCCTCCGGCTTCGCCGCGAGCTCCTCGAGCTGGCGGGCGATCTCCTCCTGGCGTTCCGACAACCGGCGCATCTGGGCCGCCATCGGCTGGCCCTGCTGCTGCATGAGCATGAGGCCGCCGGACTCGCGGTTCAGGCCGGCCTGGCTCTGGCTCATCTGCGCGAGCTGGTCGAGCATCTCCTCCATGCCCGTCGCCGATCCGGCGTCCTGCACCTGCTGGCGGCTGGCCATCAACCGGCTCGCCAGGTCGTTCAGCGACTCGACGAGCTGTCGACCGTCGGAGGCCGCCGTGCGCGGAGGCCCCTCGCGGGCTCCGAGCGCTTCGCCGAGGGCCTGCATGCGCTGGCGGGCGTTCGTCGCCGTCCGGCCCACCGTCTCGTCGATCAGCGCCGTCTTGCGACCCGCTTCCGACAGCGACTCGAGCAGGCGGTCGAGGCCCTGCACGAGGGCGGCCTGGCGCCCCGCCAGGTCCGACGGGTCCTGGCTCGGATCGGACAGCTGGGTGGCCAGCTCGCGCTGCTCGGTCGCGAGCGAGAGCGCCTCGTCGGTCGCCCGGTCGACGGCCTCGAGGGCTTCCTGCTTCCAGTCCTGGTTCAGCATCTGCCCGGCCTGCTGCATCGAGCTCGACGCGTCCTGCATCTGGCCAGCGGCCTGCGCGGCCGACTGCTGCCCCCCGCTCTGCTGCGAGGGATTGCCGCTGCGCGCGCCCTCCGCCGCCTGGCGCATCTGGCTCGCGGCGTCGGAGGCCTGCCGCATGCCCTGCCCGACCGAGTCGGCGGCTCCGTCGAGCCCCTGCTCGGCGAGCCGGTCCTGCAGCTCCTGCATCTTCTGCTCGAGGTCCTCGGCCTGGGACGCCGCCTCGTCCTGCCGGCCCGCCCACTGTTCGCCGGGCTCGTAGCTCTCGGCCAGGGCCTGCTGCCGGTCCGCGAGCTGCTGGGCGTCCTCGACCGCCTCCTTCATCGACTGCTCGGTAGCGACCCGCTCCATGAGCGACAGGGTCCGCTCCAGCTTGCTCTCGAGCTCCTTGAGCGTATCGGATAGCTCGCCCAGCT
>JASFRN010000103.1:0-9721 GCA_050114915.1 Gemmatimonadales bacterium | reverse complement strand
ACCCGCACCTCGGCCGCGCGCAGCTCGGGAAAGAACAGGAACAGGCTGCCGTGGGCCAGCACGGCGAAGATCAGGCCGATCGACAACCAGTCTCCGTGTCGGGACTTGAACCGGTCGTTGGCGGTGGCGGGAGCGAAGGTGGGCAGAAACGTCATGCTGGAGCCTCCTCTCGGCCGGGGGACGACCGAAATCTAGGGGCCGCCGGCTGGACCATCAATCAACCCAGCTGGAACATCGCTCCCGCGAAGACGACGAGGATCAGCACGGCCAGGCCGAGAAGACGCGTCTCGAGCTGGCGGAGTCGACCGAACTGTCGGGCGAGATCCGGATCCAGGAGGGTCTCGTAGTCGCGCCGCATGATGAACTCGTCGAAGTGCATCCGGCGCTCCGAGGGGAACGTCGTGGGCAGCGGTCGCCCGAGCTCCTCGTATACGTCGGGCTGCTGCTCGGCCAGGAGCAGCGAAAGCCGGCGCCCCCTGCGGTTGAGCATGACGATCGAGAGGACGAACGCCAGCAGAAACAGCAGTCCCGCCAGGCCGAGCGCCTGGTGCGGCGTCATTGCGAACCCCCCCATGGTTCGAGCATGCGCTATTCTGCGGCTACCTGCGGTTTCTGACAACCGCGGGCCGCTTCCGGCCGGGCTAGGGTGTCACGATTCTCCGATCTCGCGCGTTGCCTACATAGACGGTCGGGGTTTCGGCTGATAGACGCCGTTCCGTGTGTCCCCGGCCGTCTGCCCCTCCTGGTCTGGGAGCTGGGAAGCCGGGTCGTGGAGTTCGCTCCGCGGCCCGGCTTTCTGTTCGGCCTCCTCTCCGCCCACTTCCGGATCGAGAGGTCCCGAAAATCACTCCAAACGTCCGCGCCGCAACTTGTTGACAGCGAGCCCCGCACGTTTATCTTTCCGGCCGTGATTCACCGATGATACGGATGACGAGACTCACGGCCTCCGCCGTTCGATCGTGCGGGGCCGTTTTTCTTGGCGAGTCCTCGAGGACACCGACCGGTGGAGATCGCCGACCGACAGGCCGGCCAACGGAAGTGGCGCCGGGCGGGGAAGCCCGAACGAGCGTCGACAGTCAAGGTCCAAGCAGGAGATGTACAGGATGTCGCGTACGACGGGAACCGTAAAGTGGTTCAACAATGACAAGGGCTTCGGATTCGTCAGCTTCGACGACGGAGCTCGGGATGCGTTCGTTCACTTCTCGGAGATTCAGTCCGAGGGCTTCCGTTCGCTGGAAGAGGGCGATCTCGTCGAGTTCGACCTGACCGAAGAGGGTCGGGGTCCCAAGGCGAAGAACGTCGTGAAGATCAACTGATATAGATCTTCGAAGCATATGCACCGGGGGAGGTTCTTCGGAGCCTCCCCCGGTGCTTTTTTTTGTCCTCAGCGCACCCCGGCCGCGCGCGTCTCCAGCATCCCGGCCACCTCCGACAGCTTCCCGTCGTTCGGCGCCGCCGGAAGGTCGAGGATCTCCATGATGAGGGGGTACACGTCGACGTTGGAGAACGGCTCGACCACCAGTCCGTTCGCGAACGCGGATCCGTCGGCGACGAACAGGGCCCGCATGGCGAGGGCGTTCTGGTCGTAGCCGTGATTGCCGCCGTCGAGGGCGTGAGGGTGATCGTCCACGTAGGCGTGCGTCGTTATGGCCCAACCGACGTCGGCGATCGCCACGATCGGGGCCACGCGCTCGTTCGTGCCGAACTGGTAGTGCGCCGGGATCTCGCCCCGGCGATATACCTTCAGGTGCGGACTGGCGCCGCTGAGCGCCTCGTAGATCGCGTCCGCCTGGTCGGCGCTCGGCCAGATCGCCAGGACGGGGTTCCAGTCCACGACGCGCGTGGAGGCGGGGTCGATGAAGTCGTCGAGAAAGATGGCCCTGTCGGGCGACAGCTGCGCCATCCCGTGATCCGATACGATGATCAGGTTCACGTCGGTCAGGTGCCGGGCCGCGAGTCCGTCGACCAGGTAGCCGATCGTAGAATCGACCCGTGCCGCGGCGACCGCGGTCTCGGGCGCGTGCGGTCCGTAGCGGTGGCCGACGTCGTCGGTGTCGGAGAAGTACAGCGTGGCGAAGCGCGCGGCCGGGCCCTTCGTCCCCGCCATCCGGTCGAGCACCCAGTTCACCCGGTCGGCATGGGGCATATCGCCGTCGTAGGGCAACCAGTACGAAGGAAGCACGCCTCCGATCGGCGCTTCGTTGCCCGGCCAGAACAGCGGCGCCGTGGCCATCCCGTGCCGCTCCGCCGTCACCCACACGGGGGTCCCCCCGTACCAGTCCGGGTTACGAACCTGGTCGCGAATGGAGAGCCCGTACGTGGCCTTGATCTCCGGGTCCCACATGTTGTTGGCGACCAGCCCGTGGTGATCGGGGCGGAGGCCGGTGACGATCGTGTAGTGGTTCGGGAACGTCTTCGTCGGAAACGACGGGATCATCGCCTCCGCGCGGACGCCGTGCGCGGCGAGCCGCCACAGGTTGGGCGTGGTCTGCGGATCCAGGTAGTCCGGACGAAACCCGTCGAGCGACACGAGGAGCACCGCCGATCGGGCCTCGGGAGCCGGCGCGGCGGCGTCTGCCGTGGGGGCCTCCGCATCGGCAGGGGGTCGGGTGCGCGGAGCGCAGGCCGCCGTTCCGACGAGGAGGGCGGCGAAGAGCAGATGGCGGAACCGGCGCGTCGAAGTATCCATGCGCGACAAGCTGACGCGGGGGCCCGCGTGATACAACCCGCGTCGCGACGCTCGCCGTCCCGGGCACGGCGGCACGCCCTCGCACCTCGGCGGGTGGCGCGTATCTTGAGCCCATGATTCCTTCGATCGACCAGCGTGTGCGGTTCCGGGGCCTGTGCCGGTGTCGGGGACCCCTCGCCGTTGCGGTTCTGGTGTCGGCTGCAATCGCGTGCTCAGACGCGCCGCCGTCCGCTCGCGCCGCGCCGGTCGTAGCCGTGCCTCTCGCACCGCTCGCCGGCATCGTCGACGCGGTGGCTCCCCCGGGTGGCGTGGAGGTGGTCGTCCTCATTCCGCCGGGGGCCAGTCCACACTCCTACGAACCGTCCCTCGCCGAGCTGCGCCGGGCAGCTCGGGCGAGTGCGTACTTCGGCCTCGGGCTTCCCGAATTCGTTTTCGAGCGCACCTGGCTCGAGGGACTTCTCGAAGGATCCGACGCGGAGCGGACGATGCTGTTCTCGAACTGTCGCAGCGGGACCGAGCCGGGCGAGGGGGATTACCACGCGTGGCTGTCCGCGAGGTGCCTGGACGTTGCCGCGGACCGCATCGCCGCCTCCCTCGCCCGCTTGCTGCCGGACGCCGCGGGTGAGATCGAGGAAAACCTGGCCGCGTTCCACCGGCGGGTGGCCGCCACGGACTCGACGACCCGTCGCCGCCTGTCGCCCCTGCGCGGCCGGTCGTATCTCGTTCTCCACCCGGCCTGGGGGTTTCTGACCCGCCCGTACGACATGACGCAGATGTCGATCCTCTCCCACGGATCCGGCGATCCGGGGCCCGCGCGGCTGGCCGCGCTGATCGACCGGGCGCGCGCGGCGGAGATTCGCCTGGTGCTCGTACAACCGGAGTTCAACCAGGCGCCGGCGCGCCTCGTGGCCGAGGAGCTCGGCGCGGGACTGGTGTCCCTCGACCCCCTCGCCCGGGATCCGCTGGAGGCGATCGACGGAGCGACGGCTGCGCTGCAACGGGCCCTCGGCGAGGAGATGACGGATGCCTCCTGAAGCTCCTCCCGCGAAACGCCGGACGGTCGTCGAGTTGCGCGACGTGAGCTTCGCGTACGATGGCCTTCCGGTGCTGCGCCACGTCGACTTCGAGTTGCTCGAAGGCGACTTCGTGGGCGTCATCGGACCCAACGCCGGGGGCAAGACGACGCTTCTGAAGCTGATCCTCGGCCTGATCGAACCGGACGAGGGGACGGTGCGGGTGTTCGGGCGGCCGGCGCGCGAGGCGCGGGGCATGGTCGGCTACGTCCCGCAGTACGCCCGCTTCGACCGGAGCTTCCCGATCCGCGTCCGCCGCGCCGTCGCGATGGGAACTCTGGGCCGTACCCGCGCTCGGGTCGAGGACGTCGAGGCGGCGGTATCCAGGGCCCTCGAGCGGGTCGAGTTGTCCGGGGTCGCGGACCGGCAGATCGGACACCTCTCGGGCGGACAGCTCCAGCGCGTCCTGATCGCCAGGGCGCTGGTGGGGGATCCGGAACTCCTCCTGCTCGACGAGCCGACCTCCAGCGTCGACACCCGGATCGGCCGCTCCGTGCACGAGTTGCTCGAGGAGCTGTCGCACGACATGACGATCGTGCTCGTGTCGCACGACATCGGGGTGATTTCACGGCACGTGGGCACGATCGCCTGCCTCAACGTCGAGATGCACTATCACCGCTCGAAGGAGCTGACCCCCGAGATGATCGAGGCGGCCTACGGCTGTCCGGTCGACCTGGTGGCGCACGGGCATCCGCACCGGGTGCTGGAGAACCACCCCGAATGATCGTCGAGGCCCTGTCGTACCCGTTCTTCCAGCGAGCTCTCGTGGCGGGGCTGCTGGCAGCCCTCGCCTGCGGGATCGTCGGCACCTTCGTGGTCGTCCGGAACATCGCGTCGATTTCCGGCGGGCTCGCCCACGCCGCGTTCGGGGGCGTGGGCCTCGGATATCTGGTGGGATTCGATCCCATCCTCGGGGCGCTCGTGTTCGGCCTCGCGTCCGCGCTCGGCGTCGGGGCGGCGGAACTCCGGTTGCGCCAGGGAATCGACACGCTGGTGGCGATGGTATGGGCGGTGGGGATGGCGGTCGGGATCATCCTCATCTCGCTCGCGCCGGGTCCGGCCCCGGACCTGCTCGGCTACCTGTTCGGGAACATCCTGTTCGTTCCGCCGGAGTTCCTGGGCTTCATCGCCGCCCTCGACGTGTTGATCGCGGTCGTGGTCCTGCTGCTGTTCCGCCGCCTTGAGGCGGTGGCGTTCGACGAAGAATTCGCCTGGGTGATCGGCATGCCGGTGGCCGCCCTGTCGCTCCTCCTGCTGGCGCTCGTGGGCGTGACCGTCGTGATCCTGATCCGCGTCGTCGGGGTCATCCTCGTGATCGCGCTCCTGACGATGCCGGCCGCCACGGCTCGTCACTGGACCGACTCGCTCGCCCCGATGATGGGCCTGGCCACGGCGATCGGCGCCGTCAGCATCGTGGCGGGGCTCTTCCTCACCTGGTGGCTCAATGCCGCCACGGGCATCGACGTCCCCACGGGACCGGCGATCATCCTCCTCGCCGCCCTCGTGTATGGCCTCTCCGCCGCCTTTCACCGCGTCGGCGCTCTCCGCCGCGGCTCCCGGGGCCGTTCCCGTTCCTGAAACTTCCGCGCACAGCCTCCGTAGGGTGAACCGTCGATCCGGCGTTTACGCCGGGCACGGTATCACCGTTCGCGGTGCTCTCGTGCACGTGAGGCGAGTGAGACAGGAGCGGGGAGGGCGGTCGATCGACCGTGCTTCTCCTACCGGGGGAGCTGCGCATGAAGCGAGGAACGAAGATCGCGCTGTCGGTGGTGGGCGTGATTGCGGTCGGTGGAGCGGTCACCGTGGCCCGATTGCTGGGCGACGACGGAAGCTCGGAGTTTCGGACCGTCGAGGTCCAACGCGACACGATCATCCGCAAGGCGCTGGCCGTCGGCAACATCGAGCCCGACATCGAGGTCGAGGTGAAGTCCCAGGTGTCGGGCGTCGTCGGCCAGCTGATGGTCGAGGAGGGCGACTACGTGAAGGCGGGGCAGCCGCTGCTCGAGGTCAAGCCGAACCCGACGCCGATCGAGCTGGCCGACGCGAAGCGCCAGGTGCAGCTGAGGGACATCGAGCTCGCGAACCTCGAGAAGGACGTGGAGCGGAAGCGCGAGCTCCGTGAACGCGAGTTCATCACGGAGGAAGAGCTCGACGAGGCCGAGCGTAATTACGAGCAGGCGCGCGTCCAGGTGCAGATGGCGAAGGAGCGCGTCGCGCTGCTCGAGACCGGCCGCGTTCGCATCGACAACCGCAACATCGAGGGCGTGATCCGCTCGCCGATCGACGGATTCGTTCTGGAGACGCTGGTGGAGCAGGGCGATCCGGTCGTGCCGCTCAGCAACTTCCAGGAAGGGACGGTGCTCGTCACGATGGCCGAGATGAGCAACCTGATCTTCCGCGGCACCGTGGACGAGATCGACGTGGGACGCCTGCACGAAGGGATGCCCGCCGACATCAAGATCGGCGCGCTTCCCGAGGCCAGGATCTCGGGCGAGGTCTCCTCGATCTCCCTGAAGGCCCGCAACGAGGACAACGCGACCGTGTTCCCCGTCGAGATCCGCCTGACCGACGTGCACGGCACCGAGCTGCGCGCCGGCTACTCGGCGAACGCCGACGTGATCATCGAGCGCCGGGACGACGTTCTCTCGATTCCCGAGCGGGTGATCGAGTTCCACGGGGACACGGCCACCGTCCGGGTGCTCGGCGCGGGCGGAGTGCCCGAGGAGAAGGTGATCGAGACGGGCCTTAGCGACGCGGTGACGATCGAGGTCACCGGCGGCCTCGAGGAAGGCCAGAAGGTCGTCGAGCCCGCGCCGCGCGAGATCAGCTGAATGCGTCTCCTCCTGCGCGCCATTCGGGAGTTGTGGCAGGACGTGCGGGCGCAGAAGCTGCGCACCGCGATGACCGTCGCCGGCATCGCCTGGGGCACGGTGGCCGTCGTCGTCCTCCTGGCCTTCGGTACCGGGCTGGAGACGCACGTGATCAAGCGTTTCCACGGGCTCGGCGACCGAATCGTCATCCTGTTCGGGGGTGAGACCACGAAGCCGTTCGCCGGGTTCGGCAACGGCCGCGACATTCGCCTGCGCGAAACGGACGCGACGCTGCTGGCAACCCAGATTCCCGAGATCGTCCTCATCAGCCCCGAATACAGCTGGCGCGGCGCGCCCGTACGCAACGGGCGCTCGGTCGTGAATCCGAACGTCACGGGCGTGTGGCCGTCCTACACGTACCTGCGAAACGTCATCCCGGACGTCGGCGGACGGTTCATCAACCAGGACGACATCGATCTGCGCCGCCGGGTCGTGGTCCTCGGCGATGCGATTCGTGATCTCCTGTTCGAGAACGAACCGGGGAACGTCGTGGGCCGGCAGGTGATGATCGGCGAGACGCCGTTCACGGTGATCGGCGTGATGCGTCCGAAGCAGCAGAGCTCGTCGTACAACTCGCGCGATCGCGATCGGGTGTTCATCCCCGCGAGCACCCAGGCCGCGATGTTCGGACAGAAGTACGTCAACAACATCATCTACCGGACGACGGGCGGCGCGGCGACGCAGCGCGCCGAGCGCGGCGTCTACGAGACACTCGGCCGAAAGTACCGGTTCGATCCGACCGACGACGACGCGATCGGCGTCTGGGACACGGCCGAGTTCGAGAAGATGTTCTCGTACCTGTTTCTGGGCTTCGACGTCTTCTTCCTGATCGTCGGCACGTTCACCCTGACGGTGGGGGGCATCGGCGTGGCCAACATCATGTACATCGTCGTGAAGGAGCGGACGAAGGAGATCGGGATCAAGCGGTCGCTCGGGGCGAAGAAGACCGACATCCTTCGCCAGTTCTTCATCGAGAGCACCGCCATCGTGATGATCGGCGCGATGATCGGGTTCGGAATCTCGGTGGGAATCGTCAAGGCGATGAGCTATCTGCCGATCCGCGAATTCGTGGGCGCGCCGATCATCTCGCCGCAGGTGGCGTGGGTGACGATGGGGCTGCTCATGTTCGTCGCGCTCCTGGCCGGCTTCTTCCCGGCCCGGCGCGCCGCGGCGCTGGACCCGGTCGAGTGCCTGCGCCAGTGAGGATGAACATGGGACGGGGGAAATAGGGGACGGCGATGTGGAAGATCCTGCTGGGCGAGTTCCTGGGTGACCTGAAGGCGCAGCGCACGCGATCGCTGCTCACCATGTTCGCGACGATGTGGGGGACGATCGCCATCGTGCTCCTGCTCGCGTTCGGCGAGGGCCTGCGTCGGTCCGTGTCGAGCGGGTTGCTCAACGCCGGCGAGAAGATCTTCATGATCTGGGGCGGCTCGACGACCAAGCCCTGGGAGGGGTTGCCCCGGGGGCGTCGCATCCGCCTCACGGAGGACGACCTGGCGCTCCTCAAGAAGGCGATCGACGAGGTCGACCAGGTGAGCCCGTCCTACGGGAAGTGGGGCACGATGCTGGAGTACGGGGACGTGCGGACGACCACCTACATGGAGGCCGTCTACCCCGCGTTCTCGGAGCTCCGGAAGATGTTCCCGAAGCCGGGCGGCCGGTTCATCTCCGAACGGGACCTCGCCGAGCGCCGGCGCGTCCTCTTCCTCGGCGACTCGATCGCCTACCGCCTGTTCGGCGACGAAGATCCGGTCGGAAAGACGGTCCAGCTGGACGGGGCTCCGTTCACCGTGATCGGCGTCATGGAGAGCAAGTTCCAGGACAGCAACAACAACGGTCCGGACGAGGACCGCGCGATCATCCCGGCGTCGACCTACACGGCGACGTACGGCGACCGCTTCGTGAACCACCTGATCGTGAAGCCGCGGACCGAAGAGCGCGCCGTGGAGACGAAGGAGCGGATCGCGGAGGTCCTGGGCGCCCGGTTCAAGTTCGACCCGACCGACGAGCGGGCGATCCCGATGTGGGACTTCTTCGAGTCGGAGCAGGAGACGAACATGGTCGGGTACGGGATCCAGATCTTCCTGGGCCTCGTGGGTCTGTTCACCCTGCTCGTCGCGGGCGTCGGCGTCGCGAACATCATGTACGTGGTCGTGCGCGAGCGCACGAAGGAGATCGGCGTGAAGCTGGCCGTGGGCGCCCGCAAGCGGCACATCCGCGGGCAGTTCGTATTCGAGGCGCTGGCGATCTGCCTCACCGGCGGTCTCGCCGGCCTGCTGCTCGCATCGGGCGTCGTATTCATCGTCGATTGGCTGCCGTTCGACAATCCGGCGATGCAGTACATCGCGAATCCGAAGCTGTCGTGGCCGATCAGTATCGCGTGCGTATCGATCCTCGTGGCCATCGGTCTCGTCGCCGGCTATCTGCCGGCCCGACGGGCGGCGGCCATCGACCCGGTGGAATCGTTGCGCTACGAATGACCCATGCACCGCCGGAGATCACCGGCGGGGAGAGAGCGAAGCGATGGAAGAGCTGTTCATAGCGATGGTGCCGGTGACGCTGTTTCTGACCATCGGCGGCGTCCTGATCTTCCGGCCGCTCACGAAGCGGCTGGGCCTGATGCTCGAGGCGAATGCCGCGAACAAGCGCGCCGACGAGTCCGATCGAATTCAATACGACCACGTGCGCGCGCTTCTGGAAGCGCAGACCCTGAAGATCGAGGCGCTCGAGCAGCGCCTCGAGTTCACCGAATCGCTGCTCGAGACCCGCACCCGGCGCCGTTACCTGCGGCCCGGGCTCGAAGGCGCTTCGCGCCCGGGGCTGCCCGACACGCTCGCTTGAGTCGAGCGGACGGCCTGGCCGACGCTCGAAGGACGGGGCAGGGGCCTACCGTGGGAACACGGTGACGCCGGCCCGCAGCCCGAACGTCGAGAAATTCGTCGACGTGCTGGGGATCGTCTCGCCTCCCGCCGTCACGTCACCCACGGTGAGCCACGAAAAGGTGCCCGCGACGTCGAAGTTCACCATCTCCGAGATCGGCAGATCGACGCCGACCACGGCGCCCAGTTCGAGGCCCGACCAGGTGC
>JASFRN010000102.1:0-9834 GCA_050114915.1 Gemmatimonadales bacterium | reverse complement strand
CGGTCGGACGAGCTCTGCGCGGCCGGGTTCGCGGTGCCGTCGAACACCACGGCGCCCCGCCCGTCGACCACGCGCACGTGATCCGTCTCGTGGTCGCGCGTCCATTCGTAGACGCCGTCCTCGAACGTCAGGCGCACGGTCGAGCGGAAAGATCGCTCGTTCCACGGACGCCGCGCGTCCGCCAGCCGCCGGTCGTCGGCGCCGCGCCGGTTGAATCCGAACACGGTGCGGAGGAGTGCGTCCACGAAGGTGGTCTTGCCGCTGCCATTGGGACCGGCGACGAGGGCGGGCCGGTCGGTCGGCAGGCGGAACGTCCCGTCGTGCCGGCCGAACGAGAGCTCGGCGCCGAGGAAGGCGGGGCCGTTCACGGGGTCTCCAGGGCCCGCAGGGCCAATCGGAGCGCCCGCGCCGCCACCTCGCGCTGCTCGGAATCCGGAGCGGCCGCCACGCGATCGCGTCCGAGGCGGGCGACGTGACCCGCGATCGTTGGCCGCTCAGCGAGGCGCGCGACGTGCTCGGAATCGATGAATCGGGTGCGATCGCGCACCAAGGCGAAGCCGTAGCGTTCCCGCAGGGCATCGCGGATCCGCTCCACGTCGAGCGGGAACGACGGGGCGCCGACGAGCTCGGCGACCGGGAGCGCCGTGTCCGATTCGCAGCGCCCCGCGATCAGTGCCTCCACGGCGCGGTCGTCCTCCGCCGAGCTGACGTCGATCGTGCCGAGGTCGACGAGATGCGGCACGTCGGTCGGTTCGAGGTGCACGCGCGGCGGCGCGTCCGAGGCGAGTTCGACGACCGCGCAGCCGTGCGGGCCGAGCTCGTCGACGGCGACCGCCGCGAAGGAACCCGGATAGCAGGCGGGGAGTCCTCCGAAGTCGACGGGCGGGCGGAAGCCGTGATAATCGCCGAGGGCGACGTAGTCGGCATCGAGGGCGGCGAGTTCGGCCCGCGACACGCGCAGGGACTGACCCCCGTTCCAGTCGGGGTTGTCCGCCGTCGCCGCGTGCATGAGGACGACGTGGAACCCCGGTTCCGGAGCGCGCCGGAAGCCCGCCAGCGGGTCGGGCTCGACGACCGGGTCGTACGCGAAGCCGTAAACGTGCAGCGTGGCGCCGTCCGCCACCGCAACGCTCTCCGGCGCACCGAAGCGGGGTTCGAGGACCGGCGTGACGCCGGCCGGCAGGTCGTGCCACGGGGCCCCGTCGCCGACCGCCGGGTCGTGGTTCCCGGGGATGGCGAACACGGGACGGTCGGCCGCCAGGCGCCGCAGCACCTCGCGGGCGAGGTCGACGTCCGCCGGCTCGGGTTCGGGGGCGTCGAACAGGTCGCCGGCCACGAGCACCGCGTCCACGTTCCAGGCCTCGACGCGCGCCGGTAGCCCCCGGAAGGCGTCCCGGATCGCCCGGCGTCGCTCGTCGGCGGCGGGGCCGAACCCCCCGAGTGGAGCGCCCAGGTGGACGTCGGATATGTGCAGAAGTCGAATCATCTCACGGCGCCAAAGTCGGGCGGCCGGCCTTCGCGACGTCCGCCGGAGCGGCGGAGATTGGGCAGCCGGCTCGAAAAAATCATAATGTGGGGGTCCGACACGGCGCGGGACAGCCCGCCCCCGACCCCCACCGAGAGCGGCCATGGCGCTGGACATCGTACGCATTGCGAGTGACGTACCCGCCTCCCTCGCGGAAGTGTGGGCGTGGCATACCCGTCGCGGAGCGTTGGGGCGCCTGCTGCCGCCCTGGGAGCCCGTCGAGCTGGTCCGGCGCGAGAACGGGATCGAAGCAGGGGCGCGCACCACCGTCCGTGTCGGAATCGGGCCGTTCACCACCGAATGGATTTCCGAGCACCTCGCTCCCGACCCGCCGAACTCCTTCGCCGATTTCCAGGTGACGGGACCGTTCGCCCGGTGGCATCACCGGCACCTGTTCGCGGCGCGCGACGACGGGGGCTGCGAGGTGGAGGACCGTCTCGAATACGAGCTTCCGGCCGAGCCGATCGGCGGTCTTCTGGCCGGGCGAATGGTCCGCGACCGGATCGAGCGCGGGATGGCCTATCGGCACCGGGTGCTGGCTCGCGACCTCGAGCGCCATCGCAGGGCCGGCCTCGCGCCCGGGCGTCGCGTGGCGATCAGCGGCATGTCGGGCATGGTGGGGACGGAAGTGGCGCGTGTCCTGTCCACCGGAGGTCATGAGCCCGTGGCCCTCGTTCGTCCCGGTTCCGATCCGCCGGAAGCGGCGCACGGCGAGATCCGCTGGGACGTCGCCGCGCGGTCGATCGACCGGAAAGGGCTGGAGGGCCTCGATGCGGTCGTGCACCTCGCGGGTGAGCCGATCGCGAGCGGACGCTGGACGCCGGAGAAGAAGCGCCGGATCCTCGACAGCCGGGTCGACGGCACCCGGTTGCTGGCCGAGACGCTCGCCCAGCTGGCGTCGCCGCCCGAGGTGCTCGTCTGCGCGTCGGCGATCGGAGTGTACGGCGACCGAGGCGATACGCGCCTCGACGAGTCCGCCTCTCCGGGCGAGGGCTTCCTCGCCGACGTCGTCCGCCAATGGGAGGCGGCGGCAGATCCGGCGCGGGATGCCGGAATCCGGGTCGTCCACCTGCGGCTCGGCATCGTGCTGTGGCCCGCCGGAGGAGCGCTCGAGCGTCTGCGCCTTCCGATGTGCCTGGGTGCGGGGGGACGGTTGGGGTCGGGTCGGCAGATCTGGAGCTGGGTCACGCTCGACGACGTGGTCGGCGGCGTGCTCCACGCGCTCGCGACGCCGGCCGTCGCGGGGCCGGTCAACGTGGCCGCGCCGAACCCGGTCCGAAACCGGGAGTTCGTGGACGTTCTGGCCCGGGTGATGAAGCGGCCGGACGTCGTGCCGGCCCCCGCCTTCGCCCTGCGGGCGGCGCTCGGGTCCGAGATGGCCGACGAGCTGCTTCTCGCGAGCGCGCACGTCGCGCCCGATGCATTGCAGCGGACGGGCTACGAGTTCACGGACCCGGTGCTCGAACCGGCGCTGCGGCACCAGCTCGGACGGTACGGCGGCTGAATCTCAACCGGCTTCCGCCTCGTCGCTCGCCCCCGCGCCGTCGTCGGCCGCGTCGAGGAAGCGGCGGATCTTGAGCCAGCTGCGCTCCGCGTCGCGTTCCCCGAGCCGAATCAGGTGCTCGATGTACTCGGACTCGAACATCAGGTACGAGACCAGGTCGGACGAAGAGATGCGTCGCGTTCCGAGACCGCGCAGGAGATAACGGAGCGAGCGCGGGATCGATTGCTCGTATCGGGCGGCGACCCGCCCGATGTCGCTCGAAGGCCGGAGGACGAGCAGCCGCACCGGGCGTTCCGACAGCAACCAGCGCCGCGACTCGGGCACCCGGGCCAACACGTGGTTGATTCGCCGCAGCCGTTCCGCGTCGACGTCCAGGTTGTCCAGGAAGATCGAGTTGAGGAGCAGTCCGATGACCTGCGCGGCCGGTGGATAGACCGGAGCTGCGCTCGGTCCGGGCTCCTCGACGGGCGCCCGCCAGCGAGACGAGATCGCGAGAATCCGATTGGCGCCCAGGTGAATCGCGGGTGACAGCGGGTGGGATTGCCGCAGGCTGCCGTCCCCGAAGTAGCGTCCACCGACGTTCACGGCGGGGAAGAAGAGCGGAATCGCCGCGGAAGCCATGACGTGATCGAGCGTGATCCGGTCGTGGACCGCCAGCCGCCGCACCCGCTTCCAGGTCGACAGCCAGGGCTCCCCCTGGATGTACGTAACCGTGCGTCCCGTATCGTAGGCCGTGGCCGAGATCGCCAGGGCCCGCAGACGTCCCGATTCGATGTTGGCGGCGACCGCGTCCTCGTCGATCAGATCTTCCAGGAAGCGCCTCAACGGCGCCGTCTCGACGAGCCCCTGGACGCGAGGGGCGAGGGAAGAGCCGCCCGAACCGAGGTTCAGGAGGACACGCGCCGCATTCATGGCCAGGGAGCCGAGGTCGGTGCGGAACACGTGGTCGGTCGAGAGCGAGAGCCAGTGCCTGGCGAGATCGTCGACCGCACCGTCGAACGGGGTCGCGGCGCCCGCGAGAAAGTGGGCGTTGATCGCCCCGGCCGACACGCCGGTCAGGATCGGGAAGTGGAGTTCCGGTCGTCGCTCCGCGATGTACTTCAGTACGCCCACCTGGTAGGCGCCGCGCGCCCCGCCGCCCGAGAGCACGAGCGCTGCCTGGGTGGCCGCGTCGCCGTTCACAGCAGTCGGGCGTGCCACGACCTCCCCGCCTCCACTTCCCAGCCACCCGATGAAACGTCCTCCAGCGTCGGCGCCGTGAGGTCGAACACCGGCGTTTCCGCGCCGACCTCGCCGCGCTCGGCGAGACGCCGGAACTCGTCGCGCGTCACGGACCGGATGTCGCCGCCGGCGTCTCGGTACCACACGGGCGCCGCGTCGAGCAGGTCGACGCCCGCCGCCTGTTCGAGCCGGCGAATCTGCCCGTTGAGCGCGTCGATCGAGCAGCCGCTCGCCCGCACGTCCGTCTCGTCGACCGCGACGACGAGGAAGCGGTCGTAGAACCAGCCGAAGCCGGCCCGCAGGTCGGCCCGGTGCGCGGTCCAGGAGATGAGGAAGCGCTCCATCGCGCCGCGCAGCTCCGCCAGCGCTTCCTCGGAGGGACGCGCGGAGGCGCCGAAGCACCAGACCCGGGAGCTGCCGGGCAGGGAGCCCAGGGGCGCGAGGCTCATCGGGCGCTCACTCGTAGCGGAGAGCTTCGATCGGGTTCAGCGAGGCCGCTCGCCGGGCGGGCCAGATGCCGAATACCAGGCCGATCGTCGCGGAGAAGGCCACGGCCATCGCCACGGCGGAGCCCGACACGGCCGTATTCCAGTTCGCGAGCTCGGCCAGCAGCTTCGAGGCGCCGAAACCGAGCCCGATCCCGAGGAGCCCGCCGACCAGGCAGAGCGTGAGCGCTTCGAGCAGGAACTGCGTGAGCACCGCACCCCGGGTCGCCCCCAGGGCCATCCGGATGCCGATCTCGCGGGTCCGCTCGGTGACGGACACCAGCATGATGTTCATGATCCCGATGCCGCCGACCAGGAGGCTCACGAGCGCGATCCCCGCCAGCAGGTAGGTGAACGTCTGCGTAGCCTCCTGCCGTACGCTGATCAGCTCCGCGCTGTCGTTGATGTTGAAGTCGTTGTCGTCGCCGACCTTCAGGCGGTGCTCCCGCCGCAGGATCGACTCGATCTGCGCGGTCGCCAGCATCGACGACGCGCCGTCCCGCAGCGTCGCGTTGAACCCGTCCAGGCGGTCGGTGCCCATCAACCTGAACTGGGCCGTGTAGATGGGGATGATCACGTCGCGGTCGCGGTTCGCCCATCGGTCGCCGCCCTTGGACTCCAGCACGCCGATGACCTCGAACCGGCTGTTGGCGATCGAGATCGTCTGACCGACGAGCTCCAGCGGCGTCGTGCCCAGCTCTTCGGGCACGTCTCCACCGACGACGGCGACGCGGCGCCGGCCGTCGTTCTCGGTCTCGTCGAAGAACCGGCCGATCGCGACCTGGAAGTTGTTGACCACGGGCCAGGACGGGGTCGTGCCGAGAACGCTCAGCGGCGCGTTCATCCGGCCGTACTCGACCTGCATCCGCGAGTCCATCACCGGGGCCACGGCCGCGATGGCCCGCGCTTCACGGCCGACCACCAGGGCTTCCTCTACGGTCAGGCGCGCATCGCTGCCGCGCGAGAACCGGTTCTGGCCGGGGCCGACCGACAGCATGTTCGTGCCGAGGCCGGCGATCTGCGCCTCCACGGCCCGCTGCGCGCCGGTGCCGAGGGCGACCATCGTGATCACGGCGGCGACGCCGATCACGATGCCCAGCGTGGTGAGCAAGCTGCGCAGTTTGTTCGCGCCGATCGCCTCGAGGGCGACACGGATGATCTCGGAGAGCAGCATCTTGCCTCCCATCAACCCGTGCCCGGCAGCGCGGTCCAGCGCCGGATCCTGTCGAGGAACTCGGCCTGCTGGACGATCGCCTGCGGCACGTGGACGACCGAATCGCCCTCCGCCAGCCCGGCCATGACTTCGGTGTAGTCCCAGCTGCTCAGCCCGATCATCACCGGCTTGATCGTCAGCTTGTGGTCCTGGTCGTAGGTGAACACGAACGCCGGCTTGGGGGCGCCCGGGTTCGATCGCGCGGCCTTGTCGCGCGCCTCGCGCGCCGCCTGGCCACGCCGCATGAGCTCCGCCCGCTGCTCGGGCGTCAGCTTCTCGAAGGCCTTCCTGCGCTCGTCGGGCGACATCGAGCGAATTTCCGCCATCGTCGGGAGCCCGTCGTCGGCCGCCGTATCTTCCGTCAGGGCCGTGTCGCCCGGAGGCGCGTCGGCGGACGCGGGTGGGCGAACGCTCTGTTCGAGGAGCGACTCGTCCATGCCGAGCGTCTGGACGAGCTGGCGTGCCTCGTCGGGCGTCTTCAGCGCGGCGTTCTGCACGGCCAGGACATCGGGCCGCCGTCCGATGAGGATCTCGACGTCGGCGTTCATGCCGGGCTTGAGCAGACCTTCCTCGTTCCGGATCCGGGTGAGGATCGCGAACAGGGTCACGTTCTGCTCGACCACCGCCTGCGGCTCGATCTGGAGCACCGTGCCGTGGAACTCCCGGTCGGGGTAGGCCTCGACCTGGATCGTGGCCGGCAGGCCCGGCTTGATCTCGCCGATGTCCGTCTCGTCCACGAGCGTCCGCACCTGCACCTCGTTCAGGTCGGCCATCCGAAGCATCACCGTGCCGCCGGTGACTTCCTTCGCCGACGTGATGATCTGCCCCTCTTCGACCGCCTTCTCGACGACCGTTCCGGTAATCGGAGCGTTCACGGTCACGTCGTTCCGACGCTCTCGCGCGAGGTCGAGGTTCGTCTGCGCCTTGACCAGCGCCGCTTTCGCGTTCGCCGCCTCGAGCACCGCCGACTCGTATTCCTCTTCCGTCACCACCGCCGAGTCGCGCAGGGTCTCGGTCCGCTCGAGCTGTCGCTGGGCGATCGAAGAGCGGGCCTGCGCCACCTCCAGGTCCGCCTGAGCCTGCTCGAACGCGTTGCGCACGTCACGCGGGTCGATCCGGACCAGCAGCTGGCCGCGTTCCACCTCGTCGCCGAGCTCCACGTTGACGTCGAGCACTTCGCCCGACGCCTGCGACTTCACGTCGATGACCCGGATCGGCTCGATCGTGCCGGTAGCCGCGACCGTAGACTCCACGTCCCGCACGGTCGCCGTGGTCGCCTCGAGGCCGAGCTCGGAGCCCTCGTCGGCCCGCCCGGAGGCGCAGGCGGCGATCCCGACGGCGAGCAGCGTTGCCGCCGCTCCGGCCATCGCGATCCGGCCGCCGAGGCGGCGGATGCTTCCAGTGTGCTGCCTATCGTCGTGCTTCACTTTGTATCTCGTCCTTCCCGTGTCTCACACGTTCGTGCGCGCCGGCGGAGCCGGATGGAGGCTACGGCAGATTGCTGCCGAGAATCGCCTCGAGCCGCGCGATGCCGATCCGGTAGTCGAATCGGCGCTGAATCAAGTCCACCTCCGCCTGGCGGAGGGTGATCTGGGCGCTCTGCAGATCGAGGATCGTGGCGAGCCCGAGGCGATACCGCTCGCGGGTCACGCGCAGGTCCTCGGCGCTGAGCTCGACCGTCTGTTCCGCCAGGTCGATCGACGCGACGGCGGCCTCGATCGTCCCGAGCGCCCCGTCGAGGTCGCTGCGCAGCGACAGCTCGGCGGCTCGCTCGTCGGCCCGGGCCTGGTCACGGCGCGCCTGGGCCGTATACAGGGAAGCCTCGCGCCCGAACCCGTTGAACAGCGGCAGGCTGCCGGAAAGCGACAGGCTCCAGCTCCGGTTCTCGGGCGGAAAGTCGGAATTCGACCAGGCCCAGCCGCCGGAGAGCGACAGGGTCGGCAGATAGGCGGACTTCGCGCCGGCCACCGCGGCCGCGCTCGCCCGGGACTCCGCCCGTGCGCTCACGAGCGAGGGAGCGCCTGCCAGCGCGTCCGAGAGGATCTCCTGCCGGTCGGGCATCGCGACCTCGGTCTCGAGGGCGGCCTCCTCCTCGGGCGCGATCGGCTCGCGGATGCCGACCGACTCGGCCAGGGTGTACGTCGAGGCCCGCTCGGTATTCTGTGCGTTGAGCAGGGCGACCTTCGCATTGTTGAGGTCGACCTGCGAGCGCAGGACGTCGGAACGCGTCGCGCGCCCGAGCTCGAGTTGCTGCCGCACGAACGAGAGCTGGTCTTCCTGCCGCTTCACCCGGTCGGCTTCGACGCGCACCAGCTCGCGGGCGGCGACGGCGTTGTAGTAGGCGACCTTCACGGCCTCCGACGTCTGGTACTGCGTCTGGCGGTACCGCGCGGCCGAGGCGTCCACGCCGAGTTGGGCTTCCTTCAGCGAGTTGAACCGGCGCATGCCGTCGAACAGGTCGATCGAGCCGCGCAGCTGCGCCGAGTAGTTCGTGCGCGTGATCGCCTGGCCGGTCGGGTCGATGCGCCCGCTGGACGAGTTACTGTATCCGTAGCTCAGCGACGCGTTCGGGAGGAAGCTCCCCCAGGCCGTGAGCTCGTTGTAGCGTGCGATGTCCAGCGCGGAGGCCGATTGCTCGAGCGTGGGCGCGTTCTCGCGCGCCAGCTCGAGAGCCTCGGACAGGCTCACCGTGCGTACCGATCCGAGCTCCGGCACCGTGTCGCGCGCCGGCGTCTCCTGCCCGCGGGCCGGATTGGCGCCCAACGCCAGCAGCAGTCCGGTCGCGACCACTGCACGAACCACTTCGTGTCTGCTGTTCATCTATTCTCCGTGTCCCCCTCATTGCCCCCGTCGGACTCTTTCCGATCGTTGTCGTTACCGTACTCCCGCTCGAGCAGCCGCCGGTATTCGGTCACCTGCTCCGGCGTCAGCACCGCTTCGATGCGCGCCCGGGTCGAGTCGACGAGGTCGCGATACTGCGGCCGCACCGGCTCGAACAATTCGTCCATGCGCTCGCGCGTGTCCTCGAGGATGGGGTCGATCTCCGCCCGCTGTTCCTCGGTCAGGCCGAGCTCGTCGGCGAATCGCTCGATCGTGCTGCCTCGGACTCGGCGATCTCTACGGTGATCTTCCTGCCCCTGTTTCGGACCGTCCTGCGCGCGGACGGGCCGGATCTGGCGGTCCGCCGCGACGCCGGCGGCGAGGCCGGCCACGAAGGTGATCGCGAGGAGCAGCGCCACGCGGGTCCGCGAAGAGGTGCTCACGGCCGGACTCCCGGGGCCGGCGCGGGGGTGCGCCGCGGGCGCTGCCGCGCCGCTTCCCCGAGCGCGGCGAACACCACGTCGTGATCGGACTCCGCGAACTCGGAGAATCCGGCCGGCGCCGTCTCGGTGCGCAGCGCTTCGACGACATCCGCGGCCGGCTCCGTCACGGCCATGGCCGCGGAGTCGATGCCGGCTTCCTGGCGCAGTGCCAGGCCTCCGAACACGAGGGCCAGCACGGCGGCGATCGGAGTCAGCAGGCCCGCCCAGCGCGAGGCCACGTCCCACCAGTCGTCCCGCCGCTGCTCGAGCAGCGGCTCGGCCGCCTCGAGGACGGACCTCCGCAGGCGCGCCGACGTCACGTCGTCGGGGCGCAGCGCGTCCAGCCAGTCGGGCCAGTCTCTGTGCTTCACTCTTCCTCCTGCCATTCGATCATCGGTCCCAGCCGGTCGCGCAGCGCCTTCCGTCCGTGATGGACGTGAGCGCGCGACGTTCCGACCGCGACACCGAGCACTTCCGCCACCTCCTGGTGGCTGTAGCCTTCGAGGTCGTACAACGTCACCGCCGTCCGCTGCTGCTCCGGCAGCTCCGCCAGCGCGTCGAGCACCCGCTCCCGCGTCAGCGTC
>JASFRN010000101.1:0-9955 GCA_050114915.1 Gemmatimonadales bacterium | reverse complement strand
GCGGCCGCCGCGGCTGAGGCGCGAATCGACGACCTTGTCCTCGGTGTGGTTACAGGAAGGACACCTCACGGGGCCGGCTCCGCCGGTCCCGGCTCAGCCGCCGAGACGGGTGAGTTCCCGTCTCGCTAGCTCGACCTCGTCGCTGCCCGGATACCCCTGGATCACCCGGTTGAAGTACGTCCGGGCGTCGTCGGTGTTGCCCCGCTCGAGCTCGATGCGGCCACTCTTGTAGAGCGCCGTCGGGGCCCGGCGCGAATTCGGGTACAGCTCCAGGACGCGGGCGTACTCCTCGAGCGCCTTCTCCTGGTCTCCCGACTCCGCGTACGTCTCCGCCCGGTAGTACTGGGCGTCGGGCGCGAGCTCGTCCTGGGGATAGCGACTGAGAAACTCGTCGAGCCCGGTTCGCGCCGTCTCGTACGATCCGCGGCGGAACTGCCGGATGGCCGCGTCGTAGAGGTCGCGCGCTTCCGTCCCGGACGCGGCCGCCTCTCCCTCGGCGGGAACCGCCCCCGCGCTCTCGTCCCCCGGCACCGTCATCGCGCCCTGGCCGCCGGCCTCGAGACGGGCCAGCTGACGCTGCGTCTCGCCGGTGAGCGCCATGAGCTGATTCAAGGCGGTGTTCAGGTCCTGGATCTGCCGCTCGAGGTCGACCCGGCCGGAGATGTCCCGGCGCGTCGCCACGTTCAAGCTGTCGAGCAGGACCGAACGGAGGCTGCGGATCTCGGCGATCAGCGAGTCGCGCTGGGCGCGGTCCTCGCGCATCTGATCGACCATGCTCGTCCGCAGGGCCGCCACGTCGCCCTTCGTGGCGCAGGCGCCGCTCGAAAGCAGCGCCAGCGCCACGAGGCCGACCTTCCCCAACTTCGTCACATCGCGTCCAGGTTCTTGATGTCGAACTCGGCGCGACGGTTCTGCGCCCACGCCTGCTCGTTGTGCCCCTGCGCCACCGGACGCTCCTCACCGTAGCTGACGGTGGAGAACATGTCGGCGGAGAGGCCCAGCTGCGTCAGATAGCGCTTCGTGCTCTCCGCGCGCCGCTGGCCGAGGGCCATGTTGTACTCGAGCGAGCCGCGCTCGTCGCAGTGCCCCTCGAGGGTGATCTGCAGGTTGGGATGCTGGCGCAGGATCTCCGCCTTGCGCTGCAGGATCGCGGCGGCCTCGTCGGTGATCCGCGACTTGTCGAACTCGAAGTGGATCGGCTGCTGCAGCGTGGCGACCGCGTCGATCATCGCGCTGATGTTCGAGGTCGCGCCGGCGCACTCGGTCCCGGCGTAGTCGCGGTTGATCTGCTGCACCAGGCTGCGCGCCCGGTTGAGGTCGCCGGCCTTCACGGCCTGGCGGGCCTGCTCGCACAGCTGATTCGCCGCGGCCTCGCGCTCTGCGGCGCGGGCGGCCGCGAGGCTGTCCGCGTCGGGCTGTGCGCGCTCCTGGACGACGGGGGCCGGTTCCGGGGGCGGCTCGTTGCCGCCGCAGGCGACGGTGCCGATGCTCGCGAGCGCGAGCAGTCCGGCGAGCTTTACGTTGAAGCGCATCTCGATGACTCCTTCGGGTCTGGGACGATTCCCCTGGACGAACACGCGGCGCGAGGCCAGCCCTCGGCGTGACGCCGGCCAGGACCGCCTTCAACGTAGCGACCTGTACGTTTCTCGCAATGCCCGCCGGGGCTGGCGATCCGCGCCTCCGGCGGGTCCGGAATCAGGGCAGCGGCCCCGACCAGTCCGGGAGCTGATCGACCTGCCCGGACGTCAGGGTCCGAACCGTCCCGCCCACGGTGTCCAGAATGAGGAGCGAATGCCCCCGCTCGCCGGCGGAGGAGAACACGACGTGACGCCCGTCGGGCGCCCAGCTCGGATCCTCGTTGCTGCCCGCCGAGGTCATCACCCGGCGGTCGGCGCCGTTCGGACTCACCGTGACGACCTGGAAGCTGCTGTCCACCCAGGCCTGGTAAGCGATCCGGTTGTTCTCGGGCGCCCAGTCGGGCGAGGTGGCGTAGCCGCGCTCGCCGTAGACGTAGCGGCTGATCAGCTGCGGTGCGCCGCTCCCGGAGGCCGACATCACGTAGATCTGCGGCAGGCCGAGCGGCGACGACGTGATCGCCAGCCGCGAACCGTCCGGCGAGTAGGCGGGATTCAGCGTCTCTCCGGAGCTCGTGTAGGTGATCCGTCGCGGCGCGCCGAGCGGGTTGCGCTGGAACTCGAACAGCTCGGTGTGGTCGCCCGCCGTGCGCGCGAGGAGGATCTTGCTGCCGTCGGGAGAATATATCGGCGTCACGTTCAGTCCCTGCACGGCCGAGATGGTACGCCGCGCTCCCGTCGCCAGGTTCTTCTCGTACACGACCGGCCACCCCTGGTCGTAGGAGACGTAGAGCAGGTGGCTGCCGCCGGGCGACAGGGCCGGCGAGTAGACGATCGTGTTCTCCGAGGTGAGGCGCGCCAGGTTCTCGCCGTCGTAGTCGATCGCGTAGATGTCGGAGCCCTCGCCCGACTTGCGGCGGAAGACGATCCGGGTTGCGGCGATGCCGGGGTCCCCGGTCGCCCACTCGACGACCTGGTCGGAGACGTGGTGCACGGCCATCCGGAAATCGCGGGCGCTCACGGCCGGGAGCGGAAACGACCGGACTTCCTTCAGCTCGCCGAACACGACGTCGTGCAGGCTGACCCGCAGCACGGGCGCCGCCGCCGTCCCGGTGATCTCGGAGTTCACCAGCCATACCGCGCCGAGCTGATTCCACAGCGCGTAGTTGACGCCCTCCCCCGTCCGCACCGAGTCGGGGATCGGGATGATCTCGAACCGGTCGGCGTACAGGAGGTCGGCCCGCAGGATCGCCTCCGCCGTGCGCGCCACCTCGCCCATTCCCACCTCGTGGCCGACCGCGGTGATCACCAGCCCCGGCTGGAAGCCGGGCGAGTAGGTGATCCCGAGGCGCACGTCGCCGCGGTCCTGCGCGGCGAGGGGCGTGGCGAGCAGCAGGGCCGCGGCGGCGACCAGCAGGGCTCTACTCGCTCGGACGACATCGCGATTGAACGTCAATTTCATCGTCAACTCGGGTCGAAGGTGAAAATGATCTTCATCGAATCTGGCTCGAAGCTGTCCGGCAGCGGGCCGAATGCGGCGTCGTCCGACGCCCGCTGGATCGCGGCGCGCGCGGTCCGATCGAATACCCCGTCACCGGAACGCTCGATCCACTCGTAGCGGATGACCTTGCCGGTCCGGAGAGCAGGCGGCGAACACGCCGGACGGCCACCGTCATCGGGTACTCGGGTCGAAGAAGAACTGAATGCGCATCTCGTCGGCGGGCCACTCCTTCGGCAGCGGGCCGAACGCGTCCGCGCGCCCCGCGGCCTCGATGGCCCCTCGGGCCTCGAGGTCGAAGGCCGTGCTGCCCGACCGGCGGATCCAGTTCACCTCGACCACCTCGCCGGCCCGGTTCAGCACGAACACGACCTCGGCGCTCAGCGGCCGGTTCGTGTCGGGCGGCCGCCAGTAGCGGTGGATCTGCCGGACGATGTTGTTCGCGTACTCGGGGTCGACGAAGCGCATCCCCTCGGTCTGGACGTTGACGGCTTCTTCTCCGCTCTCGTCCGAGCGGGCGGGCTCACGCTCGGGCTCCTTCGTCTTCGGCATCTCCTCGACGACGCTGGGGAGCTCCGTCTTGGGCACCGGCTCCTCGGTGGGCTGGGGCGGCGGGGGACGGTTCTCCTCCTCCTTCTGCTCCGGCGGTGCCGGCTTCTCGGCCAGCGGCGCCTCGAGATCGGCCGCCGCCACCAGCCGAACCGCGTAGGTCTGGGCGGGCACCTCGGGCACCGAGAACACCGACAACCCGATCAGCACGACCACGACGATCCCGTGCAGGCCCACCGAGCCCCACACGGCGCCCTTCGGGATCCGGCGCTCGCTGGCGCGTCCGTCGTCGATCTCGTGCATCGGTCCGGCCGGCCGGCTACCGGCCGCGGCGCCGCGGCTCGGGTTCGGCCACCAGGCTGACGGCCTCGATCTCGGACTCGCGCAGCGTACCGATCACCCAGAGCACGGCGCCGTAGGGCACATCGGTGTCGCCCTTCACGTACACCGTGCCGCCGCCCTTCCGCTCGACGAGCGGCTTGATCGTCGCGGCGAATTCGTCGCGCGTGACCTCGGTGTCGTCGACGTAGATTTGCCCGTCGCGGTCGATCGTGACGACGACGCCCTCGGACACCTGCAGCGGCGCCGCCGGCGCCTTCGGCACGGTGACGTCCACCCCGCCCTGCAGGATGGGGGCGGTGATCATGAAGATGACGAGCAGGGTGAAGGCCACGTCGACCAGGCTGGTGACGTTGATCTCGGCCTTGACCGGGAGTCCGCCGAGATCGCCTTCGCGGTTCGCCTTGATCTCCATCAGACCCGGCCTTCGCGGGCGAGCGTGCCGATGAACTCGGCGGCAAAGCCCTCGAGCTCGCCGGTGAACAGGGCCAGCTTGCCCGCGTAGTGGTTGTAGGCGATCACGGCGGGAATCGCGACGATCAGCCCGGCCACCGTCGTGACCAGGGCCTCGGCGATTCCGGGCGCGACCGCCGCGATGTTCGCGCTGCCCTGGGCGGTGATCCCGATGAACGAGTTCATCACGCCGACGACGGTGCCGAGCAGACCCATCAACGGGCTCACCGAGCCGATGATCGCCAGCCAGTGGAGACCGTGGGCGAGGTTGTCACGCTCCTCGGAGAGCTCCTTGCTGAGCACGAGCCCCAGCGCCTCGAGCTGTACGGGCGTGATGCCCGACTCGCCGCCCGGCCGGGGCGCCTCGCGCAGCGCCGAGGGGCGCAGCTCGGTGAAGAAGTTGACGCCGCGCCGGAAGACCCGCGTGTAGGGGGACTCCGGAAGACCGGTCAGCGTCTGGTAGATCCCCTGCAGGCCTTCGGCGTCGGCGATGCCGGCGACGAATCGGTCGCCGTCCTGGTCGACCGTCCGGAACGCTTTCCACTTCCAGAAGATCGCGACCCACGAGACGAGCGAGAACGCCGCGAGGATGATGAGGATGATCTTCGTGACCGGGGTCGCGTAGACGATCAGGTCCCACGGATCGGTCGTGAGCGGGGCCGCCTGCTGCGCGGCGAGCAACAGGGGCGGGGTGGCGATGAGCGTCATCCGGTGCGTCCTCAGAGGTTGTCGGCGATGTGTTCGTACGTCCGGCGAAGTCCTTCGGCCAGGCCGATGCGCGGCGACCAGCCGGCGGCCCGCAGCTTCGACGTGTCCAGGCAGCTGCGCAGCAACTCGCCCGGCCGCGCCGGCGCGAACTCCGTGCCGGCGTCGCGGCCGCTCGCCGCGATGATCGTGTCGGCCAGCTCGCAAACGCTGGTCTCCGAGCCCGTCGCCACGTTGTACGCGACGTCGTCGATCGACGCGGGGTCGACCAGCGGCAGCGACGATACGGCCAGGTTCGCCGCGGCCACGTCTCCGACATACACGTAATCGCGTGTCTGTTCCCCGTCGCCGAACACGCGGAGATCGTCTCCCTCGAGCAACCGGCGCGAGAACAGCGCGATCACGCCGGCCTCGCCGTGCGGATCCTGGCGCGGTCCGTACACGTTCGAATAGCGCAGCGTGACGCCCTCAAGTCCGTGCACCTTCCGGTAGAAGAACAGGTAGTGCTCGCCCGCCAGCTTGCTGACGCCGTACGGGGAGATCGGGGCCTTGGGCGCGGTCTCGCCGGTGGGGATCTGCTCGGGCTCGCCGTACACGACGCCTCCCGAGGACACGTAGACGACGCGGGCCGCGCCCGCCGCGTGGGCGGATTCGAGAACGTTGAGCCAGCCGTCGACGTTGATCGACGCATCGAGGCGCGGCTGCGCGACCGAAACCCGCACGTCGATCTGCGCCGCGTGATGATTCACCAGCTCGACCTTCCGTTCCTTCATGAGGGCGGGCAGGCGGTCGGAGCGGATGTCCATCTCGACCAGCTCGACACCTTCGGGAATGTTCTCCCGCTTGCCGCTGCTCAGGTCGTCGACGGCGACGACCGTCCAACCGGCGTCGCGGTAGGCCTCGCAGACGTGGGATCCGATGAAGCCGGCCCCGCCGGTGACGAGGACGGTCCTGGATGTATCGATCATGGCTCTTCGGGTACGGGTGCCGGACTTCACGGACCGCCGGCCAGCCAGCGGGTGCCGCGATCGGTCGGAGTGAACCTAAAGTTGGGGATGGGGGCCGGAAAGACGCCCGGCCCGCGGGGTCAGCCTCCGCCGGACGCGGCGGCCGGGGGCAGGCGCCGCACCAGAACGACGGGATCTCCGGGGCGCGTCCCGGGGTCGCGGACGCCGATCACGCGGGCCGTCGAGGTGCCGTCCGTCACGCGCGTGACGCGCACGACCGCGAGGGCGTCGGCGAGCTCGCGCTGCGCCGCTTCGGTCTCCTCGCGGGAGAACACCGCGAACTCGTCGCCCAACTCCACACCGTCCTCGGCGCCGAGGTCGAGGAACAGCGCCTCGCCGGTGCCGAGGAGCACCTGCGGGACCTCGAAGGCCGCGACCCGGCCGGTGAGCTCGGCGCCGGCCGGCTCGGCTTCGAGCGCCGGATCGAGCGAGTACGGCGCCGGGGCGACGACCGGATCGCCGACCTGGTAGTCGCCGTACAGCCGCACGACGGTGGCGCGGGCGCTGTCCGCCCAGGTGCGCTTCACCTCGAGCAGCGCCATCGACAGCACCACTTCGCCCCACGGCAGCTCGCGCCGCACGCGCCGCACCGCCTGCAGGGTGTCGCCCACGGCCGGCTCGAGGCCGCCGAGCTGGAGGACGACGTCGGCGTAGGGCCGCGCCGCGGACGGGAGCTCCAGGCCGAGCGGATTCTCGGCCAGCACCCGCACCGTCGCACCCTCCGGACCGAGGCCGCCGGGCGGCACGAGCACGGGGGCGCGGCGGAGGTCGTCGGCCGTCACCGCCGGACGTGGGGGCCGCTCGTCGAGCATGAGTCCCGACAGCCCCGACCCGTCGTCGCGCGGCTGGCGGAAGATGGAGCTCTCGGGGTACTTCCCGGCCTCGGTGGTGTCGCCCCCGACGTTCCGCAGGTAGTCCTCGGCCCGCTCGACCTGCACCCGGTCGACCCGCTCCACCGCGCCGGGAATGCGGAGCTGCTCGCCGGGGTAGATCCAGTGGGGATCCTCGACCACGGACGGGTTGAGCTGGAAGATCTCGGGCCAGCGCTCCGGATCGGAGAGGAAGCGCGCCGCGAGATCCCACAGCGTATCGCCGCGGTGAACGGTGTGAACGCCGACCGTTTCCTGCGCGCCGTCGGCGCCCGCCTCCGCCGGCTCCTGGGCCCGCGCCGGCGCGGCCGAGACCGCCACCAGGCCGGCGGTGACCAGCGCGAGGAGCCCGGCGCGCGTGACGGCGGCAGCGCGGATCATCAGAACGGGAGGTCGTCCTCGCCGGCCAACGACTCGCCGCTGAAATCGGAGAAGTCGTCGGACGGGACGTTCGCGTACCCGCTGTCGGAGCTCGCGCTGCGCGAGCGGGGCGCCCCGCCCCCGTCGCCGCTGCCGCCGAGCATGATCATCTCGCGGGCGCGAATCTCGGTCGTGTACTTCGTCTGGCCGTCCTGGCCCTCCCACTGGCGGTACTCGATGCGGCCCTCGATGTAGACCCGGTCACCGCGCTTCAGGTACCGCTCGCAGATCTCGGCGAGCTTGTCCCAGCAGACGACCCGGTGCCACTCCGTCTTCTCCTGCCGCTGACCGGAGCGGTCCTGCCACGAACGCGACGTGGCGACCGACAGCGTGGCGACGCGGGTGCCGCTGCTCGTGCTGCGGATCTCGGGATCGGCCCCGAGGTTTCCGATGATCTGGGCCTTGTTCAGCGATCGCGACATGCCATCTCCGGGTGTAGCGGGTTTGTGAGTCCGGGTCGGGCCGGCCTCGGGCGGGCCGGGAGGTTCAAAGTGCTCCGGGCCGGAGAGCCTGTCAACGCGCCGAATCGCCCGCCACGGAGCGCGTCATCAGGATCGCGTCCTCCGTCGGCTGCGTGTAGTAATTCGGCCGCACGCCGGCCGTATCGAACCCCGCTCGCTCGTACAGGCGGCGGGCCGCGGTGTTGCTTTCGCGCACCTCGAGGTAGACGGCACGCGCGCCCCGCCGCGCCGCCTCGGCGAGCGCCGCCTCGAGCAGCCAGCGGCCCAGGCCGCGGCCGCGGCTCTCGGGGAGCACCGCGATGTCGCCGAGCTCGGCCTCGTCGGCCGCGAACCAGAGCACCGCGTAACCGACCACTTCGCCCGCCTCCTCGCCGACCATCAGCGCCGCGCTCCGACGGCGCAGCAACCCGCGGAAGGTGGCCTCCGACCACGGAATCGAAAACGAGCGGCGCTCGATGTGGAGCACGCGCCGCAGATCCGACTCGCGCATCGACCGCACGACCCGTCGGCCGGCCGTCGAGTGCACGCTCAGGCCCTCCCGATCCGGCGCTCGGCGGACGAGGCGCGGACGTACTCGGGCTCCCAGCGCGCCGGGTCGGCCACCCGCCCGGCCACGGGGTCGAGCTGCACGAGACGCAGCAGGCCGCGGCCCGTCGGCCGTCCCCGCTCGGGCGGCAGCAGGCGACCGCCCGCCGCCTCGACGGCGGCGCGCTGCGGCTCGGCGAGCGATCCCGCGAACGTCCATGCCGCCGGGTCGAGCCGCTCGAGCAGCACCTGCAGCGCGCCGGCCTCGGGCGCGCAGCGCTCCGTGATCGCCTCGCCGGAGACCTCGTATCCAGCCGCGTAGACCTGGCCGCGCCGGGCGTCGAGGAGCGCGCACACGGCGCCCTCCACCCCCGCCCCGGCGGCGATCGCCGCGAGGCTCGACCAGGCGTGGAGCTCGGCGCGCTCCGGAAAGCAGAGGCCGCGGGCGAGGGCCGCGCCGATGCGTACGCCCGTGAACGAGCCGGGCCCTGCCCCGACCGCGACGAGCTCGAGCTCGCGGGGCCGCCGCCCCGCCCGCCGCAGCAGGCGATCGATCGCGGGCAGCACGGTCTCGGAGTGCGTGGCCGACACCTCGAGCGTCTCCTGGCCGAGCACCTCGAGAACGGGCCCACCGACCCGGCCGAGCGCCACGCTCCCCATCCGAGTGCTCGTGTCCAGAGCGAGGGCGAGCCGCCCGGTCCCGGCGCTCATCGGCCGCCCCTCCGGCTCTCGTCGACCGCGTGGAGCGCCGGCGGCGGCGGCTCGGGCGCCATGCCCCGCGCACGGATCTCCGCGAGCCGAACCATCGGATCGCCGGGAGCGCGCGCCAGCTCGATGTCCCAGCGGTCGGGCGGCAGCCAGTCCGCGGCCCGATCCGCCCACTCCACGAACACCGGGCCCTCCGCCTCCAGGAGCTCCGGCCACCCGGCGTCGACCAGCGTCTTCTCGGCGACCGGCGGCTCGAGGCGGTAGAGGTCGGCGTGGTGGATCTCGGTCTCCGTTCCCCGATGAATGTTGACGAGGGTGAAGGTCGGGCTCGGCACCGACCCGGTGACACCGAGCGCCCGGCAGGCGGCGCGCACCAGGGTCGACTTCCCCGCCCCGAGCTCCCCGTACAGCGCGACGAACACCTCGGCGGCGGCCGCGGCCCGGCCGAGCGCCTCGCCCCAGTCCTGGAGCTCCCTCTCGGTCATCACGACGGCGCCGCGTCCGTCGAGGCCGCCGTCCGCCTCGCTCACTTCGCCGTCTCCATCTGCGCCTTCACCTCGAACAGCTGGTCGCGCAGGCGGGCGGCCCGCTCGAAGTCGAGGTCCGAGGCGGCCTGGCGCATCTCCTCCTCCAGCGCCTCGACGAGCTCGGCCGGATCGACGCGGTGGTAGCGCTGCTGCGCCTCCGCGACCCGGCCCTCTCCGTCTCCCGTCTCGCTGGCCGGCACGCGCGCGTCGGCCACCGCGGTCGAGAAGCGGATCTGGTCGATCGATTTGCGGATCGAGCGCGGCACGATGCCGTGCTCCTCGTTGTACTCGGCCTGCACCTCGCGCCGCCGGTTCGTCTC
>JASFRN010000100.1:0-9990 GCA_050114915.1 Gemmatimonadales bacterium | reverse complement strand
GAGCCCGGGGGCGCCGCCCGTCCGGCTGCCCATCCACCAGCCGCCGATCAGCAGACCGACCCCCGCCACGGCCAGGAGGCCCGCCGGCCAGCGGCGGGAGGCGGGCTCGGCGAGGATCGCCTCGATCTCCTCGGTGGACGCATCCGCCGTCCGCTTCATCCCCTCCGGGGTCGACTCGAACGCCCACGCGAGTACGACCGCGATCGGGAAGCCGATGAGCACGAGAAAGGTCGTGATCCGGAGGACCTGGTCGGAGAGCCCCATCCCCTGGGCGAGGAGGTCGGCGACCTGGAGCAGCACGAACGCGGTGGCGCCGTATACCGCCATCACGCGGAATACTTTGCGCCGCTTGAGCTCGGCGAACAGCCGCGGCAGGGACGACTTCGAAGCGCTCATGGGCGGGAAGATCGCCTCGCGCGGGCGCGTCGGGCAACCGGGCGGCGGGTCATGCGTTCGCCGCCCGGTCGACCTTCTCTACAAGCGCGAATCAACGCACCGCGATCGGCGCCACGTACATCCGGTCCGCCCACACGAGGCGCAGCTCGGACGCATCCGGATCGAGCTCGATCGTGAACCGCTCGACCGGCTCGTCGGTGGGCCGCTGCTCGAACGCCGTGCGTCCGAAGTCCTGCTCGGCGTCGTAGGCCGTGCCCCACTGGCCGGTCTGCGAGTTGACGATCAGCGTGCCGCCCTCGGGCGTGAAGGTCGTCCACAGGGTGTACTCGCCGGCCGGCAGGTCGAGGTCGCCGACCCGGATCGGACGCGAGGTCGTGAAGTCGGTCGCCGCGTTGGCGCCCGTACGCCACACCTCGCCGTACGGGACGAGGCCGCCCCAGATATCCCGGCCGCGCATCGCCGGCCGGCTGTAGACGACCTGCATCTCGGCGCCGCCGATCGTGGCCGTCACGGTGTCGGTGGGCGACGGCACGCCGAGGCCGGCGCCGCTCGCGTCGCGCGCCGCGTAATCGGCCGCCAGCGCCGCCACGTCGAGCGGCTCGGCGGCGGGCGCGATCTCGACCTTCCCCGTCGTCTCGCGTCCGCTGACCGACTGGACGGCCCCCGTCTCGTCCACGTTGATGATCTGCGGGCTGCCGAAGTAGCCGAGCGTGTACACGCCTTCCGCCCGCAATTCGAAGGCGTTGTCGGACAGCCGTCCGGAGCTCGGCGTGAGCATCGCGATCTCGAGCCTCTCGGCGTCCTCGGCGACCGCTCGGCGCGTAGCGTAGTCGATCATGCCGACGGCCAGCGGGAGACGACCGACGTTGGGGACGAGCAGGGCTTCGGGCTCGACGGTCAACGTGTCGGTGCCTTCCTCCGGACTGGTACGGACGATCTGCACCGCGTCGCCCTCGCGGGTAACCGTGACGCTGGCGGCGGGCCCGTCCAGGTCGTCGCCGCGATGCCAGTTCGCTTCGAAACGCGAGATCCGGCCGTCGTCCCCGAGCTCGGCGTGGTAACTGGCGAGCGTCGTCGCGGGGTTGCGCGACACGACCTGGCCGTCGATCGACGAACCGGTGCGCGTGAACGACTCGACCGCGATCGTGTCGTTGCCCAGCGTCTCGACGAACGTCCGTTCGTTCGACGCGGGCTCCGACGCGCACGCGCTCAGCCCGACGACAACGGCCAGCGTTCCGAGCGTCTCGACTCTCGACATCATCTGCATCCTCCACCCGGTTCGCGGGTTCATCGATCCGTCGTGATCAGTCCTTCGGCTCCTGCGCCCCACATCATCGGCGTCGACGGCCCCGTTCACCAGCATCACCAGATCCGGACACGGTCGGCGGGCGCCAGGTACAGGTCGTCCCCAGGCTGCACGTCGAACGCGCCATACCATGCGTCGAGGTTGCGGACGGTGCGGGCGCGGTAGGGGCCCGGCGCGTGGCCGTCGGTGAGCAGCCGCTGGCGCAGCGCCGCCTCCCGGAACTTCGTCCGCCATGCCTGGGCGAAGCTGAGGAAGAACTGCTGGTCGCCCGTGAGCCCGCCGACCATCGGCGCCGGCTCGCCGTCCAGCGAGGCGCGCCACGCGTCGTACGCGGCCGTCAGCCCCGCGAGATCGGCCATGTTCTCGGTGATCGTCAGCTTTCCGTTGATCGCGAGGTCCGGGAACGGCCGGTAGGCGTCGTACTGCTCGACGAGCGCCTGCGTCGCTTTCTCGAAATGGGCCTGGTCTTCGGGGGTCCACCAGTTCCGCAGGCGTCCCTCCGCGTCGAAGCTCGCGCCCAGGTTGTCGAAGCTGTGGCTGATCTCGTGGCCGATGACGGCGCCGATCGCCGCGTAGTTCATCGCATCGGCCCGGTCGGGATCGAAGAACGGCGGCTGCAGGATCGCGGCCGGGAAGTTCATCGCGTTCATCGCCGGCATGTTCACGGCGTTGACCATCTGCGGCGTCATCGACCATTCGTCGCGGTCGACGGGCCGGTGCAGCTTGTCGATGTTCTGCTCGTACTCGAACCGCTCCACCCGCTCGGCGTTGCCGAACGCGTCGTCGGGGCGAATCTCGAGGCCGTCGTAGCCGGGCCATTCGTCGGGGTAGCCGACGCTCACCCGGATGGTCTCGAGCTTCTTCTTTGCTTCCTGCTTCGTCGTGGGCGCCATCCAGTCGAGATCGTCGATGCGGCGATCGAACGCCGCCAGGATGCCGTCCACCATCTCCTCCGCCGTCCGTTTCGCGCTGGCCGGGAAGTAGCGCTCCACGTAGAGACGCCCGACGGCGAATCCGAGCGCGCCGCTGGTGGCGTACATCGCCCGTTTCGCACGGGCCCCCTGCTCGGGCGCGCCACTCAGGGTGTTGCCGAAGAACGCGAACGACTCGTGGTCGAAGGCGGGCGGCAGGACCGCCGCGCGGTGCTCGATCGCGTGATAGGTCAGCAGTGCCTTCCACGCGTCGAGCGGCTCGCCGGCGATAAGCGCCGAAATCCCGGTGATCGCGCTCGGCTGCCAGGCGACGAGCGAATCCTGGTCCGCGAGGTCCGCGGCCGAAAAGAAGGTGTTCCAGTCCAGTCCCGGGGCCTTCGCGTCGAAGTCCGCACGCGCCCAGTGGTTGTTCCCCTTCGTGACGTCCCACGTGTCTTCACGCTTCCAGTGCGTCTCCGCGATCCGCGTCTCCAGCGCGAGGATCTCGTCCGCCTTCGCCGGGGCGTCCTCGATGCCCGCCAGGGAGAGCATGCGGGCCACGTGCTTCCGGTAGGCGTCGCGGACCTCCGCCATCTTCGGCGAATCGTCCAGGTAATAGCTCCGATCGGGCATCGCGATCCCGCCCTGGAGCAGAGCCGCCACGTTGCGCGTCGGCCGGTTGAAGTCCTGGTCGACCCAGAGGCCGAACGGGTTGTCGGTGTGCAGGTCGCCGTCGTTGATGATGTCGACGTCGGCCCGCAGCGTCGCGCCGAGGTAGCGGGCGAGCGCGGTCCGGTCATGGATGACGGCGATTTCGTCGAGGATCGGCCGGAGCGGCGCGAGCCCGCGCTCCGCTATCGCGGCCGTGTCGAGCCAGGCCGCGTGGAAGTCGGCGATCCGGGCCAGATCGGACCCCGCGGGAGCGTTCGCCGACGACGCGCTCTCCATCACCTCGGACAGCTGCTTCTCGGCCGCCTCCGCGGCGATGCTGAACGCGCCGTAAGTGCTGCGATCGGCCGGGATCTCGGTCTCGCGCTGCCAGGCGCCGTTCGCGTAAGCGTAGAAGTCGTCGCCGGGGCGGACGGATCGGTCCATCGCCGCCGCGTCGAGCCCGGGAATCGCGTCCTGGGCCGCGAGAGGCGTGACGGCCGCGAATAGCGCGCTTCCGGCCAGGAGGACGGCGGTGAATGCGAGAGCGGGACGGCGGTGGAGCGGGGCGTGCGAGCGCGGACCAGACATGACGTTCTCCGAGAATCAAGCGTTCGTTGATGCGGAGACCATGATACCCCGGCGGCTCCCGACCGGCGACCGAGGCCGGGACCGGGACCGCGACCGAAGCCGCGCACCCGGAGGAGACGCTCACTTGCCGCCCCCACCGCGATCGCGCCACAATTCGACCCTGGCTTCGTCCCGCTCACCAACCGGAGGCAGCGATGAAACGCACCACCCTGCTGTGCATGCTGGCCGTCCTGTCGATCCCCGTCAGTGTCTCGGCCCAGGAGGCCCCGTCCAATCCCGTGACCGACGCCGCGAAACAGATGCACGCTCGGTTCGGGAGTTTCCTCATGGCCGCGGCCGACGAGGTTCCGGAGAGCATGCTCTCGTACAAACCGACCGAGGCCCAGATGAGCTTCGGCACCGTGTGGGCACACCT
The DNA here is from genome assembly GCA_050114915.1 of Gemmatimonadales bacterium. GTDB lineage: Bacteria > Gemmatimonadota > Gemmatimonadetes > Palauibacterales > Palauibacteraceae > JARFPW01. The sequence goes on along the minus strand of JASFRN010000100.1, from coordinate 5,723 downwards.
CGCCGGGGCGAACCGGGCGATCTGCAGCGCCATCGGCGGCATGGCGGCGCCCGACACGCCCGAACGGCACGGGACCGAGGACAAGGCCACGCTCGTCAAGGAGCTAAAGGACTCGTTCGCCTTCTGCGACCGGGCCTTCGCCGCCACCGACGACGGCGACCTGGGGGCGACGGTCGACATGGGCTTCATGAAGGGCACGCGGGCCATGGCAATGTTCGTCTACGTCGAGGACCTGGCGGACCACTACAGCCAGGTGGCCAACTACATGCGGCTCAACGACATGCTGCCGCCGAGCGCGAAGGGCCGGGGCGACTGAACCACGATCGAGCGGAGACCCCGATCGTGCGGGCCGACGGCCGCGACGATCGTCTTCGCCTGTCGCGCCGTGCGTTCCTGGCAGGGCTGGCCGCGACCGCCCTGCCGGGACCGCGATCGCATCTCGCCTCGATCTTCCGTTCGCGCCCCCGTCCCACTCCCGCCCAGCTCGCCTGGCAACGGGACGAGCTGGCGCTGTTCCTCCACTTCGGGATCAACACGTTCACCGGTCGGGAGTGGGGGGACGGGACGGAGGACGCGGCGCTGTTCGACCCGCCGGCGCTCGACGCGCGCTCCTGGACTCGCGCCGCGCGGAGCGCCGGTTTCCGGGCGATGGTCCTCACCGCCAAGCACCACGACGGCTTCTGCCTGTGGCCGACGGGCACGACCGATCATTCGGTAGCCGCTAGCCCGTGGCGGAACGGGGAGGGCGACGTGGTGCGCGAGTTCGTGGACGCGTGCCGGGCCGAGGGGTTGAAACCCGGCCTGTACTGCTCACCCTGGGACCGGAACGCGCCGTCTTACGGCGATTCCCCGCGCTACAACGACATGTACGTCGAACAGCTCACCGAGCTTCTCACCCGCTACGGGACGATCCACGAAGTGTGGTTCGACGGCGCCAACGGCGAGGGGCCGAATGGAAAGCACCAGGTCTACGACTGGCCGCGCTTCTGGGGCGTCGTCCGGAGGCTGCAGCCCGAGGCGGTGATCTTCTCCGACGCGGGCCCGGACGTCCGCTGGATCGGCAACGAGATCGGGTCGGCCGGGGACCCGAACTGGTCGACGGTCGACCCCTCGGTGGTGCCCTACCCGGGCGCGACCGGCGAGGGAGTGACCGAGATGCTCCAGCACGGCGATCCACACGGCACCGCGTGGCGACCCGGCGAGACGGACGTCTCGATCCGGCCCGGCTGGTTCTATCATCCCGAGGAGGACGAGCAGGTGCGAGCGGTCGACGACCTGGTCGACCTGTACTTCACCTCGGTGGGCCGGAACTCGAAGCTCCTCTTGAACGTCCCGCCCATGCCCGCGGGCCTGCTGCACGAAACCGACGTCCGCCGCCTGCACGGGATGCGCGCGGGCCTGGACGAGATGTTCGCCGACGATCTCGCCACCGGCACGACGCGGAGACGCACCGCGACCGGGCCCCGCACCGCCGTGCAGGAGCTCCACCTGGACCGAAGCGCACGGGTCGGGGTGATCGAACTCGCCGAGGACGTCGCGAGAGGACAGTCGGTGACCGGCTACCGCGTGGAGGGGCTCACGGCCTCCGGATGGCGGACCCTCACGAGCGGGATCACGATCGGCTACAAGAAGCTCGACCGGTTCGAACCGGTGCCGGTTCGGCGAGTGCGGCTCCACCTCGAAGACGGCTGGGACACGCCCCGCGAGGTCCGGGTGGCGCTCTACGCGGGCGACTGAGTCGGGCCGCCCGCTCGACTACTCCTCGAACATCTCCCTGAGCGTCTCGAGCGCGGTAGCGAGCGTCGAAGCCGGCGCGCGACCGAGTCGACGCACGAGCCGGCTGCGATCCACCGTGCGAAGCTGATCGAGAACGACGTAACCGTCACGCTTCTGGAACCGGCACGCGACGCGGAACGGATAGGGGTGCCCGCCAGTCGTCATCGGGGCGACGATGAACGTCCCGAGATGTTCGTTCAATTCGTCCGGCGAAACGACCAGGCAGGGACGAGTCTTCCGGATCTCGCTCACACGCCCCGGCTCGAGCGCCACCAGGTGCACGTCTCCGCGCCGTGCCGTCACTCCCACGTCCACTCGCTCTCGTCGAACTCCGTGACGGTCGGTTCATCCAGGAGGCCGGCCTCGCCCCGTTCCCGCATCTCCTTCGCAGCCTCCCGCCAGCCGTCCCGGACTTCGTCGCACCGCTCGATCAGGATCCCACGCCCGACCACCCGGAGACGCACGCGCCCTTCCAGCCCCGTCTGCTCGAGCAGCGGCTTGGGGATCCTGACGCCACGGGAGTTCCCGATCCGAATGATCTTGCTGGCCACTCCCTCACCCTCGTCCGCCATCTCAATGCTCCATCAAGTCGCCGGTAGTTATTACAATGTAATTACGGCTGGCGGGATGAGCGAACTGGACGCTACCAGAACACCAGGTAGAGGCCGGCCGCCAGGAGGACGATCGCGGCTCCCATCAGCGGGGCGCCTCGCGCGGGTTCCAGGGCGAGACCCGGCGCCGACGACGTATCCTGCCTCACCCGGGCCGCCTGTGCGGCCGCCTCAGAGAGGGGTCGCGCCTTCGTCCACGCGGCCATGAAGGCCACGAGCAGCGCGAAGGTGATCGCCATGTGGTGCAGGAACGCCACCTGCGGCAGGAAGACCAGCAGGGCGCCGTATACCGGGATCCCGAGCAGCATCGCTCCGACCGCCGCCGCGGACGGCGCGCGCCGTGACACGATCCCCACGGCGAACACCGCCACGATCCCGGGCGAGATGAAGCCCCAGAATTTCTGGATGTACTCGAACACGCTCGGCGCGGCGCCGACCATCGGCGCCCACAGGCACCCCACCACGACGAGCACCGCGGTAGTGATGCGGCCGATCCGCACCATCCCGTGGGCGTCGGTGTCGGGCCGGAGGTGCCGCCCGTAGACGTCCACCGAGAAGATCGTCGCCGCCGAGTTCAGCATCGAGTCGAGCGAGCTCATCACCGCCCCGAACAGCGCGGCGAACATGATGCCCGTCAGGCCCGCCGGGAGCAGCTCGCGGATCAGCACCGGATAGGCCTGGTCGGCGTTGGTGATCACGTCGCCGAACAGCTCCGCCGCCGCGATCCCGGGCACCACGATGATGAACGGGATCAGGAGCTTGAGGAACGCGGCGAGGAAGATCCCCTTCTGCCCCTCGGCCAGGCTCTTCGCGCCCAGGGTCCGCTGCGTGATGAACTGGTTGAGACCCCAGTAGAACAGGTTCGGGATCCACAGCCCGCCGATGAACACCGCCACCCACGGCATCTCGGGGTGGTTCCAGGGAAGCACGGTGTGGAGCCGGTCGCCGCTCAGCGCCACGAACGCGCCCCATCCGCCCACGGCGCGCAGGGCGAGCACCGTGGTCAACGCGCCGCCGGCCAGCAGCGCGACCCCCTGGATGAGGTCGGACCACACGACGGCCTTCAAGCCGCCGTACACGGTGTAGCCCCCCGCCAGGATCCCGATCAGCCAGATCCCCGGCGTGGTCGGGATTCCGAACATCGTCTCCAGCGCGAGCGCGCCCGAGTAGAGCACCGTGGCGAGCGCGACGAGCACGTAGGCGACGAGCATGTACACGGCCATCAGGGTGCGGGCGCGCACGTCGTAGCGCCGCTCGAGATACTCGGGGATCGTGTAGACGCCCGCCCGGAGGAAGCGCGGGAGGAACACGAGCCCCACCACGACGAGAGTGACGGCCGCCATCCACTCGTAGCTCGCGATCGCCATGCCGAGTTCGTAGCCGCGCCCGGCCATCCCCACGAAGTGCTCGGTCGAGATGTTCGACGCGATGAGCGAGATCCCGACGAGCCACCAGGGGAGGGCCCGACCGGCGAGGAAGTAATCCTCGGAGTCCTTCTCCTCTCGCCCCGCGCGGAGCGATACGACGATGACGAGCGCGATGAACGCGGCGAAGGCGACGATGTCGAGGAGTTCTAGCCGCATGGACGCTGCCGGTTCGTGGTGCGGGTCGCGCGGACCGGGTAGTTTGGCACTACAACGTGTTCCGGGCCACCCGGATACGCTCGATGCCCGACCAGGTCAGCTCATGCCGAAGCCCCGCCAAGCACTCCGCCGGCGCCTCGCCCCGGTCACCCTGGCCGCGGCTGTGTTGTTCGTCCTCCCGGGCGCCACGCTCTCCCCGCCCACGCCTCGCTTCGCGCCGCCCGCGGGCACGCCGCGCGCCCTCGTCGTGCTCGTGGACGGCGTCTCCCCGTCGTCGATCGCCGAGGCCTGGACCCCGGTGCTGGACGGACTTCGGGCCGACGGCGTGTTCACCGACCGCGTGCGGCCCGGCGCCGTGGTCGCGGCCGGAACCTGGACCCGGCTCGCCGGGGCCCTGTCGGTCGACGGCGCCGGGAGTCCGCTCTCCCCGGAGGAAGCCGTGGCGCGGCTCCCCCAGGCCGAGTCCGACGTGACCGTCACGCGCCTCGCGGCGTCGACGGCCACGCAGGCGGACGGGCAGCTAGGGCGCCTCCTGGAGGGGGTGCGCAGGCGTCCGGCATACGGGGAGGAGGACTGGCTGGTGCTGGTCCTGGGAACCGGCCCGTCCCCCGTCGGTCGCACGTTCTGGCTGGCGTCGGGCCCCTCCATGCTGGGCGGCGCGCTGACCTGGACGCCGACCCCCGAGGACGCCGCCGCGACGATCCTCGCCCACGCCGGTCGTCCGTGGACCGGATACGCCGGCGCGGCGACCCCGTCGGGACGGCCGCTGGGACTCCGGCCCGCTGCCGACGCGGACCCCGAGCAGCGGGTGACCGGTGCATGGGGCGAGGTGCGCCCGCACTGGGAAGATCCCTCGGTGGTCGAGCTCGCGAAGCTCCCGCCCCGGGCGACGTTCTTCAGTTACGAGAGCCGGGAGCTGGCACTGGCCCGCGATCCGTCCCGCTCGGCCCGCCGCCTCTCGCTCGACGGCGACTGGGCGTTCCACTGGGCGCCGAAGCCCGCCGAGCGGCTCGCCGGCTTCCAGCGGCCGGACCTCGACGACGCCGGCTGGGACCGCATCCCCGTGCCCGCCGACTGGGAGCTCCACGGCTACGGGGTGCCGATCTACCTGAACATCCCGTACCCGTTCGAGAAGAACCCGCCGTTCATTCAGCACGACGACAACCCGGTGGGCCAGTACCGCCGGAGCTTCACGGTGCCCGAGGCCTGGGCCGGTGACCGGGTCGTGCTCCACTTCGGCGCCGTGCGCTCCGCCCTGTACGTGTGGGTCGACGGAGTCATGGTCGGCTACTCGCAGGGGAGCAAGCTCCTGGCGGAATTCGACGTGACGCGGCTGGCCGGGCCCGGCGCGCACGAGCTCGCGGTCGAGGTCTACCGCTGGAGCGACGGCAGCTACCTGGAGGACCAGGACTTCTGGCGGCTGAGCGGAATCGATCGGGAGGTCTACCTGTACGCCGAGCCGGCGTCGCGCGTCGCCGACGTCCAGGTGCGGGCAGGGCTGGACGGCGGCTACACCGACGGCGTTCTCGACGTGGATCTCGACGTGATGCGGGGCGGAGCCTCGACCGTCCGTCTCGAGCTGCTGGACGGTGACACCGCGATCGTCGACCGCCGCGTGCCATCCGCGTTCGACGAGATCGGCCGGGCCCGATTCATCTTCCACGACACGATCCCGGAGGTTCGACGCTGGACGGCGGAGACGCCCGAGCTCTACACGCTGCTGGTCACGCTCGAGGCCGCCGATGGCGCCGCG